>PLLC01000072.1 GCA_003141195.1 Syntrophaceae bacterium
CATAGCGGTCAAACCCGCGAATATCAGAATGATCAAACGTCGCAGAAGAGGTCCCGTCTCTGACTATGCCCCGGATTAATAAGGGGAAAATAACCCTTAAAAAAATAAGGAACAGGAGAACTATTTTTTTCTTGACAAATGTCAGCCATATCGGATTCCCACTTTCGCGGGAATGACAAAGCGGAGGGTATCTTTCAGGTCTCAAAGGTAACGTGCGATGCAAAAGACGAGAATGGGCCTGACGCCGGGGCTGATCGCGATTGTCGGATTCCTCACGGTCTGCCCCGTCGTCATGCTCATCCTGGGAAGTTTCAGCGAGGGGCTCGGCGCCTTCGGAACATTCACGCTTTCGAAGTACGTCAAGGCCTACAGCGACCCGGCCTTCGCCGAAATCCTCGTCAATACGGTCATCTTCACCATCGGCTCCGCGCTCGTTGCCACCGTCCTGGCACTTTTTCTGGCCTATCTGAACACCCGAACGAACATCTCGTTCAAGTTCATGTTCCGGATCATTTCGCTGATTCCGATGATGGTGCCGCACATCCTGTTCGCCGTGAGTTGGGTTCTGCTGCTCAATCCGTCGAACGGCATGATCAACCTCTTTCTCCGGCAGGTCTTCGGCTGGGAGAGGGCGGCGCTCAGCATCTACACACTCCAGGGAATGATCCTCGTGGAGGGGCTCTTGGACCTGCCCATCGCCTACCTGGTCATCGCCCCGGCCATGTCGGCATTCGACGTTTCCCTGGAGGAATCCTCGAAGGTGTGCGGGGCGTCGAACCTGCGGACATTGGTTCGGGTCACCTTGCCGGTTCTCCGGCCGGCCATCCTGGCCGCGGCAACGCTCGTCATCGTCCGGAGCCTGGCCTCCTTTGCCGTTCCCTCAGTGATCGGCATGCCGGGGCGGATCTACGTGCTGGCGACCCATATCTACCGTATCGTCGCGACCAGCTATGTCACGGACTACGGGATGGCGGCGGCGGTGGGCATGAGTGCGCTGGCCGCCTCGATCACGCTGATCTTCCTCTACCGCCACCTGACCCGCGAAGGGGAGAAATACGTCACCGTCTCCAGCCGGGGCTACCGGCCGAGCGTAATCGACTTGAAGGGGGCCCGGTATCCCCTTTTCGGAATCGTCGCGCTGCTATCGTTTGTGCTGATCGTTCTGCCGGTCCTGGTCCTCTTCTACACCTCCGTCGTTCCCTACTCCATGGTTCCGAGCGCGAAGGCCTTCGCGATGATGAGCTGGAAGCACTGGATCGCGGTCCTCAAAGACCCTGTCTCGCTGCTGTCACTCAAGAACAGCCTCTACCTCGGCGTCGGCGGGGCGACGCTGGGGATGATCCTCTCCTTCTTCGTCGCCTACGTGATCGTCAAGGTCCGCTCGAAGGCCTCCGGCTTTCTCGAATCCCTGAGCTTCCTCTCCTTCTCCTTCCCGGGGATCGTCGTCGGCATCGGTTTCATGTGGTTCTTTGTCCAGACGCCCCTCTACGCGACGATCTGGGCGCTTCTCATCGGCTACATCGCGACATACCTACCCTACGGCATCCGGCCGCTCACCAGCGCCTTCGTCCAGATCCACAGCAACCTGGAGGAATCATCCCGGGTCTGCGGCGGCGGGCCGTTCTACACGATGCGGCGGATAGTCATTCCGCTTTTGATTCCGGGGATCGTCTCCGGCTGGATCCTGATGGCGACGATGTTCGTCCGAGAGCTGAGCCTCTCCGTCGTCCTCTCCCGACCGGGGACGGAGGTCCTCGCCGTCCAGATCCTCCGGTTTGCCGAAGACGGTCTGTGGGGGAGGCTCTCGGCTCTGGGGATCCTGATGATCTTCATCTCCACGACGCTGGTGATCATCGCCTCCCGGATCGGGGCGAAGTTGACGAAGATGGACCGGTAGAAATCGGCGGCCGTCGCTGATGATGTCAAGGCGGGGATTTTTTATTCGGGCCGGATGTGATTCCGGCGGCCGTAAAGAATGCGGCGAGCTTGACCGGCAAAACCATGCAGAAAGGAAAAAGATGAGGGTTCTGCACACATCGGACTGGCACATCGGCCGCACACTTTATGGCCGCCAGCGATATGAGGAGTTCGAGGCTTTCCTGGACTGGCTGGCCGTCCTGGTGGAGGAGGAAAACATCGACGTGCTCCTGGTCGCGGGCGACGTGTTTGACAACAGCACGCCCAGTAACCATGCCCAGGAACTCTACTACCGTTTCCTGTGCCGCGTTGCGGCCTCTTCAAACCGCCACGTGGTGGTGACCGCCGGGAATCACGATTCGCCCTCTTTCTTGAACGCGCCCCGGGAACTCCTGAAATTCCTCAACGTCCATGTGGTGGGGTGTGCATCCGATCCTCCCGCGGATGAGCTGATCGTCATCAACGGGCCGGATCAGGATCCCCGGCTCATCGTCTGCGCCATCCCCTATCTCCGAGACCGCGAGATCCGAACCGCCGAGGCCGGCGAGAGCGTCGAGGACAAGGAGAGGAAGATCATCGAGGGGATCAGGGCCCATTACCGCCGGGTGTGTGAAGCGGCCGAAGAGAAACGCGCGCTGCTGAAACAGCCTGTTCCGATTGTCGCGATGGGGCATCTGTTTGCGGCCGGCGGCCGGACCGTGGAGGGCGACGGGGTGCGGGAACTGTATATCGGCTCCCTCGCCCAGGTCCGAACGGATGTGTTTCCAGCGTGCATCGACTATCTCGCGCTGGGACATCTTCATATCCCGCAGATCGTGGGCGGTTCCGATTTCATCCGCTATTCGGGTTCCCCGCTGCCCATCGGCTTCGGGGAGGCCGAACAGGGGAAAAGCGTTTTTCTCGTGGAGTTTTTGGATCATGCCCCCAAGGTCACGAGAATTCCGGTGCCCAGGTTCCAGGAGCTGAAGACCCTGCGGGGGGATTGGCCGGCCATCGCCCGGGAGATCGACGGGCTGAAATCCCGGGGGAGCAGGGCCTGGCTGGAGATCATTTACGAAGGAGAGGAGATCGCCGGCAGCCTGCGCGATCGGCTGGATGAGGCCGTCGCCGGGACCGGCATCGAGATCCTCCGCATCAAGAACAACCGGGTGCTGGAAGGCGCCTTGAACTGGTCGGGTGCGGAGGAAACGCTCGACGACCTGGACGCGACGGAGGTGTTCCAGCGCTGCCTTCAGGCGCATGAAGTNNCCGGAGGATCAGCGCCCGGCGCTTTTAAGCGCCTACCGGGAGGTCATCGTATCCCTGAGTGAAGCGGATCCGATGGCTGAATAGGAGAAGGCAGTATGAGAGCTTTGAAAATCTACCCTCTTTGTCATTCCCGCGAAAGCGGGAATCTATGAAGCCACTGAGATGACTGGATTCCTGCGCCTGTCCCGGACCCTGATCCGGGATCCGCAGGAATGACGATTTACCAAGTTTCGACAGAAATTCAAAGGGGTCAATATGAGGATCCTTGGCGTACGGTTCAAAAACCTGAACTCCCTTGCGGGCGAATGGCAGGTGGATTTCACCCACCCGGACTATGCGTCTGACGGCATATTTGCTATTACGGGCCCTACCGGTTCCGGAAAGACGACCATCCTCGACGCCGTCTGCCTCGGGTTGTACGGCCGAACGCCCCGTCTGGACAAGGTGACGAAAAGCGGCAACGAGATCATGTCGCGCCAGACGGGTGAATGCTTTGCCGAGGTGACCTTCGAGACACAGAAGGGCCGGTACCGCTGCCACTGGAGCCAGCACCGCGCCCGGAAACAGTCGGAAGGCGAGCTGCAGCAGGCCAGGCATGAAATAGCCGACGCCGATTCCGGGACCGTCCTGGAATCGAAGATCACCCAGGTGGGTGAATTCATCGAAAAGGCCACGGGTATGGACTTCGAGCGCTTCACCCGTTCGATGCTGCTGGCCCAGGGGGGATTCGCGGTCTTTCTCCAGGCCCCTCCCGACGAGCGGGCGCCCATCCTGGAGCAGATCACCGGGACCGAAATCTACAGCCGGATATCCATGAAGGTTCACGAGCGCCGCACGGAGGAGCGCGACCATCTCGAGCTGTTGCAGGCGGAACTGAAGGGAATCCAGGTTCTAAGCGCGGAGGAAGAGAGGGAGCTGCAAACCGGCTTGAAGGAAAAGCAGTCCCGGGAAGCGGAGCTGGAGAGCCGGGTCGAAGGCCTCCGCAAGGCGGCCCTCTGGCTGGATCGTGTGGCCGCCCTGGAAAGGGAGATCACTGAACTGGACGGGAAGCTCCTGGATTTCGAGAAGCGTCGGCAGACGTTTGCGCCGGAATCGATCAAACTGGAAAAATCCCGCAAGGCCCTCGGTCTGGAAGGCGATTACCGGGGGGTCGTTACTTTGCGTTCCCAGCAGGACGATGAGACAAAGGAACTCGATGGCGCACTCGCAATGCTGCCCGAAAAAAAGAAGGGTTGCGCCGATGCGCTGACCCTGAAACAGGCCGCGGAGGCTGGGCTGAACGAGGCGCGGACCCGGCAGATCGCCGAAGCGGGAGTCATCAAGAAGGTACGCGAACTGGATGCCAGGCTGGGGGAGCAGAAAAAGCAGGTTGAAGAGAAGGTCAAGGCGATTGGGGAGACCGAGAGGCAGGGAAGGGGATATCAAAGCAACATCGGACAGGTCGAGCGGGCGCTGAAAAAGGCGCAGGCAGGCCTGGAAGCGATCCGGGACTACCAGGCCAGGCACGCCGCAGATGCCATGCTGCTGACCAACCTTGCCGTCATTGCCAGGGAATTCGTGTCGCTTCGCGATAGGGAGGCAAAGCATGCCAAGGCCTGCGAAGAGCTTTCCGTGGCAGCCGGGAAAAAGGCGTCCGCCGGTGCGGCGTGTCACAAGCTTGAAGCCGACCACGAGAAATCCCGCCGGGAATTCGAGAAGGGGCAGAGGGAACTCGGGCGTCTAAACGATGAGCTTACGGCCATCCTCCAGGGACGCGATCTCGGCCGGTGGCGCGATGAGGCAGATGCCCTGAAGGAGCGCGAGCGTCTTCTGCTTCAGGCGGGCGAAACCATCGACCGGATCGAAAAGACAGGCCGGGCGCTGGACGGTCTGAAAACGGTCTTGGAAACCTTCCAGGCCGGTCATGAGAAGCTCTCGGGAGAGATCAAAACCTCCTCGGATCAAAAGGCGATTCTGGAAAAGGAGATCGGAACCCTGGAAACGGAGGTTTCTCTCCTCGGCCGGATCCGTGATCTTGAGGAGGAAAGGCGGCGGCTGGAGGACGGCAGGCCGTGCCCTCTGTGCGGCGCCACCGATCATCCCTACGCGAAGGGCAATCTCCCCGAATGGAACAGGGCGGAAGCCGGCTTGAAAAAGGCAAAGGCTAAATACAAAAAAGTGTCTGAGAAACTGGGCAAACTGGAAACCGAACTGGCCAAGGCGGCGGCGGAGATCCGGCATACGGAAAAAGAGATGGGGGAGAAGAGAGCCGCGCGGGATACGGATGAAAAGGCGTGCGGTGACGCGCTGGTGAAGCTGAATATCCACGGTAATGCGCATATGGGGACAGATTTTGAATCTGTCCCCATATGCGAGGCGCTGGCCGGTGTCCGGACGAAAATGGCCGAAACAGCCGCCGTCGTCACCGTCGCCGAAGAGAAAGGCAAGAGGGAGAAGACGGCGCAAACGACGCTGGAGACCTTCCGGACGCAATTCGAGAACGCGGGCAAGGCGTTGCAGGAGGCCCGGCATCAATTAGAGACGGCCGGCCGGGAGCACGAACGGCTGATCCGGGAGCGTGACGCTATTGGGGAAGAGACTCAACAGGTCCGCACCGCGGCGCTTACGGGGGTGGAACCGTTCGGGATCGTAGAGATTCCCTCGGCCGGTCTCGACGCCGTCTTGCGGGACCTCACCGGGCGCAGGGATAAGTGGCAGGCCGGGCAGGATGAAAAAACCGCCGCCGGGAAGAGGATCGGTGACCTGGGGGCCGCGCTCGACAAGGAGAGCGCACTGCTTGCGAGTCTTGAAAGGGATCTGACCGCAAGACGCCGGGATCGTGACGATCGGCTGCGGCAGGTTGAATCCCTCAGCGCTTCCCGCCGGGAACTCTTCGGGGAGAAGAATGCCGACCAGGAGGAAAAACGGCTGGCGGACGCCGTGGATCGGGCGGGCAGGGCCTTCGAAAAGGCGCGCGAAGAATGCGAAAAAATGGAGAAAGAGATCGGCGCCCTGAAAGATAAAATCGATCGGTTGAAAGAAAGGACGGGAAAAAGGGCGAAGGATCTGGCACGGGCGGAAGGGAACCTAACGGAGCGGATCGACAGGGCGGGGTTCGAAAATGAGGCCGGCTATTTGTCTGCCTGCCTGGCCGAAGAGGCGCGGGAGAGGCTCGCGGATCGGGAGAAGGCCCTGGTCAAGGAGAAAACGGAACTGGACGCCCGCCGGAGGGACCGATCGGAGGCGCTGGCGGCGGAACGCGAGAAAAGCCTGACGGATCAGCCCGGCGAGACGCTTCGGGAAACCATCGGCGTCGGTGAGGCGGACCTGAGACGGATCCGTGGCGATATCGGCGGAATCACAAACAGCCTGGGTGAAAACGAAAAAATGAGGGAAAGGCAGCAGGAACGCATCAACAACATGGACGCCCGGAAAAAGGAATGCGCCCGCTGGGACGACCTGCATCTGCTGATTGGCTCCGCCGACGGCAAGAAATTCCGGAACTTTGCCCAGGGGCTGACCTTCGAGATGATGACGATGCATGCCAACCGCCAGCTCCGGAAAATGACGGACCGCTACCTGCTCATCCGCGACGCATCGCAACCGCTGGAACTGAACGTCATCGACAACTATCAGGCGGGCGAGATCCGCTCCACGAAGAATCTCTCCGGCGGCGAAAGCTTCATCGTCAGCCTGGCCCTGGCGCTCGGCCTCTCCCAGATGGCGAGCCGCAATGTGCGCGTCGATTCGCTCTTCCTCGATGAAGGGTTCGGAACCCTTGACGAAGATTCCCTGGAAACGGCCCTGGAAACCCTGGCGGGACTCCGTCAGGACGGCAAGCTGATCGGCGTCATCTCCCATGTCCCGGCGCTCAAGGAGCGTATCGGCACGCAGATCCGGGTAGCCCCCGGAACCGGCGGGCGCAGCAGCCTGACCGGCCCCGGATGCCGGAGGATTTGAGAGAAGAAATCGGGGAGGAAATCTCGGGGGTGGTGGTCTCGACTTTTTTCGAAGTCGTCCAAGAAGCGGCGCTGAAAAACAGGAAAACCGGACCGCACAAAATGAAGCCGTGGATTCAATCAGTAAAATTAAAAAAATCCCTTGACTTTTTTAGGGGGGGGGGGTGAGAGGTAACTACATTAATGGAGGGGCTGAATAGTTCCTGGGCTTTAAGCACATTTTATGCCACGGATTCAGGTAAGGTGCTATTATGTGTAACGAAAGACAAGAACAAGATCCCGGGAAGTTCCGCGATCAAATTAGACAGGGCAAATGGCAAAAATCTACCAGTGGAGCCTGTCCCGGCTATGTCCAAGCCAATCTCGTTATCCTCCCGAGGGAATTCGCTCTCGATTTTACCATCTTTTGTTTGAGGAATCCCCAGCCTTGCCCGATCATTGAAATCCTTGATCCGGGAAACCCTATTGTACAGGAAGCAGCCCCCAATGCGGACATCCGCACCGATATCCCGAAATATTGCATCTTCAAGGATTCAAAACTGGTCGAGGAAAGAACAGAGATCACCAACTTATGGCGTGACGATCTTGTAACTTATTTAATCGGTTGCAGTTATACCTTTGAAGAAGCCCTGGTTCGGGGAGGGGTTCCCGTAAAGAATTATCTCCAGCAAAAAGATCCAGGCGTATATATCAGTTCAGTCATGTGCCGGCCAGCCGGAGTTTTTTGGGGGCCCATGGTAGTCACTATGAGACCGATTCCTGGCCATCTTGTTGCACGGACGGTTCAGATAACCTCGAGATTTCCTAAAGCGCATGGCGCGCCCGTCCATATCGGCAATGGGGAGCCAATCGGAATCACGCATCTTGAAAAGGTTGACTTTGGCGAACCTCCCGTAATCGACAGGGGGGATGTGCCTGTTTTTTGGGGTTGCGGTGTTACTCCGCAGCTGGCAGCAATGAAATCAAAGGTTCCGTTCATGATTACCCATAAACCCTGTCATATGTTCATTACAGATATAAAAATAGAAGAAATGGCCATTTCCTGACTTTTTTAAAATAACCCGGGGCACCCCGTGGGATTTAAGGATGAAATTGCTGTGCCACTCAGAAGCCAGGGGCTTGAATTCAGGATGGAGATTCATAGGAAGACCGCTAAGGATTTTCGGGATTAGAGGGCATAGCATAAGGGCGCATTTGTCGGAATAAGCCAGCAAGTTGCTGGTGATCTACGGGGTTACCATTCTGCTGAATTTTGAATCCTGGATTCTGAGCCGTTATATGTTCCTTTGAGCAGTGCTGTGTAATCTATGGAAGGGGGTGGTTGGAAAGAGAGGTGGAAAGCCATGATCGCGGCATGAGATCCGTATGGATGCATCGAAAATCATAATACAAGAATCAGGAAGGAACAATGAAGCGAAAATATGATCAAAACACTACAGGAGGTAGTACAATGAAATACCGGAAAACAGTTCTTTTTTCCATCGTTGTGTTCTTGTCTCTTCTTCTTATTGTTCCTCCGCTTTTTGCGCAGGAAAAAGAGATTAGGATCGGTGTTCTCTATCCGCTCTCAGGGGCAGCAGCTACAATCGGGAGAGACCTTCAGAGGGCAGCAGAGCTGACCGCAGAGATTATCAATAATAAAACTCCCGGCGTTGATATACCCATGGCACAGTGGGCTGGGATACCGAATTTAGGTGGCGCTAAAATCAAACTGATCTTTGCAGACCATCGGGGCGAGCCTGACCGTGGAGCAGACCTTGCAAAAAGACTTATTCTTGACGACAAAGTTGTCGGGTTAATGGGCGCCTACCATAGCTCAGTTACAAAGACCGTCAGTGCTGTGGCCGAGCGCTATGGAATCCCCATGATCAATGATTCATCGACATCACCCGAACTTACAAAAAGAGGATTGAAATGGTTCTGGCGTACAACACCCCATGATGATATTTTTAACAAAGACCTTTTTGAGCTTCTCAAGGGGTTGACAGAAGGAAAGGTAAAGGGTGTTAAGGCCATTCCTAAAGATCAGCTTAAGAACGTTGCCTATGCCTGTGAAAATACCGAATGGGGTTCAAGTGTAGCAAAATCAATAGAGGGATTTGCAAAAGAGTACGGCTTCAATATAACGAAAAAGATACTCTACAACGCAAACTCGCCCGACCTCACCTCCGAAGCAAAGGCCCTTGTTTCTGTAAAACCGGATGTTATGCTTTTCGCATCTTACCTCTCTGACTCGCTCCTCATGATCAGAACCTTGAAGGGTATGAAGGCATCAACGAACTTTTTCTGGGGACAGGATGCCGGCTTTGAAATGGCTGATTTTGTTAAAACACTCGGCACAGACACAAACGGTGTTCTGACGAGAACAGTCTTTATCGCAAAGATTGCAAAGGTAAAAAAGGTTGCAGGTCAGGTCAATGCCCTTTATAAGGAAAAATATGGCGATGACCTTACAGGAGCCACTGCCCGGTCAGTCGTAGGGGTCCAGACATGGGCATACGTTCTGAATAAAGCCGGTTCAACTGACCCCAAGGCTATCCAGAAGGCATGCAATGAGATCAATATCCCCGCTAATGATCTGGTTATGCCATGGGCAGGTGTTAAATTCGATGCCACCGGCCAGAACATTCTCGGCAGAGGTCTTATCGGGCAGTACCAGAAGACCAAAGAAGGCATGATCGATCTCGAGATCATTTACCCCTTTGAGCTTGCCACTGCCAATATGATCTATCCATTCCCGGGATGGAAATAACATTGTAAGCATTCAGCGGTCAGCATTCAAGCATTCAGCATTAGGAAGTTGCTGACTGCTGACCGCTGATAACTGATCACTTTTTTAAGGAAACAATACTCCATGACTTTAATTGATGCATTATTACAGGGAATACTGATGGGGCTTCTTTTTGCCCTTGTTGCCCTTGGGTTGAACATTATTTTCGGCGTTATGAACATAGTCAACTTTGCCCATGGCGAATTCCTTATGATCGGTATGTACACCACGTACTGGACGAGTCTCCTCCTTGACATCGATCCCCTTCTTACACTGCCTGTAGCTGCCCTTGTAGGGGTTCTGCTCGGCATAGCGTCCTATTACAGCCTGATCAGGTATCTCCTCCGTGGCCCTGCAATCGCTCAGCTCTTCGGGACCTTCGGTCTCATGCTCTTTCTTCGATACCTTGCACAGTTCCTCTTTGGAATAGATTATCGGATCATCCAGAAGGGTCTCCTGATTGGAAAGTCCCTCTCCATCGGTCCCTTCATCTTTGACTGGACAAAACTTGCTGCGGGTATACTCAGTCTGTTTGCCTTCGCATTCGTATACTATTTTCTCAATAAAACAAAAACAGGAAAGGCCCTCCAGGCAACATCGATAAACAAAGAAGCCGCTTCTTATATGGGCATCAAGACAGACAAAATGAATGCCATTGCATGGGCTATAGGCGGTGGTACAGTGGGTATTGCCGGGGGTTTGCTGGCGAATTTCTATTACGTCTATCCCACGATAGGTATTCTCTTTGTCATGATCGCTTTTGCCTGCGTCGCTCTGGGCGGGTTCGGGAGCATTAAAGGGGTCTTTTTCGCCGGTTTACTTGTAGGCATTCTCGAAATGGTTTTCCCCGTCTTCGGTTCTCTCGTGAACTCGGATTTCCTCGGTCCTCATTTTAAATTTACCATAGTCTATCTTACTTATTTTATCATTGTCGTTTTCAGACCTCAGGGATTATTTGGATGGAAAAACTAAAGGACGCATTTGATTTCAGAGATTTTTCAAGGGCCGAGCAAGTCGGCTTTACCATCTTTTCCATCTTTCTGCTCCTCTTTCCCTGGCTTGGTGCTGGGTCATTCGTAAAGGTGGTTATGATTCAATTTCTCCTGTTCTCCCTCTTTGGAATGGGATGGAATACCATAGGCGGATATGGTGGACAGGTAGACCTCGGCAAGGCCCAATGTGTGGGAATCGGTGCATATACTGTGGCCCTTACCATGGTGTGGTGGAAGATCCCGTTCTGGGTATCCATGCCTATGGGGATTCTGCTTGCCGTTGGTTATTCCTTCATGATCGGCTATCCCTTATTCCGTCTTAAAGGGCATTACTTTGCTATTGCCACGATCGCTACATCTCTCGTGTTGCAGGATATTTTTGCAAACTGGAAACTGGTAGGCGCCGCCAAAGGGATAGAACTTCCGATACATGACCATCCTGATTTTCTCTACATGCAGTTCAAATCCGACACATATTACTACTACTTCATTATGGTACTTTTTTATGTGGCCATCTTCTACATGAACTGGTTCCGCAGATCAAAACTGGGTTATCAGTTAAGGATGATAAAAGATGACGAGGATGCCGCTGAAAGCCTTGGCATAGATATACGCTGGTGCAAGATAAAGGCATACTCCATTTCAGCCTTCGTTGCCGTTGGCGGTGGGTTTATGGCCGTTTACAACCTCTACATAGACCCTGTTTCTGTCATGGACTTAGACCTTTCTATTAAAATTGCCCTCATGGCAATGCTCGGAGGGGCAGGTTCCCTCTGGGGGCCTATTATTGGCGCTGCCTTTCTCGTTCCCCTTGACCGTTTCCTCGGAAGCTGGCTTGGCGGCCAAAAAGGGTTGATCGGCCTTGATTTCATGATCTATGCAATGCTTATCATGGTGGTCTCTGCCTATCAACCGAGGGGTATCTGGGGCATCATCGAACAGTTCAGAAGAAAAGGGAGCTGATTGTGGCATTTCTTGAAATATCGAACATCGTAAAAGATTTTGGCGGACTTGTGGCAAACAACAACGTCTCGTTCCAGATCGAACAGGGTGAGATCATTGGTCTTATCGGCCCCAATGGCGCCGGAAAAACAACCCTCTTCAACTGCATTGTCGGTTATTATAAACCCGATTCAGGAAAGGTGATTTTTAAAGAAAAGGACATAACGGGATTGAGACCCTTTGACACGAACAGGGCGGGTATCGGCAGGACATTTCAGGTTATGAAGGTAACAACTGGCATGAGCGTCATCGAAAATGTCATGGTAGGTGCATTCTGCAGGACCGATGACCGTCATACGGCACAGTCAGAGGCCTCTGAGGTGCTCAACTTTCTTGGACTGGAAAGCGTAAAAGAATATCATCTGAATGAATTACCCATTGCAATGCAGAGAAAGGTAGGGCTTGCCAGGGCATTGGCGACAAAACCTGAATTGCTTATGCTTGACGAAGTCGCATCAGGCTTAAACCGCACGGAGACGGATGAACTGGTATTGCTTCTGAGGAGACTCAACGCCGAAAAAGGGGTAACACTCATTCTTATCGAGCATATTATGGAGATGGTTATGTCTGTTTCCCATCGTGTCATTGTACTTGATTATGGCGAAAAGATTGAGGAGGGTCTGCCCGGTGAAATTGTCAAAAACGAAGATGTGATCAAGGCATACCTGGGAGAGAAATATGCTAAGAGTCACTGAGATCGAAGTCTGCTACAGTGGTATACCTGTTGTCCACAACGTTTCACTCCATGTTGGGCAGGGTGAGCTTGTTACGGTGGTAGGTTCAAACGGCGCCGGGAAATCGACTCTCCTCAAAACCATCGCAGGGGCCCTTCATCCGACAAAAGGGTCAATACAGTTCGAGGGCAAAGATATACACAAACTGTCAACACCGGATATTGTCAAGCTTGGCATTACCTATATCCCTGAAGCGCGTCTCATATTCGGGCCTCTCACGGTGGAAGAAAATCTTGAGCTTGGTGCATACATTTTAAATAATTCCGAAGAAACAAAGAAAAATCTCGATTTCATATACAGCCTCTTTCCACGGTTGAAAGAGAGACGCTCACAGTTGAGTGGCACCTTAAGCGGCGGCGAGCAGCAGATGCTTGCCATCGGGAGGGGTCTCATGTCAAACCCGAAACTTCTCATGCTTGACGAACCTTCTCTGGGGCTCATGCCGAAACTGGTAGATGAAATGCTCGAAGCCGTTGCAAAGCTGAGGACAATCGGAAAAACTATACTCCTTGTGGAACAGAAAGTCTTTGAATCCCTTGACATATGCGACCGTGGATATGTTCTTCAGACGGGCAGGACAATCCAGGAAGGGACAGGCAAAGAACTCCTCAATGCAGAAGACATCAAAAAGGCCTTCCTGGGACTTTAACATTCAAGGAAAGGGTTCAAAAATCAGGGGTCAGGGGCCTGTTGCCCAAACTTATTTTACAGAAAATCTCGCTTTCACTCATACGCTGCGCTCCTCTTACCCCAGTAAGGTTAGGTGCTTCTGGCCAAAGGGAAGATCACCAGGGAATTGATTTCCATGCTCTCGTCATGGCGTCATTCCGGGTTCCACGTTTTTTGCGGCAACCGCATATCGCCTTGTTCCTCCCGAATCGAATGATCGGGAAATGATCCAAAGATGATCGAAACGCTGTACGAGGAGATGAACCGATGAAGAGGATCGATATCAACTGCGACATGGGCGAGAGCTTCGGCGCCTACACGATCGGCATGGACGGCGAGGTGATCCGCTACATCAGCTCGGCCAACATCGCCTGCGGGTTCCACGCCGGCGATCCCCGGGTCATGAACCGGACCGTGAAACTTGCCAAAGAAAACGGCGTGGGTGTCGGGGCCCATCCGGGATACCCCGACCTCGCGGGATTCGGCCGGCGGAACATGGACTGCACCCCCGACGAGGTGCGCGATGATGTGATCTACCAGATCGCGGCCCTGCGCGGCTTCTGCGCCCTCCACGGCGTGAAGCTGCAGCACGTGAAGCCCCACGGCAGCCTGTACAACATGTGCGTGGGAAATGAGCCATTGTCCAGGGCTGTGGCCGAGGCCGTTGCCGCCGTCGATCCGGAACTCCTCTGGGTGACGCTCGGCGGGGCTCAGGCTGGCCTTGCGCAGAAGATCGCCGATGCGGCGGGGATCCGTGTCGTCTTCGAAGCCTTCCCCGACCGGGCCTATACTTCCGATGGAAAGCTGGCACCGAGGAAACTTCCCGGGGCCGTGATCACCGACCCGAAGCGGGCCGCCGAACAGGCCCTTCGGATGGCCAAAGAAGGCAGGGTGATCGCCACGGACGGTACGGTCATCGAAATGGAAGTCCGAACACTATGCGTGCACGGCGACAATCCATCGGCCGTGGATCATGTAAGGACGATCCGGCAGGCGCTTGAGGCCGAGGGGCTTCGCATCGTCCCGCTGGGTGCATCGGCCTGACATCCCCTTCATCACGGTATTTTCGAGCCATGGCAGTCCTCTATGAACAGGCCCGATTCCGGTTGAGCGGCGACCGCGCGCTCCTGGTGGAATACGGCGACGGAATCGACCCCGTCATCAACGAAAAGGTGCGGGCCATGACGGCGCTCTTGAAGAAAGACCTCCCGAAGGGCGTCGAGGCGGTTGTCCCGGCCTACCGCTCCCTCTCCATTATCTATGATCCCCTGGCGACGACACCCGCAAGGCTGGCGGAGATCCTCCATGCCCTGGAAGCGGATTCCCGTGCGGCGGAGATTGCGAAGGCGAAAGTCATTCCGATCCCAGTCTGCTACGGCGGCGAGTTTGGTCCCGACATCGGCGTCGTTATGGAACACACCGGCCTGCGGGAGGACGAGATCGTCGCCGTCCATGCCTTCGTCGACTATCCCATCTACATGATCGGCTTCACGCCGGGATTCTGCTACCTGGGCGGACTGGATCGCCGGTTGCAGACGCCCCGCAGAAAAACGCCGCGGACGAACCTCCCGGCGGGCTCCGTGGGAATCGCGGAATCCCAGACGGGCATGTATCCCATCGACAGTCCCGGCGGCTGGCAGATCATCGGGCGGACGCCGCTGCGACTCTTCGCCCCCGCGCGGGAAAACCCCTTTCTGTACGAGGCGGGAGACCGTATCCGGTTTGTACCCATTGCCGAGGCCGAATTTGGCCGATTGTATGAAAAGGAGTGGTCCTGATGGAGCTCTTCGCTGTTCGGAACCCCGGTCCCATGACCACCGTACAGGATCTCGGGCGTCTGGCCTTCCTGGACCGGGGCGTTCCCCTCTCCGGGGCCCTCGATCCCTTTGCCTGCCGGGTTGCGAATCTGCTCGTGGGAAATCCCGAAGAGGCGGCCGTCCTGGAGATCACCGTGATGGGCCCCACCCTCGAGGTTCTCGCGCCGGCCGATATCGCACTGACCGGCGCCGACATGGGGATGACCATCAACCGGGAGCCCGTCCGGGCATGGCGGACGGTGAGAGCGAACCCCGGCGAAGTCATCCGGATTCCCCGGGCTGCATACGGCTGCCGGGCCTACCTGGCCGTCACGGGAGGCATCGATGTTCCCCGGATGATGGGGAGCCGCTCCACCTTCGTGAGGGCGAAAATCGGCGGTGTTCAGGGACGCGGATTGATCAAAGGCGACACCCTGCACCGGGGCGCGGGCAGTCTCCTAAGTCGCCCCCGTGAGCTCCCCGACGAATGGATTCCACAATATGCACGAGAGATCGCGCTCAGGGCCGTCCCAGGTCCACAGGACGACGCCTTCCGGGAAGGCATCGACGCTTTTTTCGGCGCCTCCTATGAAGTGACCCAGCAAGCCGACCGAATGGGCTGCCGGCTCCGGGGGCCCGCTGTCCGTCGCGATGGGGAATTACCCGAGAGCATCGTGACGGAGCCCACGATGCCCGGAAACGTTCAGGTTCCCGCCGACGGACAGCCCATTATCCTCCTGGTCGAGCAGACCTCGGGGGGGTACGCAAAAATCGCGACCGTGATTACGGCGGATCTCCCCAAGGTGGCCCAGGTCGTGCCCGGGAATTCCGTGCGGTTCGAACGGGTGACCCTGGAGGATGCACACCATCTGTATCGGGAGCAGCAAAAGCACGTGCAACAAATCCGGGAGTATCTCAAAAGGGTAAATGGATTGTGACGGGATTTTTATTCCAAAATCCATGAGAAGACAAATTTATAACCGGTATTATCCAAAGCTCGGAATTGAATAACGAATCGTTGCCGACCGAGCGCAGGTTTCCGATCCGGAAGGGCGAAAGAGGCGGCCGATAGGAAGAAAGCGAAACAGATCAGAGGATTTCGGCGAACAGATCATAATCGTCGGCAGCGATAATCCGGCAGGCGATGATCGTTCCCGTCTTCGGAGCCCCTCCCCGGAGATGGGTCGCCCCGTCGATCTCGGGGGCCTGGCGCCGGCATCTCCCGATGTGGCTGTAACCGGAGAGTTCGCCCTTCCCCTCGACGAGGACCTCCTGCCGCGTCCCGATCAGGTTGCTGTTGATCTCCCGGGAGATGAGAGCCTGCTCCTCCATTACGAGGTTCCGGCGCCGCTCCTTCTCTCGTTCCGAGATACTCGACGGAAGGGCCGCGGCCTCCGTTCCCTCCTCCCGGGAGTAGGGAAAGATCCCGAGGTGGTCGAAACGGATCTCGCGGACGAAGGAAAGAAGGTTTTCGAACCGGCGGCGGGTCTCCCCGGGGAAGCCGACGATGAGCGAGGTCCGGAGGGAGACGCCGGGGATGATCTCCCGGGCCTTCGCAATGGCGTCCCGGATCAGGGCGCCGTCCCCCCGCCGGTGCATGGCCGCGAGGATCGCGTCATCGCTGTGCTGGATGGGGATATCCAGGTAACGACAGATTTTTTTCTCATCCGCGATTGTCCTGAGAAGCTCCTCCGTCAGACGGGCGGGGTAGGTGTAGAGGAGACGGATCCAGGAAAGGCCGTCGACGGCGGCCAGCTCCCGGAGCAGGCGGTTCAGTGTCGGTTTCTCCCTTCGGTCGAGACCATAGGCCGTCGTATCCTGGGAGGTGACGATCAGTTCGCGCACCCCCCGTGCGGCGAGCCACGCCGCCTCCTTTACGATATCGTCGATGGCTCGGCTCCGGGCCTTGCCGCGGATGGAGGGGATAACACAGTAGGAGCAACGGTTGGAACAGCCGTCGGCGATCTTGATGTAGGCGCTCCCGGCCGGGGTGGAAATCAGACGTCTGTGGCCGGCGTTCATGAGGAAGGTCGGCCGGCCGATGGCGGAGCGCCGGCGTGTTTTTCCGATGACGGAAAGGAGGGCGTCGAGATGTCGGCCGATGTGGGGAACCGCCGCCGTGCCGAGGAAGAGATCGACCTCCGGCAACGCCTCTTCCAGTTCCTTCCCGTAGCGCTGGGGGAGACAGCCGGTGACAACCAGATGGGTGCAGGGGCCGCAGCCCCCCTGCTTCCAGGCGGCCATGCGGAGGATCTCCGCGATCGCCTCCTCCCGGGCGGGGAGGATGAAGGCGCAGGTGTTGACGAGCAGGACGTCGGCCTCCTCCTGCCGGTCCGTCAGGAGATAGCCTTTTTCGGCGAGGACACCCGCCATGACTTCGGAATCGACCAGATTCTTGGGACAGCCGAGGCTGACGATGTGGACTTTTTTTGTATGCATTTTTTAGGATATTTTTTCTGCAGAGAAGCCTGGGCCGTCGCCCGAACGGGCCTTTCCTGTCAACGCGGGATTTTCCGCGCGAGGACCTTCCGCGGCTTGGCGCCATCCGAAGGGCCGACAACGCCCTCCGCCTCCATCCGTTCGATGATCCGGGCCGCCCGATTGTACCCGATCTTCATGTACCGCTGCACGAGGGAGATCGACGCCTGTCCCAGATCCGTCACGAGCGCGACGGCCTCGTCGTACTTCTCGTCGAAGTCCGCGTCCGGTTTCTCCCCCTCGGCCGCCCCGGGTTGATATTCCGTGATCGACTCGTCGTAGGCGGGCTTTCCCTGTTTTTTCACGAAATCGACGATCCGTTCGATCTCCCGGTCCGAGACATAGGCGCCGTGGATCCGCGTCAGTCTGGAAGTGCCGGGGGGGATGAAGAGCATATCCCCGGCCCCGAGGAGCTTTTCTGCGCCCATTTGATCGAGGATGGTCCGCGAGTCCACCTTGGAGGAAACCTGGAAGGAGATCCGGGTGGGGAAGTTTGCCTTGATGATCCCCGTGATGACGTCCACGGAGGGGCGCTGGGTCGCCAGGATCAGGTGGATCCCGGCGGCTCGGGCCATCTGGGCGAGGCGGGTCAGCGATTCCTCCACATTCCTCTGGGCGACCATCATCAGATCCGCGAGCTCGTCGATGATGATGACGATGTAGGGGAGCTGATCGGGAAGCGGTTCGTTCCTCCGGAATGTCTCTTCCGCCGCTTTTCTCACCGGGCTTCCGCCCGGAACAGCCTCTTTCTTTTCCGCCGTTTCTTCCGGTCTGGTCTCTCCCGTTCCGGAGATCGGCAGGGGGGGCGGTGCGGGCGTCTTCCCCGCGCGCAACTGGTTGTAGGCCTCGATGCTCTTCACTCCCACGTCGCTGATGATCCGGTAGCGGCGCTCCATCTCCTCCACGGCCCAGCGGAGGACGAGGGATGCCTTTTTCGGATCGGTGACGACCGGGTGGAGGAGGTGGGGGATCCCCTCGTAGCCGGACAGTTCCAACCGCTTGGGGTCGATCATGATGAATTTGACCTCGTCCGGCGGCGCCTTGAAGAGGATGCTGCAGATCATGGCGTTCAGGGAGACGCTCTTCCCCGAGCCGGTCGTCCCGGCGATCAGAAGGTGGGGCATGCGAATCAGATCGGTGATGACGGGGGCGCCCACGATGTCCTCGCCGAGGGCAATGGAGAGCAGGGAGGGCGATTCCCGGAAGGTCGCATGGTCGAGGACGTCCCGCAGGCGGACCGGATCCCGCTCCTGATTGGGGATTTCGATGCCGATCGCCCCTTTGCCCGGGATGGGGGCAATGATCCGGATGCTCGGGGCGCGCAGCGCCAGCGCCAGGTCATCGGAGAGGTTCGTGATCTTGTTGATCTTGACGCCCGGGGCGGGTTCCAGCTCATACATGGTGATGACCGGACCGGGTTTCACCTCGACCACCTTTCCGTCGACGCCGAAGTCGGAGAGTTTTTTCTCGAGGATCCGGGAGTTGGCGATCAGGGTTTCCCGTTTGATTCGCGTATCCTTCCTCTCCACGCGGTCCAGCAGGGTCAGGGGCGGCAGCTTGAACTTTCCGTTCAGCCGGCTGGCGAAATCGAAATGGGTCTGCTCCGCCTTCGCTAACTTTTCCTTGAGGGTTTCCGGCTTTGTCTCCATGATGATCGGGGCAGGCGCCGCGGCCGGTCTGTTCACGGCGGGCGCTTCCCGTTTTCTGCCGAATCTCTCCCGGCAGCGGTCAAGCAAGGATCTCCCCGTTCGTGCTGCCTTTCCCGCCGCGGCCGCCGATTTTCCCGCAAAGGAAACGACGGAAAAATCGAACAGGATCATCAGCGCGACGATCAGGATCAGACCCAGAATGATCATGGATCCGGCCAGACGCAGGTAGGCGTCGAGAAGCCTTGCCGTGACCGTCCCCAGCAGCCCGCCCGCGCTCAGCGAAATGCCGTAGATCTTGATATCTCCGATGAGCAGGGCAAACAGACCGGATGTGGCGAAGACGAGACCGGCCAGGCCCGCCGCCGCTGCCGCCCCGATCCGGAACTGGGTTTCGCGGAAATATCGGAAGGCGGCGACCAGAAGCAAAACCGGCAGCCAAAGGATACCGATCCCCAGCAGACGGAGCAGGGTATCCGCCGTGTAAGATCCCGCCGCGCCGGTCCAGTTGTGGAGCGGCGCGTCCTCCGGCACGTAATGGGTGAAGGAGGGATCGAGAGGATGATAGGAGAGCAGGGCAAGCAGGAGAAAAAGGGCGACGGCAAGGCAGATCAGCCCGGAGATTTCCGTGGCCCGTTTCTGGGAAGGCGATTTCTCATTCATTTTTTTCACGAACCGTTTTTGGCCTTGTTATCCTATACCCCGGAGGATCAGGGTGGCGGACCCGACAAACCAGCAATACCAGGCAAAGGGGGCGAGGCCTGTCTTGTTGATCATGGCGAAGAGGAGCTTCAGGGAGAGAAACCCCGTCACGGCGGCCGCGAGGAAACCGGCGCCCAGCACGGGCAGATCGCCTGCGGGGAGCCGCATCAGATCGGCCGATTTCAGGATGACGGCGCCGCCGATCGCGGGGATGGACAGCAGAAAGGAAAACCTTGCCGCCGTCTCCCGCTCCAGTCCCCGGAAGATCCCGAAAGAAATGGTGGACCCCGAGCGGGAGATCCCCGGGATGAGGGCGACCGCCTGAACGAGGCCGAGGACAATCCCATCCGTCAGGTTCATGTCGCCCTTCCGCCTTCCGTTCGTTTTCACCCGGTCCGACCAAAAAAGCAGAATTCCCGTGATGAAAAGCATGCAGGCCGTCGTCTCCACCGATTCGAAAAGGCGCTCGATCCGGTCCTTGAAGAGGATGCCGATCACGCCCGTCAGGAAGGTGGCGATCATGATCCACAGAACCATCCTCCGGTTGGCGGCTTTCTCCCCGGAATCGGTTCCCAGCGCATTGGTTGCCGGCCCTTTCCCCGGCATCAGGGAGGCGAGGAGCTCGCCGATCTCCCGTCTCAGGAAGAAAACCACGCTTAGGAGCGTCCCGAGGTGGAGGAGGACATCGAAGGCGACGCCCGGCGGCTGGAATCCCGGGACCAATGCGGGGACGATGACCAGATGCGCAGAGCTGCTGACCGGCAGCGGTTCGGTCAGCCCCTGGACGACGCCTAAGATGACGACTTCCGTCAGGGTCACAGGGCGTCCTTCCCGCGGTCCGGTGCGGGGGGCGTTCCGCCGGAGGCTCTGCCGCTTTCAAAGTTTCGGATAATGATGCCGCGGACCCGTTCGATCAGTTCGCTTCTCATTTCAATTGTGTATCCGGACACATCCACCGGCTGGCCGATGACCATCGTGACCCTTCCCGGTTTGATCTTCAGGGTCCGTTTCGGCAGGATCTCATGAGCGCCGATGATCGAGATGGGCACGATGGGTACCCCTGCCTGGATGGCGAGGTGGAACAGGCCCTGCTTGAACGGCTTGACCGTCCCGTCCTTGCTGCGGGTCCCTTCGGGGAAGGTGACGACCGATTTCCCCTCCCGGATCTTCTGCGCTGCCTCCTCTAGGCTTTTCATCGCCTTCTCGTGGTTCTGCCGGTCGATTTCGATGTATCCGGCACTTTTCATGGCCTTGCCGAAGATGGGGATCTTGAAGAGTTCCTTCTTGACGATCCAGCGGAACTGGCCGGGGATGTGGGCCAGGACGATCAGGATGTCGAAATCGCTCTGGTGGTTGGCCATGAAGATCTGCGGCCGGTTCATCAGGACATTTTCCCTGCCGATCACATTCACCCGGATGCTGGTGAGTTTGAGGAGCATCCTCGCCCACAGGTTGGCGATTTTGTGTGCCTTGTTCTCACCGGGTGAGATGAGCGGGAACAGCAGTGCGCACGTCGACATGAAGGCGGTGACGGCGACGGCAAGCATGACGAGCAATGCGGAACGAATCATGATCAGGTCCTAATCCCGGCAAATGGATGTTCTTGAATGAACCCCCGTAGTGTTGCTGTTTCTACTCGAATATCCCCCCGAAGTCAATAAGGAATGTTCCTACGGCCGGCGGACGTTTCCGAGAAAAGGATTGACAAACGCCGCCGGTGATAATAGCATAACACATCATGAAATATGACCTTTTCTTCCAGGCAGGAATGACAGGATGTCTATGAAGCGCATCATGAGCAAACGGCGGGCGTTTGCGATCATTGAAAACTTTTCCCGGTCCCGGGTCCTGGTCGTCGGGGACATCATGGCGGATCACTTTATATGGGGGAATGTGTCCCGGATCTCGCCCGAGGCGCCCGTTCCCGTGGTCGAGGTGAGGAAGGATAGCTTCATGCTGGGAGGCTGCGCCAATGTGCTGAACAATATCTTTGCGATGGGAGGCCGGGTTCATCTGGCTGGCGTGATTGGGACCGATGAGACGGGGAAACGTTTGCTGGCCGAGTTCCGCAGCCGGGGCGTGGATATGGGCGGCATCGTCGTGGAGGCGGGGCGTCCCACGACGCTCAAGACGCGGATCGTGGCGCACGGTCAGCAGGTGGTCCGGTTCGACCGGGAGGACCGCAAACCGGTCCAGGCGAAAAGCGTCCGGAAGATCCTTTCCTATATTGAGTCGTTACGGGATGATCTGGGGGCCCTGGTGGTTTCGGATTACAACAAGGGGGTGGTGACCCGTCCCCTTTTAGAGGGAATCCGGAAGGGGATCGCCGGCCGCCCGATCTTCACCTGCGTGGATCCGAAGCAGCGGGATTTCTCCCTGTATCAGGGGTTCGACATCGTCACCCCCAACCATTACGAGGCCGGTCGTGCGGCGGGGGAAGAAATGCAAAACGGCCAGGATCACATCCGTGTCGGCATGAAGTTATTGCAGCAGTATGATTTCAAGGCACTGCTGATGACCCGGGGGGAAGAGGGGATGAGCCTCTTCGAGAGGGACGGCCGGATGAGACACACGGCGTTTCCGGCCGAGGCGCGGGAAGTCTTCGATGTGACCGGCGCCGGGGATACGGTCATCGGCGTCCTGGCCCTCTCCATGGCGGCGGGGGCCTCTTTCCGGGAGGCGGCGTATCTGGCCAACCATGCCGCGGGGATCGCGGTGGGGAAGTCGGGCACGGCCACGGTGACCCGGGAGGAGCTGAAAAGCGCCCTATGAGCGAGCCGCAGCCGCCGGAGGCCGTCAAACTGATTGCGAGTCTCCTTTCCGGGGATGAACGCCTGCTCGGCGATGCGGTGCAGGCCCTGTCGGAAAGGTATGGAAGGGCCGATTTCATCAGCGCCCCGGCGCCTTTTACCTATACCGACTATTATGAGAAGGAATTCGGCGGTTCCCTGATCCGCCGTTTTGTCGCTTTTGAACGGCTCATCCGGCCGGAGGCCCTGCCGGATGTCAAGATATGGACCAACGCCCTGGAGATGAGGCTCACGGCGGAGGGGCGTAGAAGGGTGAACATCGATCCCGGTTATCTCGCCAAGGCCCATCTGATTCTGGCCACGGGCAAGGGTTACACCCATCGGCCCTGTCTCCGGGAGGGGATTTACGCCGATCTGACCCTGATCTACCGGGACAAATCGTTTCACTCCCTCCCCTGGACCTACCCGGATTATGCCGGTGGGGAGGTGATCGGCATGTTGACCCGGATCCGGGACAAGTATCTGCTGCAGCTTAAGGGAAAAGCGGCGGGGTCCGGTCCGGCGGCGCGGAAGGTATCCGATTCGGATGGAGATTTTTAAATGAGGAATTCCAATGATTAAGAGCATGACCGGTTACGGCAAGGCGGAGGCCGTCCTGGCGGGCAGGAAATTTATGATTGAAATGAAGTCCGTCAACCATCGCTTTCTGGAGATCTCGTTGCGCATGCCGGGGATGCTTCTCCCTCTGGAGGGTGAGATCAAGAAGCGGATCGGGGAACAGTTTTCCCGGGGGAGAATCGAGGCGACCCTCCGGGTGGACGGCGACGGGAACGCGGAAAACGAGGGCCGCTTCACCCTGAACCTGCCCCTGGTCCGCAATTACCATGCCCTGCTCGGCCAGTTGAAGGAGGAATTCCACCTCGGCGATGAGGTGACCCTGGCCATGATGGCCGGCTTCCGGGACGCCTTCATTCCCGCGGAGACGATTCAGGACCCGGCGACCCTTTGGGAGGGGCTTTCAAAGATCCTCGCCGATGCGATCCGGACGTTAACGGAGATGAGGGAGAAGGAAGGAGAAAGCCTGAAGCGCGATCTGACGGGACGTCTGGATCGGATCGGCGGATTCCTGGAAGGGATCGCCGGGAGGGCGCCGCAGGTGGTTCTGGACTATCAGAAGCGGCTCACCGACCGGGTCCGGGAACTGACAGGCGGTATGGTGATCGACGAGGCGCGTCTGCTTCAGGAGGTGGCGATCATGGCGGAGAAGAGTGATATTACCGAAGAGGTCGTCCGTTTCCGCAGCCATATAGGTCAGTTCTCCGATCTGCTGGCGGGGGCGGACGCCGCCGGGAGAAAGATCGATTTCCTGATCCAGGAGATGGGTCGGGAGATCAATACGATCGGTTCCAAGAGCGGGAATGCGGAGATCTCGCGGAGTGTCATCGAGATCAAGAGTGAACTGGCGAAATTGCGGGAGCAGGTGCAGAACATTGAATGATGCTGCGTCTAAAAGACAACCGGGCTTGTTGATGGTCGTGTCCGCCCCTTCCGGTGCGGGGAAGACGTCGATCTGCCGGGGGATCCTGCGGCAGTTCCCCAATATCCGTTTCTCCGTCTCCTGCACCACCCGTCCGCCCCGTCTCGGCGAGGTGAACGGAAAGGATTATGACTTCATCTCCGCAGGGGAATTCCGCGAACGGATTGCCCGGGGGGAGTTCGTCGAATGGGTGGAGAATTACGGTCAGTTCTACGGGACGCCGAAAAAGACGATGAACGCTTTTCTCAACCAGGGATACGATCTGATCCTGGATATCGAGCCGCGCGGGGCGAAGGCGATCCGGGAACACGATCCGCGGGGGGTCTTCATCTTCATCCTGCCCCCCTCGCTTTCCGAGCTGAAGTCCCGGATGTCTCTCCGGGGGGAAAGCGCCGCCGTCATGGAACGCCGTCTCCAGAGTTCTCTGGATGAAATCCGGGAGGCTCTGTGGTATGATTATATTATTTTCAACGAAAAACTGGAAGAGGCCGTCGATCAGTTTCGGTCTGTCTACATTGCCGAAAAGTCCCGGCGGGATCTTTTTACGGAAAGAATCGAGGCATTTTTTAAAGACGAATTGTGTCTGACGGCTTCGGACAAAGTTCCGCAGGCAAGGCGCGCGAATCCTGAGGAATGAGGCGTACTGTTTCGTACGCCGCAAGCCTGCCCCGAGCCTGTCGAGGGGAAGGATGAAGCGCAACGCAGCATCCGGATTTTTTACGATGCCGTATTGTCTTAATCATTTGGAGGTGTAAACCCTATGGCCAGAATTACTGTGGAAGACTCTCTGCTGATGGCAAAGAACCGGTTTGCCCTTGTTTTGTTGACCTCTCAGCGGGCCCGGCAGCTCCTGAAAGGATCTCAGCCCCTGACGGATACGAGAAACAACCGGGAGGTCGTGATCGCCCTGCGGGAGATTGCGGCGGGCAAGGTTGGTTACGCCCATCCCGAATATATGAAAAGGGTCAAGGAGCATTTCAAATCGATACCGCATGATACCGAGTTTGTCAGCGATGATGAATACAGCGAATAACTCCGCGCGGGGCCGGCTGATCTTTGCCCTCGATATCGGCGGGGGGCTGGAGGAGGCCCTTTCCTGGGTCGATCGGCTGTGGGATCACGTCGGTCTGTTCAAGGTGGGGAAGGAGTCTTTTGTCCGGTACGGTACGGAGATCGTCCGGCAGATCCATGCCCGCGGCGGAAAGGTTTTTCTGGATCTCAAGTTCCATGATATCCCCAACACCGTGGCCCGGGCGGCGGAAGCCGCCTGCGGGCTGAGGGTGGCGATGTTCAACCTCCACGCCCTCGGCGGAATGCGGATGATGACGGAGACGGTCGGCGCGGTGCGGAAGTTTACAGAGAGATCAGGGGAAAAGCCGCCGGTGATTCTGGCGGTCACCGTGCTCACCAGCCTGAACGACGGCGATCTGCAACTCCTTGGATTCAAAGGGGGAACACGGGAGACGGCGCTCCATCTTGCCCGTCTTGCCCAGGATGCAGGCGTATCGGGGGTTGTGGCCTCTGCCGAGGATGCCGCCACCATCCGGAAAGCCTGCGGCGGCAAATTTTGGATCGTGACCCCCGGGATCCGTGGGGCCAAAGAAGTGGCGGGCGAGGATCAGAAAAGGATCGTGACGCCCGCTGAAGCCGTTTCATCCGGAGCCGACTACCTGGTGGTGGGAAGGCCGATCCGTCAGGCGGCGGATCCCGCCGGCGAGGCGGATGCGATCACGGAAGAGATCGTCCGGGGGCTTGCACTCAGAGACGGAAGGTAGCGCCACACGGCTTTGAAGATTCTTAAGAAACCCGATTACGGAGGGATGTCGTGCAGGTGATCTATGGCATCAACCCTCTCCGGGAGGTTTTTTTTTCCCATCCTGAGATGCTGGAAAAGGTCGTTGTCGCGGACAGACGGGGGGGGAACGAGGTGCGGAAGATCCTGAAACTTGCCGCCGAACACGGGATCCCCGTAGAGTTCGGCGGGAGGGAACGGGTGGAAAATCTGGCGCCGCGCCAGGTCCACCAGGGGGTTGCGGGGATCTGCCGGGAGCACGCGTACGCCACCGTGGATGAGGTGATCGCCCACCGCCACGAGAAGTCCAAATATGACCTGGTGGTTCTCCTGGACAGCGTCACCGATCCGCAGAATCTCGGTTCCATCATCCGGACGGCACATTGCTGCGGGGCGAACGGCGTGATCATCCCGGGAAACCGCGCCGCTTCCGTAACGGCTTCCGTCGCAAAGGCTTCTGCGGGGGCGGTTCAGTACCTGCCGACGGCGATGGTGGTCAATCTGGTTCGCACCATCGAATATCTGAAAGAGAGGGGCTTCTGGATCTACGGCGCCGACGCGGTGGCGCGGATGGATATCCAGGCGCCGGACTACGAGGGGAATATCGCCTTGGTCATGGGAAGCGAGGGCCGGGGGATCCGGCCTCTGATCCGGAAAAAGTGCGATTTCCTGATCTCCATTCCCATGCGGGGGCAGGTGGCTTCTCTGAATGTTTCAGTTGCGGCCGGGGTAATCCTTTTTGAGATTCTTAGAAAATGGGGGAATTAGTTATGCCGATATTCTTGTGGCAGGCGGAAACGAAAAAGGACGAATCCAGAAAAGGCGAGTTGGATGCCGCCGACGAAGCGGCGGTCCGGGGCCAACTTCGCCGCCAGGGATACAAATCGATCACCGTCAAGAAAAAGCCCAAAGACCTCTTTGCAAACATCCCCTTTTTCAAGCAGAAGGTCAAGGGGAAGGATGTGGTGGTCTTTGCCCGGATCTTCGCCACCATGATCAACGCGGGCCTGCCTCTGATCCAGTGTCTGGACCTCCTCGGCAAGCAGGAGCAGAACAAGACCTTCGCCAAGGTGATCGGGACCATCAAGGAGGATATTGAAGGGGGCTCTACGCTGACCGATGCCCTGAAGAAATTTCCGAAAATATTTGACGACCTCTTCGTCAATCTCGTGGCGGCGGGAGAAAGCGGCGGCATTCTGGACGTGATTCTCCTGCGTCTGTCCGGTTACATGGAGAAGGCGATGAAACTGAAAAGCAAGGTCAAGGGGGCGATGACCTATCCGCTCATCGTTCTGGTCATCGCGATCGTTATTGTGGGCGGACTCCTGGTTTTTGTCGTCCCGATGTTCCAGAAAATGTTCGAAGGGATGGGTGGATCCTTGCCCGCACCGACGCAGTTTCTGGTAGATTTAAGCGCGTTTTTGCAGAATTACTTCCTTTACATGGGAGTGGGGCTGGTCGCTCTCTTCTATGGATTCAAGCGGTACTATGCGACCGAACAAGGGACGCTCGTCGTCGATGCGCTGGCCTTGAAATCCCCGATCTTCGGCCCGTTGCTGAAGAAGGTGGCCGTGGCCAAGTTCACGAGGACCCTCGCCACCATGATGAGCAGCGGTGTGCCGATTATGGAGGGGCTCGGCATCGTCAGCAAGACAGCGGGAAACAAGATCATCGAGATCGCCCTCATGAAAACGAGACAGAGCATCAGCGAAGGGAAAACGATCGCCGAACCCCTGATGGAAACGGACATCTTTCCCGCCATGGTGGTGCAGATGATTGCGGTCGGCGAGGCCACCGGCGCCCTGGACACCATGTTATCCAAAATCGCCGATTTTTATGATGATGAGGTGGATGCGGCGGTTAACGCGCTGACCGCCCTGCTGGAACCGTTGCTGATGTGTATTCTGGGGCCCGCGGTCGGCTTCATACTCATCGCTATGTATTTGCCCATCTTCATGGCGGCCTCGACCGTGTGATAGGTCAGGGGCGATCTTCAAGCGGTGTGCACGGGGAAAGCCGGTGTCCGGCGGGAAAGATTGTGAATAAAAAATGGTCGGGATGGCGCGATTTGAACGCGCGACTCCTGCGTCCCGAACGCAGTGCCCTACCAAGCTGGGCCACATCCCGACACGGGCCTTCCATAACCAATTTGGAGTGGATTGTCCATCCTTTTTTTCGGCTCATGGGAAAAAGCGCGAAATCTTGGTCTCCCTGCAGCGGATGCATCCCAAAAAAGTTTCCGTGGCGTGCTTTCCTGCAAGAAGATCCCGTTTGTGTTTTTGGGATCGACATGGTAGGAGCACACCGAGAACAATTTCCGGGGGAAAAATTGTGATCATCTACGATCTTGAATGCCGGGACGGCCATAAATTCGAAGGATGGTTCAAGGACAGGGGGGTCTTCGAAGAGCAGAAAGCGCAAAAACTCATCGCCTGTCCCGTGTGCGGAAATACCGAAGCGGCGTTGATCCCCTCTTCGGTGGCGATCCTGGGGCGGGACAACCGTTCCGCCGCGGTCAAAACGAAGACCGGACCGTCGCCGCAGAAGGTCCTCAGGGAATTTCATGAATATATCCGTAAGAACTTCGATAACGTGGGTGATAAGTTCGCGGAGGTCGCCCTCCGGATTCATCATGGAGAGGAAGATGGGAGAAACATCAGGGGGACCACCACCGGGAGCGAAGAAGAAACCCTCCGGGAAGAGGGCATCCAGTTCATCAAGATTCCGCTGCCGAAGTTTGACGGTTAGAGAGCGGCGGGTTCACAGCGATACGTTGGTATTCCCCTCGGCATCATGATCAATACCTATCACAGCATCGACAAGACCATCGGCGATACGCCGCTCGTTGAGATCCGCGGACTGAATCCCAGCAGCAGGGTGCGGATCTTCGCCAAGCTCGAATATTTCAACCCCGGCGGTTCCATCAAGGACCGCGTTGCCGCCTATATGATCGAGCAAGCCGAAAGGCGCGGCGAACTGACGAAGGACAAGGTGATCCTCGAAGCCACCAGCGGCAACACCGGCATCGGCCTGGCGCTGGTGGCGGCGTCCAAAGGTTATCGTCTCTGTCTGGCGATGCCGGAGTCGGCGAGCGAGGAGCGAAAGCGTATTCTGAAGGCCCTGGGGGCGGAACTGGTCCTCACGCCGGCGAACCTGCGCACCGACGGCGCCATCGAGGTTGCCTACAACCTGATGCGTGAAAATCCCGGCAAATATTTCGGCACCGACCAGTTCAACAGTGCCGACAATGTCGGGGCGCACTATCACGGAACGGGCGAAGAGATCTGGCGCCAGACGGAAGGTGCGGTCACGATGGTCGTTGCGACCCTGGGCACCAGCGGTACGGCTATGGGAGTTTCAAAGAGGCTCAAGGAGTACAACCCGGCCGTCCGTATCGTGGGGGTGGAACCCTACCTCCAGCACCGCATCCAGGGTTTGAAGAACATGAAAGAATCCTACCGTCCGGGGATTTATGACCGGAGCCGGCTGGACGAAAAGATCAACATCCTGGACGAGGATGCCTTCGAGATGGCCCGCCGTCTGGCCCGTGAGGAAGGCTTATTTGTGGGGATGAGTTCCGGCGCCGCCATGTATGTGGCCGCACAGAAGGCGCGGGAATTAAAGGAAGGCGTCATCGTGGCGATTTTCCCGGATGGCGGAGAGCGGTATCTCAGCACCGATCTCTTCACGGACCGGACGCAGTCGAGCCTCAAGCTGTACAATACCATGACACGGGAGAAGGCAGCCTTCAAGCCGATCCATCCCGATGAAATCCTCATGCATTCCTGCGGACCGACCGTGCATGATGTGCCGCATATCGGAAATTTCCGACGTTTTGTCGTCTCCGATCTGATCCGGCGCTATCTCGAATACCAGGGGTATCGGGTCCGGCATGTCATGAACATCATTGACCTCGCCGACCGATCCATCCGGGGGGCCGAACAGGCCAATGTCGATCTGGCGACCTACACGGAGAAGGGGGCGGCCACGTTTCTCGATGGGCTCCGGAGATTGAACATCCGGCCGGACGATGAATATCCCCGGGCGAGCGACCATTTTGAAGAGATGGTCAGACTCGTGGAAAAGCTCGTGCAGAAGGGGTATGCGTATGAAAAGCTGAGGTCGGTCTATTTCGACATCTCGAAGCTTGCGGATTACGGCTGTCTGTCCAATGTTGATCTCCAGAAGATCGAACCGGGCCGGACCGTCGATCAGGATGACTATGAGAAGGACAGCCCGATGGACTTCACGCTCCTGAAGCGGTCGAATCTGAGCGAGCTGAAAAGGGGGGTCTATTTCAAGACCCGCTGGGGAAATGTGCGGCCGAGCTGGCATCTGGAGTGCGCGGCCACGGCCATGAAATATCTGGGGGAGACCTTCGATATCCATGCCAGCGGCGCGGATGTGATCTTCCCCCACTGCGAGAATGTCCTGGCCATCGGCCGGGGGGCGACGGAAAAGCGCCCGGCGAATTACTGGCTCCATACCGAGCTCGTCCTGGCGGAAGGAACGAAGATGTCCCGGTCGCTCGGCAATGCCGTCACCCTTGAGGACCTTGAAAAACGGGGATATCATGGCCGGGAGGTCCGGTTTTTTCTACTCAGTTCTCATTACCGGAAGCCCCTTCATTTCTCGTTCGGCGCGCTGGAAACCGCCAAAAATACGGTGAAGAAATTAGATGGTTTCGTGCAGCGGCTGATCCGCTTTACGCCGGGCGATGGATATCCCGATACCGATCAGTTGATTTATGACGTGAAACAGGATTTTGCCGGCGCCATGGACGACGATTTCAACATCTCCGGGGCGCTGGCCTCCTTGTTCGGATTTGTCAACCGGGTTGGTTTTCCCCTGGCGAACGGGCAGTTCAGCGAACCGGAGCGAAATCGCATCCTCGATATCGTGAAGGGTCTGGATTCGGTCCTGGGGATCCTGAATTTTGAGGAGGAGCAGCTCGGCGAGGAAGCGTGCCTTCTTCTGCAGGAGAGGAAAGTGCTGAGAAAAGAGGGGCATTGGGAAGAGGCGGACCGGATCCGGATCCTGCTTGCGGGGATGGGCGTCGAGATTTCAGATACCCCGAATGGGGCGGTCTGGCGTCTGAAATAGCCTGCGTTGGCGGTACGACGGGACAGGGACGTTCAGGTCCGTCCGGCGGGCGCGGCTATCGCACGGGATTTCTGCCGGGGCGCGCAGCGGGGGAACAACGCGGGGACCGGTTGGTCTTTCTGACGGAAACCTCCTGTAAAGCAGGACTTCCGCCTCGTGACCGCAGGAGAATGGGCCGAGGATTTCATCTTTTCCGCCGCTGTCTTTGGGGAAGAAGTCCGAGAGCGTTACGGCACACCGGTGCAAAAAAATAAAAAAAATCTTGACAAACCTTGGCATAAAAATTAATATCTATAGTTTAACAAAGAACGAGATTGTTCCGCCCGAACGGCATTCAAGCGGTTCGAGTGGAAATTGTTTTTTATATTGAGCAGTTAGGATCGCTGGCGTAGCTCAATCGGTAGAGCAGCTGATTTGTAATCAGCAGGTTGCGGGTTCAAGTCCCATCGCCAGCTCCAACATTTGTCACGGGGATCGTCATGGAGGGGTTCCCGAGCGGTCAAAGGGAGCAGACTGTAAATCTGCCGGCGAAGCCTACGGAGGTTCGAACCCTCCCCCCTCCACCAGTTTTTTATAGCGGAAATTTCCCATCCGGAGGTGCCGGTGGGGATGGGCGGTGATAAGCGGGAGTAGCTCAGTGGCTAGAGCGTCAGCCTTCCAAGCTGAGGGTCGCGGGTTCGAATCCCGTTTCCCGCTCCATTTTGTTTGGAACGGGGCCGTGTGCCCCCCGGGGTGTGTGACCGATTCTTCCGTGGATTCTGATCGGTGGCGGGGGGAAGCGGCGCTTGCGAAGAGGGAACCAGCCCACGTAGCTCAGTCGGTAGAGCACATCCTTGGTAAGGATGAGGTCACCAGTTCGATCCTGGTCGTGGGCTCCATTGAGGTTAGGTGGTTTTATCATGCGAAATATCATTACCTTGGCCTGCACGGACTGCAAACAGCGGAATTATACGACGACCAAGAACAAAAGGACCATGCAGAATCGGCTGGAGATGAAAAAGTACTGTAAATTCTGCCGGTCCCATAAACTGCACCGGGAAACGAAGTAAGGGAAAAGAGGCGCCGCCTTGCTCGACCGGACAGGCCAGTAGCTCTAATGGATAGAGCGCCGGACTCCAAATCCGGATGCTGGGGGTTCAAGTCCCTCCTGGCCTGCCATTTTTTATAAAGCGGTATTGTGTGCGGAGGAATCAGGGGTTTCTGGATGGACAGGATAAAGGTTATCGCGGAGAAGGTAAAGCAGTTTCTGGCCGGCTCGAAGGTTGAGTTGAAAAAAGTCACGTGGCCGACGCCGAAACAGACCCTTGCCTCCACATCCGTCGTCATCATTGTGGTAATCATCGTGTCCGTTTTTCTGGGGATCGTCGATTTCGGGCTGACCAAGATCATCAAGCTGGTGCTGGGTTGAGACTATGGCTTTTAGGTGGTACGTCGTTCATACCTATTCCGGTTTCGAAAACCGGGTGAAGCTTTCTCTGCAGGAGAGGATCGAGACGGCCGGAAAGCAGGCCTTTTTCTCGGATATCCTGATCCCCGAAGAGGACATCGTCGAGCTGGTGTCGGGCGAGAAAAAGACCTCGAAGCGGAAGTTTTTCCCCGGCTACATCCTCGTCCGGATGGAGATGAACGATGATACCTGGCACGTCGTGAAGGACACGCCCAAGGTGACCGGCTTCATCGGCAGCAAGGACAAACCTTCGCCGATTCCCGATAAGGACGTGGAAACCCTGAGGACCAGAATCGACGAGGGGACGCTCAAACCCAAACCGAAGTTCGAATTCGATGTGGGGGACCATGTGCGGATCATCGATGGCCCCTTCACCAATTTTGAAGGGGTCGTCGATGAGGTAAAGCCGGAGAAGGGGAAACTGCGCGTGATTGTAAGCATTTTCGGACGGTCGACGCCGGTGGAGCTGGACTTCATTCAGGTTGCGCAGACGTAAACAGGAAAAAGTCAATGGGTAAGGCGCCTGTAACTGTTCTTGCCTTGCCACGGCGGCAGATCTAAATTTAGACTGAAACGAAGGTGATCAGAATGGCAAAGAAGGTTATCGCGAGTATAAAACTTCAGATCAAGGCAGGCAAGGCAACCCCTTCACCTCCGATCGGTCCGGCTCTCGGTCAGCACGGCGTCAACATCATGGAGTTCTGCAAGGCGTACAACGCCATGACGCAGAACCAGGAGGGGATGGTCATCCCGGTTGTCATCACGGTTTACGCGGACCGGTCCTTTACCTTCGTGACCAAGACGCCGCCCGCGTCCGTGCTGCTGAAGCAGGCGGCAAAGATCGCCAAAGGTTCGGGCGACCCCAAGCGGGATAAGGTTGGTCAGGTGACGCTAAAACAGATCCGGGAAATTGCCGAACTGAAGTACAATGACCTGAATGCTGTGGATATTGAAGGCGCGATCCGGATTGTTGCGGGAACGGCAAGATCCATGGGGATTGAAATCGCGGGCTGATGACCCGGGGCGCTTCCGGTGGAACACCGGGTGATGTGCCGGCGGGCGTCTGAATGGAAAAGTTTCGGAGAATCCCCGTCCCCGGCGGTGGGTTTCGATTTGAGGTTTGATCATGTCCAAAAGAGGCAAGAAGTACATCGAGGCGAGGCAGAGGATCGAGGTGGGAAAGCGCTATCCCGTCCAGGAGGCGGTTTCGCTGGTTGTGGGTACGGCCAGGGCGAAATTCGATGAGACGGTCGACGTCGCCATCCGGCTTGGGGTGAATCCGGCGCACGCCGACCAAATGGTCCGGGGCTCCGTGGTTCTCCCCCATGGGCTGGGAAAATCCGTTCGGGTGCTGGTTTTTGCCAAGGGCGAAAAGGAGAGGGAGGCCCTGGAGGCCGGCGCCGATGTGGTGGGATCGGATGATATCGTTGAAAAGATCAAGGGGGGCTGGCTCGACTTTGACCGGGTCGTCGCCACACCGGATATGATGGGAAGCGTGGGCAAGTTAGGGAAGATCCTCGGCCCCCGCGGACTCATGCCGAATCCGAAGGTGGGAACGGTGACGTTTGATGTGGGAAAGGCCGTTTTGGAGCTGAAGGCCGGGAAGGTCGAATTCCGTGTGGAGAAGGCGGGTATTGTCCATTGTCCCATCGGCAAGGCCTCTTTTGGGGCGGAAAAACTGACGGAGAATTTTCTAGCCCTGCTGGAGATGGTTCTTAAACTGAAGCCCGCGTCGAGCAAGGGCCTGTACATCCGGAGTGTTTCCCTTTCGACCGTCATGGGTCCCGGGGCGAAGGTGGATCCTCTCGCCATCCGGAACATATAATCCATGGCCCCGCGGGGCCATGGGAATCTTGAAAAACGGGTCTGAGACAGCAGGTACAGGAAGTTTAAACGTGGTCGGTCGGCCTGCCGAGACTGGGATAAGCGGCCTTTTGGGCCGGGGAAATCGTCCTGTATGTTGCTCTGTTCTCTGACTTTTTCAACGGGGTTTTCTAAACGGGGACACCTTGCCGCAAGGTGTCCCCATCCGGAAGGAACGGATCAGATGGGAAAGGAGGTTGAAGATTGGATCGGAGAACGAAAGAGCAGGTTGCTGCTGAACTCCATGAAAAGCTGAAAGATTTCAAGTTGGCTGTTCTTACCGGTTACAGCGGGATGGATGTGGCGAAAATAACGGCGCTGAGGGTTGTTCTGCGAAAATCGAATGCGGAACTCCGGGTTGTCAAGAATTCGCTGCTCTCCATCGCGTCGCGCGAAACAGATTTCTGCGCGCTGGAAGAGCACTTTCGAGGGCCTCTGGCCGTGGCGATCACCCGCGGCGACGTGGTCGAGACCACCAAGGCGCTGGTTGATTTTGCCAAGAAGAATACCAGTCTTGAAATCAAGGCGGCCGTGATGGGCGGCAAACCTCTGAGCAGGGAGCAGCTCGCGATTCTCGCCGAACTGCCGAGCCGGGAGGTTTTGATCGGGAAGCTGCTTTCCCTGATGGTCGGGGTGCAGACCTCCCTTGTGAATGTCCTGAGCGGGGTTCCGAGGAATTTTGTACAGGTTCTCGATGCCTATCGGGAACAGAAGGCGTCAGCAAACTAACAATCATATACAGGAAGGAATAGGACAATGGCGAAAGAGATTACCAAAGAGGATGTCGTAAAATTCATTGAAGGGATGACGGTTCTTGAGCTTTCGGAACTGGTGAAGGAACTGGAGCAGAAGTTTGGTGTGAGCGCTGCGGCGCCGGTTGCCATGGTCGCCGCCGCTGGCCCGGCGCAGGCTGCTCAGGCTGAGGAAAAGACCGAATTCGATGCGATCCTGACGGGGTTCGGCGATCAGAAGATCCAGGTGATCAAGGTGGTCAGGGCCATCACGGGCCTGGGTCTCAAGGAAGCCAAGGACCTGGTGGACGGCGTTCCCAAACCGATCAAGGAGGCCGTCTCCAAGGATGAGGCTGCCGATATCAAGAAGAAGATCGAAGAGGTTGGCGGCGCCGTTGAAATCAAGTAAGTAGGCGATGATCCGTAGGCGAAGCCTGAAAAGAACGGCAAGGGACAGAACCCCGCGATGCAACAGGTTGTCTGCACGACATTGCAGAAAGACAGGTTGATGGGGTTCTTTTCTCTAATTTTTATGGGTGAAAGCTTAAGATTGCTGACGGCTCAAGGCGAAAGGATGCTATGGGCGAATTTAGAAAGAATTTTGGACGTATCCGGAGGATACTGGATATCCCCAACCTGATCGATATTCAGACCGATTCCTACCGAAAGTTTCTTCAGCAGGAGATCAATCCGGACAAACGGGGTAACTATGGACTGCGGGGCGCCTTCAACAGCGTCTTCCCCATTTCCGATTTCAGTGGAAAATGTTCTCTCGAGTTCGTAAGTTACAGGATCGGTGATGTCCGGTACGACATGCAGGAGTGCGTTCAGAAGGGAATGACCTATGCGGCTCCGCTGAAGATCGTAGTCCGACTGGTTGTTTTCGATACGGAACGGAATACGGAGCCCAAACCCATTCGGGACATCAAGGAGCAGGAGATCTATTTCGGTGAGATCCCGCTGATGACCGAAAACGGCACCTTCATCGTGAATGGTACGGAAAGGGTGATCGTCAGCCAGCTTCACCGCTCACCGGGGATCTTTTTCGATCATGACAAGGGCAAGACCCTCGCCAGCGGCAAGTTGATCTACTCATCCCGGGTCATTCCGATCCGCGGGTCGTGGCTGGATCTCGAGTTCGATTCCAAGGACCTTCTCTATGTGAGAATTGACCGCCGGCGAAAGATGCCGGTGACGATCCTCCTGAAGGCGATGGGGAATTCCACGCAGTTCATCCTGAATTATTTCTACAACATCGAACAGATTCTTCTGGAGAACGGTCGCTTCTACATGGCCGTGAACGATTCTCTGGTCGGGGAAAAAGCCCCCGCGGATGTCGAGACGAAGGCAGGAGAGATCGTTGTCAAGAAGGGGAGGAAGATCTCAAAACCCCTGCTGAAGAAGATGGTCGATTCCGCAGTGACCCGGATACCGGTGAAAGACGAGGATATCATCGGCAGAATCTTCTCTTCCGATATACTCGATCCCGAGACCGGCGAAATCCTGATCCGGTGTAACGAGGAGCTGACGGCGGAAGGGTTGCAGCTTCTTAGGGACAAGAGGATTGCCTCGTTCCGGTTCATTCATATCGATGAAGATCGCGAGAATGCCTCCATTCGGGATACGCTCCTGATGGACCGGATCGAGACGGCGGAGGACGCGATCATCGAGATCTACCGTAGGCTAAGGCCGAGCAACCCGCCCACGCCGGAGACCGCGCACAAATTCTTCAACAGCCTCTTTTTTGAACCGGATAGCTATGATCTCTCCGATGTGGGGCGTGCGAAGATGAATTACAAGCTCCGGTTGGATGTTCCGACGAGTGTGACGGTTTTGCGCAATGAGGACATCCTGGCGGCGGTCAAGTATCTGATCGACCTTAAAAACGGCGCCCCCGATTGCAGCGTGGACGACATCGACCATCTGGGCAACCGCCGGGTCCGTTCCGTGGGGGAACTGATCGAAAACCAGTACCGGATCGGCCTGGTCCGGATGGAGCGCGCGATCAAGGAGAAGATGAGCCTGCAGGACATCGAAACCATGATGCCCCACGATCTCATCAACGCCAAGCCGGTCTCGGCCGTCGTGAACGAATTTTTCGGAAGCAGCCAACTTTCTCAGTTCATGGATCAGACCAACCCGCTTTCCGAGATTACGCACAAACGAAGATTGTCGGCCCTCGGGCCGGGGGGTTTGACGCGAGAACGGGCGGGATTCGAGGTCCGCGACGTTCATCCCACCCATTACGGCCGCATCTGTCCGGTGGAAACCCCGGAAGGTCCGAACATCGGTCTGATCGTCTCCCTGAGCACCTTCGCCCGGGTGAATGCATTCGGATTCATTGAAACGCCTTACCGCGTGGTGAAAGAGGGGCGGGTACTCGATGATGTACGTTATCTGACGGCCATCGAAGAGGAGAACCAGATCATCGCCCAGGCCGACAGACCCCTCGACAAGGATGGAAAGTTCGTCGGGGCGCTGATTTCCGCGAGAAAGGGAGGCGATTTTCTCTCCGTCGTGCCGACGGATGTCAACATGATGGATGTTTCTCCCAATCAGCTGGTCAGTGTGGCGGCCACCCTGATCCCGTTTCTGGAACATGACGATGCCAACCGGGCCCTGATGGGATCCAACATGCAGCGGCAGGCGGTGCCCCTGATGAAACCCGAGGTGCCCCTGGTGGGTACGGGGATGGAATCCGTTGTGGCGCGGGACTCCGGTGCGGTTATGGCGGCCCGGAGATCGGGCGTGGTGGAGAGTGTGGATGCCGCGCGGATCGTCGTCAAATGCGACTCCCCCGCTAAGGAAGGACTGGACACGGGGGTGGATATCTACAACCTGATCAAGTATCAGCGCTCCAACCAGGACACCTGTTTCAACCAGAAGCCCATTGTCAGCAAGGGGCAGAAGGTGAGCAAGGGAGAGATCATTGCAGACGGCCCCGCCACGGACAAGGGTGAACTGGCCCTGGGAAGGAACGTGATGGTTGCCTTCATGTCCTGGGGGGGGTACAACTACGAGGATTCCATCCTGGTCAGCGAAAGGATCGTCAAGGACGACATCTACACCTCGATCCACATCGAGGAATTCGAGACGATGGCCCGGGATACGAAGCTCGGCAAGGAAGAGATTACCCGGGATATCCCCAATCTGGGTGAAGAGGCCCTGAGAAACCTCGACGACAGCGGCATCGTCCGCATGGGTGTGGCGGTAAAGCCGGGCGACATTCTGGTCGGAAAAATCACCCCCAAGGGAGAAACGCAGCTCTCCTCGGAAGAGAAGCTCCTGCGGGCCATCTTCGGGGAAAAGGCGAGCGATGTTCGCGACACCTCCCTGCGTGTCCCTCCCGGCGTCGAAGGCACGGTGATTGACGCAAAGATATTCGCCCGGAAGGGGACGGAGCGGGATAGCCGTTCTCAGTATATCGAGGAAGAGGCCGTTTCTCTCCTGCACAAGAACCGGGATGACGAGATCCGAATCACCACCGAGGGGGTCAGGAAGCAGATCGCCGGCATGCTGATCGGAAAGACGTCGGGGGTGAAGGTTTCCGATCCGAAGAAAAAGCGGATTCTCTTAAAGAAGGGCGAGGTCATTACCGAAGAGATTCTGGAGAGGACGCCCTTTGAGCTCTGGCGGGAGATCTCCCCGGACGGCGAGGAAAAGACGGAAACCCGCATCGGCGTCCTGTTTGATAACCTCTCCCGGAAAACGGATTTTGTCGAGGCGTATTTCGCGAAGAAGATCGAGAAACTCAAGGCCGGCGACGAGCTCCCGCCGGGGGTGATCAAACTGGTCAAGGTATACATCGCCATCAAGCGGAAGCTCTCCGTCGGGGATAAGATGGCGGGCCGTCACGGAAACAAAGGTGTTCTTTCCCGCATCCTCCCCGAGGAGGATATGCCCTATTTCAAGGATGGCACGCCGGTGGACATCGTCCTGAATCCGCTGGGCGTCCCCTCCCGGATGAATGTGGGGCAAATTCTGGAGACGCACCTGGGCTGGGCGGCTCGAGGCATGGGCGAAAAGATCAATGCCCTCGTGGAGAAGAATTGCGGATTGGATCTCCTCAAGAAGGAGATGAAGGCGGCCTATTCCTCTCCCGAATTTAACCGCTTCATCGACGGTGCAGGCGAGGATGAAATCCGTAAGTTTGCGGGTCGTCTGAAAAAAGGCATTCTTGTATCGACGCCGGTTTTCGACGGCGCCGATGAAAAAGAGATCAAAAACATGCTCAAGGCCGGCGGCCTTCCCGAAACCGGTCAGACCATCCTGTTTGACGGGAGGACCGGAGAGCCCTTCGACCAGGAGATCACCGTGGGCATGATCTACATGCTGAAACTTCACCATTTGGTCGACAACAAGATCCACGCCCGGTCGATCGGTCCTTATTCCCTGGTGACCCAGCAGCCGCTCGGCGGCAAGGCGCAGTTTGGGGGACAGAGATTGGGAGAGATGGAAGTCTGGGCCATGGAGGCCTATGGCGCCGCTTACGCCCTCCAAGAGTTCCTGACGGTCAAGTCCGATGATGTGGCCGGCAGGACGCGGATGTATGAAGCGATTGTTAAGGGTGAGCACACGTCGGAGCCGGGTTTGCCCGAGTCCTTCAACGTTCTGGTGAAGGAGCTGCAGAGCCTCTGTCTCGACGTGGAGCTGATTGAAGAGGAATAGGAATCCGGGGCGGAGGGATTTCCCCCGCCCCGCTTCCGTGTCAATATTAGGAGATATCATCCGTGGAAGACGTTTTCAGTTATTTTGAAAAACCGAAGGATCCCATAAGGTTCAATGCGATCAAGATATCCATTGCCTCTCCGGAAAAGATTCTTTCCTGGTCGCATGGAGAGGTCAAGAAACCAGAGACGATCAACTACAGGACCTTCAAGCCGGAGCGCGACGGGCTTTTCTGTGCGAAAATCTTCGGTCCCGTCAAGGATTATGAGTGCCTGTGCGGTCGCTACAAACGGATGAAGCACCGGGGCGTCGTCTGCGAGAAATGCGGCGTGGAGGTCATCCAGTCCAAGGTCCGCCGGGAAAGGATGGGGCATATCACCCTGGCCACGCCGGTTGCCCACATCTGGTTCCTCAAGAGCCTTCCCAGCCGGATCGGGAATGTCCTCGATCTGACCCTGAAAGAGCTGGAAAAGGTCCTTTATTTCGAGTCATGGATCGTCCTCGATCCCAAGAACACCCCCTTGAAGAAAAAGGACCTCCTGTCCGATGAGGAATACAGCGACCTGAGGGATCAGTATGGGCCGGAAGCCTTTGAGTCCGGCATCGGCGCCGAGGCCGTCCGCACCCTTCTCGAGGAGGTCGATCTCGATAAGCTGGATGACGAACTCCGTTCGGAGCTGAAGAGCTCCGTTTCGGAGACGAAGCGGAAAAAGTACGTGAAGAGATTGAAGGTGGTTGAGGCCTTGCGAAAGTCGGGCAACAAGCCGGAGTGGATGGTCCTGACCGTCCTTCCCGTGATCCCGCCCGACCTGCGTCCGCTGGTGCCTCTGGACGGCGGACGGTTCGCCACCTCCGACCTCAATGATCTCTACCGGAGGGTGATCAACCGGAACAACCGCCTGAAGCGCCTGCAGGAACTCAATGCGCCCGAAATCATCATCCGTAACGAAAAGAGGATGCTCCAGGAGGCGGTTGATGTCCTCTTCGACAACGGCCGAAGGGGAAGGGCCATCACGGGGACGAACAAACGTCCGCTCCGCTCCCTTTCGGATATGCTCAAGGGGAAGCAGGGCCGATTCCGCCAGAACCTCCTCGGCAAAAGGGTGGATTATTCCGGACGTTCGGTCATCACGGTCGGTCCGGACCTAAGGCTGCATCAGTGCGGCCTTCCCAAGAAGATGGCCCTGGAGCTCTTTAAACCGTTCATCTACAGGCGTCTCCAGGAAAAGGGGTACGTAACGACGGTCAAGAGCGCCAAGAAGATGGTGGAGAAGGAAACGTCCGAGGTGTGGGACGCCCTCGACGAGGTGGTCCGGGAATACCCCGTCATGCTGAACCGGGCGCCGACGCTGCACCGCCTCGGCCTGCAGGCGTTTGAACCGATCCTGATCGAAGGGAAGGCCATCCAGCTTCATCCTCTGGTCTGCACGGCCTTCAACGCCGATTTCGACGGCGATCAGATGGCCATTCATGTGCCCCTTTCGATCGAGGCCCAAACGGAAGCCCGGGTCCTGATGATGTCGACCAACAACATCCTTTCCCCAGCCAACGGTATGCCGATCATCATCCCCAGCCAGGATATTGTGCTGGGGATCTATTATCTGACACGGGCGCTCAGCGGCGTCAAAGGCGAGGGGATGGTCTTTGCCGACCCCGGAGAGGTCCGGTCGGCGCTGGATTCACAGGCCGTGGATCTGCATGCAAGAATCAAGGTCCGTATCGACGGGGAGATGAAAGAGACCACCGTGGGCCGGGTCGTGCTTTATGAAGTCATTCCCGAGACCATTTCCTTCGATGCGGTCAACAAGGTCATGAACAAGAAGGAACTGGCCAACCTGATCAACCACTGCTACCGCACCCGCGGGGATAAAACCACGGTTCTGCTGGCCGACCGCCTGAAGGACATCGGGTTCAAATACGCCACCCAAGCCGGGGTTTCGATTGCGATCCAAAACATGGTCATTCCGGAGAACAAGAAGGAGATCGTGGCGCGTGCGGACAAGGACGTATTGGGGATCCAGAAGCAGTACATGGAGGGGCTGATCACCTACGGCGAACGGTACAACAAGGTCATCGATATCTGGGCCCAGGCGACGGAGAAGATTGCTGCGGAGATGTTAAGCGGGATCACCACGGAAGAGCGCGTTTTGCCCAACGGGAGCCGAATCAGAGGCGAAAGCTTCAATCCCATCTATATGATGGCCGATTCCGGCGCAAGAGGGAGCGCGGTTCAGATCCGTCAGCTCGCCGGGATGAGGGGGCTGATGGCCAAACCGTCCGGTGAGATCATCGAAACCCCGATCCGGGCGAACTTCCGGGAAGGCCTGACGGTGTTAGAGTACTTCATCTCCACACACGGCGCCCGGAAAGGGCTTGCCGACACGGCATTGAAGACGGCCAACTCGGGGTATCTCACGCGGCGGCTCGTGGATGTGGCCCAGGATTGCATCATCTCGGAGGATGATTGCGGGACGATCGACGGGATCTACGTTTCCGCCCTGATGAAAGGCGGGGAAATCATCGAAACGGCGGGCGAGCGCGTTTTGGGAAGGGTTGTCCTGGAAGAGATCCGGGATCCCTTCACCGGGGAGGTTCTGGTCAATGCCAATCATGAAATCGATGAAGCCCTGGTGAAGAAGATCGATGACGCCGGGATCGAAAAGATCAATATCCGGTCGGTGCTCACCTGCAAGTCCAGACACGGGGTCTGCGCCATGTGCTACGGGCGCGACCTGTCCCATGGACATCTCGTCAACATCGGCGAGGCGGTCGGCATCATCGCGGCCCAGTCGATCGGCGAGCCCGGGACCCAGTTGACCATGAGAACCTTCCATATCGGCGGTACGGCAAAGTTCGAGGAACACTCCACGCTGGAAGCGAGACATGACGGGATCATCCGATTCATGAATCTCAATACGGTGAAGAGCAGGGCCGTCGGGCTCGTCGTCATGAACCGCAACGGCGAGGTGCACGTCCTTGATGAACAGGGGCGGAGCCGCGGCAAGTATCCCGTTCCCTACGGGGCGCATATCAAGGTGGAGGACGGCAGCCGGGTGAAGGGACCCAGGGATCAGAAAAGGGGCGACCTCATTGCGGAATGGGATCCCTTCTCCATCCCGATTCTGGCCGAGGTGAACGGAACGGTCAAGTTCGGGGATATCATCGAAGGGAAGACCATGCAGGAGTTGGTGGACGAGGTGACCGGCCTCTCGCGGAAGGTCATCGTCGAGTCCAAGGGAACGGATATGCGTCCGCGCGTTTCCATCAAGGACAAGAAGGGCAAGACAGCCAAAGTTCCGGGGGCGAGAACGGTCGCCCGGCACCTCCTGTCGGTCGGGTCCAACATCGTTGTGTCGGAGGGGGATACGGTCAACGCCGGCGATATTCTCGCCAAGATTCCCCGGGAGACCACCAAGACGAAGGATATCACAGGGGGTCTTCCCCGCGTGGCGGAACTGTTCGAGGCGCGAAAGCCGAAGGAGTATGCCGTGGTCAGCGAGATCGATGGCGTCGTCTCCTACGGCAAGGATTCCAAGGGGAAGCGGAAGGTGGTCATCACCCCCGACGCCGAGGATGAAAAGGAATACCTGATCCCCAAGGGGAAGCATGTCAGCGTCCAGGAAGGGGACCGCGTGAGGGCCGGCGAAGCGCTCATGGACGGCGTCAACAATCCGCATGACCTCCTCATGATCAAGGGGGAAAAGGAACTCGCCCGATACCTGGTGGACGAGGTCCAGGAGGTCTATCGGCTCCAGGGGGTCAAGATCAACGACAAGCACATGGAGGTGATCGTCCGCCAGATGCTCCGCAGGGTGATGGTCAAGGACCCGGGAGACGCCTCCTTCATGGCCGATGAACAGGTGGAGCGGTTCCGTTTCCAGGAGGAGAACGACCGGGTGGTGGCCCAAGGCGGGAGACCGGCCCAGGGCGAACCTATCCTGATGGGGATCACGAAGGCGTCCCTTTCTACGCAGAGCTTTATCTCCGCCGCGTCCTTCCAGGAAACGACGAGGGTGCTGACGGAGGCCTCCCTTGCCGGGAAGACCGATTATCTGCGCGGTCTCAAAGAGAATGTCATCATGGGAAGGCTGATTCCCGCGGGTACGGGGCTCTCCATGTACAAGAAACTGGGGATCGAAACGACCGGTGAGGAACCGGCCCGGTTGGAGGCGTTGCCGCCGGATGAAAAAAGTAGCGAGAAAGTACTTGACATCGAAACGGAAAATTGATAGCTAGACCGTCTTTTGTTGGACCAGATAATAGACAGCCTGAAAGCGGCTGGGAGGAATAATGCCTACAATAAATCAGTTGGTTAGGAAGGGAAGGGCCAAGATCGCCAGGAAAGCGGCGACGCCCGCGCTGGCCGGTTCACCACAGCGGCGCGGGGTATGCGTCCGGGTTTACACATCCACCCCCAAGAAGCCGAATTCCGCTTTGAGAAAAGTGGCCAGGGTGCGACTGACCAGCGGTTACGAGGTGACTTCCTATATCCCGGGTGTGGGACATAACCTTCAGGAGCATTCCGTCGTCCTGGTGCGCGGCGGTCGCGTCAAGGATCTTCCCGGCGTGCGTTACCACATCATCCGGGGAACGCTGGACGCCGTCGGCGTCCAGGACAGGAAACAGAGTAGGTCGAAATACGGGGCCAAGAGACCGAGCTAAGCGGGGATAGATCATGCCGAGGAGAAGAGTAGTTACCAAGAGGGAGATCCTGCCGGATCCGAAATACAACAACCGGCTGGTGGCGAGGTTCATCAACAGCCTCCTGAAGAGGGGAAAGAAGAGTATTGCGGAGTCCATCCTTTATGGGGCTTTTGATATCATCCAGGATCGGGTCAAGGAGACTCCGGTTGATGTTTTTGAAAAGGCCGTGAACAACGTCAAACCGGTGATCGAGGTCAAGTCGAGGCGCGTCGGCGGCTCGACGTATCAGGTGCCGACGGAGGTGATTCCGTCACGTCGGGTTGCCCTCGGAATCCGCTGGTTGATCACCCATGCGCGGGAACGCTCCGAAAAGACCATGCACGAGAAGCTGGCCGCGGAGCTGATGGATGCGGCGAACAACAGGGGCGGGGCGATCAAGAAGAGAGAGGCCGTTCACAAGATGGCCGAGGCCAACAAGGCGTTTGCCCATTATCGATTCTAACAGCAACTCTTTTTATATTGCGCCTTATGTTGCGCCGGAATGTACAATACGCTTAAGTGCCGGCGCCTGGTTTGAACCGGGGATGGTTTGCCGGAGGTGCGGAACGACGAATGGTCCGTTCCCCCCTCCCCCCCGATGGGTTCGATCCCTTTTGCGGATGCGTAACGGACTCAACATCAGGAACGGATCAAATAAACGGTGTGGAAAACAAATGAACCATTCAAATTTTAAGGAGGTTTGAGATGGCTAAGAAGAAATTTGAGAGGACGAAGCCGCATCTGAATATCGGCACGATCGGTCACGTTGATCACGGAAAGACCACGTTGACGGCCGCGATCACAAAACACTTGGCCACGAAGGGATTGGCCGAATTCAGACCCTTTGATTCCATCGACAATGCACCGGAAGAAAAGGAGAGAGGGGTCACCATCAATATCTCGCATGTGGAGTATCAAACGGAAAAACGTCACTATGCCCATATCGACTGCCCGGGCCATGCCGACTACATCAAAAACATGATTTCCGGCGCCGCGCACATGGACGGTACGATTCTCGTCGTGGCGGCATCCGATGGTCCCATGCCTCAGACCCGCGAGCACATCCTCCTTGCCCGTCAGGTTCAGGTCCCTTATGTTGTCGTTTACCTCAACAAAGTCGATTTAGTTGATGATCCTGAGCTTCTCGATTTAGTCGAACTGGAATTAAGAGAACTTTTGACTCAATATGAGTTTCCGGGTGATGATATTCCTATTATTCGTGGATCGGCACTTAAAGCTTTGGAAACAGATGATTCTGATTCAGCCGATGCAAAATCTATCTGGGAGCTTCTTGATGCTGTAGATAGCTACATTCCACAACCGAAACGTGATACGGAAAAGCCTTTCCTGATGCCGGTTGGCGATGTTTTCACAATTTCCGGCCGTGGTACAGTTGTGACAGGTAGAGTGGACAGAGGTATTGTAAAGGTGGGTGAGGAAGTCGAAATCATCGGAATCAGACCTACCTTTAAAACAGTTGTTACCGGTATAGAAATGTTCCGCAAAATACTTGATGAAGGTCGGGCCGGTGATGATGTTGGCTTGCTTTTAAGAGGTATAAAGCGTGAAGAAGTGGAAAGAGGTCAAGTTATTGCAAAACCAGGATCAATTACTCCACACACAAAATTTGAAGCTGCTGTTTACGTTTTGACAAAGGAAGAAGGAGGGCGTCATACACCATTCTTCTC
>PLLC01000006.1 GCA_003141195.1 Syntrophaceae bacterium
AATCCTTAACCGGACATCACTGAGATACAATAGCAATATGAGAGGGGTTTTCAAACATTATTTGTCACTAATACAGGGCTCCAAATCTACCGCGCAGCGGTTTAGTCCTTCTTTTGGGAATGATCATCTCTATCGAGACCCTGATTACTCATGGGATGAATACATCCAGTCATAACGCATCGTGAAAAAGAGGCGTGCCAGAGAGGTCTGCCTGAATTGTGCTCAAAAATGCCCTCTTGACGGGCGACTCGACCAAAAGGTGAGCCTATTTCTCTAATAACGGACACCGCTCCGCCTCCCTTTCCCAATCGCATCGCNNTGCTTTTCGATGCATAATATCCATTGACAAGCAAAAACAGCCCCCCTATATTTCGACCCGTCGAAAGCAATACCTTATCAAACCGCGCCGCGATTGCGACATGCTGAAAGAGCGACGCCCGGAGTCGTTTTCGTGGGCTGATGAAGGACTGAACGATATGGGTTGGTTAGGATGGCTCGGTCTCGCAGTAATCGTCACCGGAATTTTGGCCGTCACCGGCATCAAACCGACGGGTACGCGACACGTCGCCCACACGCGCATGATGTGGATGGCACGGCTCGCGCTCCTGGCGGTCCTCATCATCGTCGGCTACCTGGTGTTTCGATCCCGATCCGGCGGCTGACGTTGTCGCGCACAGCCTGATATCTTGACATTACAAAGGCTGGTAATTTAGGAACTACCGCGCAACGGTTTAGTTCTTCAAATGCAAATCCTCAAAATATTTTAATGGAACTTTTTTATTGACAGCTTCAAGGAGGAAACAATGCTGAAAATGATTCTGGTCATCCTGGCCTGCGGTCTCCCGATTCTCTGCGCTGGCGTCGCGGGCGCCGCCGAACCGGCCGCCAGGAACCCTGTCGTACTCATGGAAACCAGCCTGGGGAATGTGAAACTGGAACTCTTCGCCAAGGAGGCGCCGATCTCGGTAAAGAACTTCCTGAACTATGTCAACAGCGGCTTCTATGACGGCACCGTCTACCACCGGGTCATTCCTAACTTCATGATTCAGGGCGGAGGATTCACGGCCGACCTGAAACAGAAACAGACCAACTCGCCGATCAAGAACGAAGCGGACAATGGTCTGCAGAACAGGCCGGGGACGCTCGCCATGGCCCGCACCATGGTGGTCGATTCAGCCACGGCCCAGTTCTTCATCAATGTGGCCGACAATGGCTCTCTGAACCATCGTGACAAGACGCCGCAGGGGTATGGGTATGCGGTCTTCGGCAAAGTCAGTGAGGGGATGGACGTAGTGGACAAGATCGCCGCCGTCAAGACCGGCACGCAGAAGGGTTTCCGGGATGTCCCGGAAACATCGGTCGTCATCAAGTCGATGAAGGTTCTCCCGTAACCGAACGGGCGCCCCGCGGCGCTCCGCGAAAAAGCTGCTAAAATCACCTTGACGGATGCAGAAATGAATGGGGGAGGCCGCGAAGGCCTCCCCTTCTCGTTCAAATCAATTGTTCTGTCTCGTCCGAACGCTGCTCAGCCGAGGATTGCCTTCAGATCCTCATCCGGCGTCGTAATCGGTTTGATCCCGAATTTCTCGACGAGAACGCCCAGCACGTTCGGCGTGACGAAGGCCGGCAGCGTCGGTCCCAGGCGGATGTTCTTGATCCCCAGTGACAACAGCGTCAGCAGGATCACCACCGCCTTCTGCTCATACCAGGAGAGGACCATCGACAGCGGGAGATCGTTCACGCCGACGCCGAAGGCCTTCGACAGGGCGACCGCCACCTGGATCGCGGAGTAGGCGTCGTTGCACTGCCCCATGTCGAGGAAGCGCGGGATCCCGCCGATGGCGCCCAGCTCCTTGTCGAAGAAGCGGAATTTCCCGCAGGCGAGCGTCAGGACGACACAGTCCGCGGGGACCTTTTCCACAAATTCGGTGTAGTAGTTCCGGCCCGGCTTTGCCCCGTCACAGCCCGCGACCAGGAAGAAATGGCGGATCTTCTTCTCCTTCACCGCCGCGATGATCTGGTCCGCCACCCCGAGGACCGCGTTGCGGGCAAACCCCGTCATCACGCTTTTCCCCTCCGTATCCACCTCGAATCCGGAGAGCGCCAGCGCCTTTTCGATCACCGGCGCGAAATTCCCATCGGCGATATGCGTCACGCCCGGCCAGGCGACGAGACCCGACGTGAAGATCCGGTCATTGTAGCTCTGCGGCCTCTGGATGCAGTTCGTCGTCATCAGGATCGCCCCGGGGAAGGCAGCGAACTCCTTCGCCTGGTTCTGCCAGGCCGTCCCGTAGTGACCGTAAAAGTGGGCATATTTCTTGAGTCCCGGATAGCCGTGGGCGGGAAGCATCTCGCCGTGGGTATAGACGTTGATCCCCCTCCCTTCGGTCTGTTTCAGCACCCCTTCGAGATCCTTGAGGTCGTGCCCGGAGACAAGAATCGCCTTCCCCTTCTTCGCGCCGAGCGGCACCTTCACGGGCGTTGGATGGCCGTATACCCCGGTGTTCGCCGCGTCCAGGAGCTCCATCGCCCGGAGGTTAGTCTGGCCGCATTTCATGACGAGCCCCAGCGCCGTGCCCAGATCCAGCTTCTCGTCAAGGAGAGAAGCGAGCGCTTCATGAAGGAAGGCGAAGATCGCCTCGTCCTCCTGGCCGAGGATCAGGGCGTGGTCCGCATAGGCGGCGAGCCCCTTGATACCGTAGAGAAGCGTGTGTTTCAGCGAGAGGATATCGGTGTTGGCGGCGGGATAGGACCGGATGCCGTGCGCCTCTCCCTGGGCGACGAGCCCCGGAAGATCATTCGCGGGGCTGAATTTCACGGCAGCGTCCGGAAAATCGGATGGGACTCCCGCCGTGCGAAGCTTCTTGATCATTTCGTCGCGGAGGACCGCGGCCCGGCGGATCAGGGGCGTCAGGCGTTCCGGATCGAAATCGACGTTCGTCACGGTAGCGAAAAGGGCCTCGCAGGTAAAGATATCGGCCGCGCGGTCACGGATCCCCGCCTTCCCCGCGGCCACGGCGGCCTGCGCCATACCCATCAGCGCGTAGACCAGAAGATCCTGCAGGGCGGCCACGTCCGGCTGCTTCCCGCAGACCCCGGACTTGCCGCATCCCTCTCCCCGGGCTGTCTGTTCACATTGATAACAAAACATGTTGCACCTCCCTGGTTTGAAATGGGGGAACAGCGCTATTTTTTCCGAAATGCAATGCTGTTCTCGTTTTTATTTCTCCCTCACCGAACACCGTCAGAATGGTTTGACTTAAATCAAAAGAGGGGACAGCTCCCGGTTTTTTCAACCACGGACCATCCATCCTCCCCCCGCCTTGCCCCGCTTATTCGCCGGCGGCGCCGATCAGGGCCGCCCGCGGTTCGAGGATCACGTGAACGGGCATCCGGAAGAGGAGGTCGGCCATCCGTCCCTTCCGCCGGAAGGCCTCGAGAAACAGCCCTTCCTCGAGAAACGGGAGCAGCCGCGGCGCGATCCCGCCCCCGATGTAAACGCCGCCCGTGGCCAGCGTCTTCAAGGCCAGATTCCCCGCTTCTGCCCCGAGGATGGAACAGAAGAGATTCACCGTCTGGACACAGATACCGGTCTTTTCCGTAAGCGCGGCCTCGACGAGAATCGGCACGGGATCGTCCGCCCCCGCCAGCCTACCGGCAAGCCGGGCCGGCTCCTCCGCCGTTCTCCGCTCCCGGAGAAAACGGTAGATCCGCCAGAGCCCCGGACCGGAACAGACCCTTTCATAACTGACGTGATCGAACTCTTTCCGGAGATCCCGGAGGAGATCCGTCTCCAGCGGGCTCCCCGGGGCGAAGTCCGCGTGGCCGCCCTCGGAGGCGTGTTCCAGCCGCCGCGTCCCCTCCCGGGTCAGGAAGGCCTCCCCCAGGCCGGTCCCCGGAGCGATCACGGCGATGGCGCCGGCGGCGGCCGGCTCCCCCGGGCACAGCGTGTGGAGCTCCCGCGGTTCCAGGAGCGGCGCGGCGCGGGCGGTCGCCGCAAGATCGTTCAGGAGGCGGACGGACCGGAAGCCGAACTCCCGCCGGATCGTCTCGGCCTCCACGATCCAGGGGAGGTTGGTCACCGCCGCCCGGCCGCTGATGACCGGGCCGGCGATGGCGAAACAGGCCCGGTCCGCGGTCAGATTCGTTCGTTTCAGAAACGCCCGGATCAGGGCCTCGATCCCGGGAAAGCGTCCGCTGGGAAGGATTTCCTCCAGCAGCGGCCGCCTCGGGCCCGCGTCGTCCGCAAAGATCGCCAGGCGGCTCTTCGTGCCGCCGATATCCCCTGCCAAAAGCATGGTCATTCCTCACACGGCGCCGCCAGTTCACCCCGGAGCCAGCCGAGATAGTCGCGGCTGCCGGCGGTCACCGGAACGGCGATGATCTCTGGCGTCTCATAGGGGTGGAGCGAGCGGACGGCCTGTTCGACGGCCTCGTAGTTCTCCTCCCGGCTCTTGATCAGGCAGAGCCACTCCCCCGCCGTCTCAATCTTCCCCTTCCAGCGGTAGATGCTCGTGATCGGCCCCACGATCTGGACGCAGGCGGCGAGTCGCGCCTCGACGAGCGAACGGGCGATCCGCTCGGCATCCTCTCTTTTTTCGGTCGTCGTCGTCACCTGGATGAACCCTTCCATCGTCTCACCTCACGGGGCCGTCTCCGAGCCCCTCCAACCTCCCGTTCCCCGCTGAAAACCGAACGTCCGCAACGCACCGGCATTCGAAAATGGCGATCCTATGGGCTGGATGGTTCTCAGGGAAACGGTTTTCGCACGCATTCGTACATCAAGATTGCCGCCGCCTGCGGGAGGCTCAGTGACTCCGCCCCTCCCGCGCCGGGGATCCGCCACCGCTCATCTGTCCGCGCAAGGAGTTCTTCCGGCAGGCCGTGGCTCTCGCTCCCCATCAGGAGGGCCGTCGCCAGCCCGCACGGATGTGGTGCAACCCCTTCCCGGACCTCGCTTCCCACGACCCGGAAACGCCCCCGGATCTCTTTGAGAAGGCTGTCAAAATCAAGGTTGCCGATCACCGTCAGGTGGAAGAGGCTTCCCATCGACGTCCGGATCACCTTGGGATTCGTCGCCTCACAGGAGCCCTCGCTGACGAGGACCGTCTGGAAGCCGAACCAGTGGGCCGTCCGGAGAAGGGCGCCCAGGTTGTTGGGATTGTTCACCTGATGGAGGAGGAGAAGCGGCCCGGTTTCGGTCGCAAGCCGGCCGGCCGGATCGACGGGCGGCGGGATGGCGGCCACCGCCATCACCCCTTCCGGGGACGGATCCTGGCTCAGGGTCGTCCACTCACGGTCCGTCAGCCGGAAAATCGGCATCCCGGCCGGAACGTCGGCCAGAATCTCCCTCCCCCGCTCTGCCCTGTCCTCAGAGACCAGGATGGCCTCCGCCGGCCGGCCGCTCCGGAGGAGCTCGCTGACGACCTTCCCGCCCTCGGCGAGGAACAACCCCTCCCGCCGACGGTACTTTTCCATCGTCAATTTTTCCCATCGCTTGAGCTGCGCCCCGGATGGTGCTGCGATTCGTTCCGACATCTTTCCGTTCCCCTGCCTCCGACGGGCGGCCGAGACCCCGACCCCACCCGATCACATTGCTCGAAGACACTCTAACAGATAAACATCCAGATTGAAAAGGGCTTTTAAAAACCGGTTCGCTTGCCGATCCGATCTCTTTCCCGTTGCCCTGTGGCTGCCGAGACATTCGGCCTAATCCCAAGGATCATCATCGAGGGCTCAACCGGGCGCTGATCGGGTCCATCCTTGACCACATTGGCCCCCGATTCGTCAGATCGAATCCATTCCAAACCCTTGGGCACTTCTTCCATGGCTTGAACATTTCACGGTGTTTACCCTTGACAGCGATCCTTCTTTTTCCTATGGTCAAGGCGCCGCAGGGGAGCGGCGCTGACGCGGGAGTGTGCGATCCGCATGGCGATCGGGCGGCGGAGGGTGTTGTTGAGGTCCTCTCGGGCAAACGGCCGCATTCTGTCGTCAGCCCCGACGTGTCCCAGAAATGATTTGAACGAAGGGGCACCTTACCCGGCGGAGCCCCCTTCTTGCAAAAGGAGAAAGCATGGCCTCCCATACGGTGCCCAACGGCAATACGGCCGTCCATTTTACCATCCCGGAGGGGATCGATGCGACGATCGTCGAGACCAACCCCCTTCCCCGGCTCGCCGATCCCGCAGAGGCGATCCGCCGGGCGATCCTGAATCCGATCGGGTCCCCGCGTCTCTCCGAAAGGGTGAAACCGGGTCAGAAGGTCGCAATCATCGCCACCGATATCACGCGGAAGCTCCCCGAAGAGATCATCCTCCCGATCTTGGTTGAAGAATTGGGGAAAGGCGGCATTCGGGGTGAAGAGATCACGATCGTCGTCGCCACGGGGACGCACCGTCCGAATACGCCGGTTGAATTCGTCGCCATGTACGGCGAGGCGATCTGCTCGCGTTTCCGGGTGATCAACCACAACGCCTGGGCGCCGGAAGGGCTTGTCGATCTGGGCAGATCGCGGAACGGCATCCCGCTCGTCGTCAACCGGCAGGTGGCCGAGGCGGACATCCGGATCTCCACGGGGGTGATCGAAACCCACCTCTTCGCCGGGTACAGCGGCGGCGTCAAGAGCGTCGCCGTCGGCGTCGCCGGGGAGGCGACCATCGGTGCCACCCACAACTACGCGATGATGAAAAACACCCGCCTCGGGCAGATCGAGAACAACCCTTTCCGGGATTTTCTGACGGAGGCCGCCACGGCCGTGGGGCTCGATTTTATCGTCAACGTGATCCAGACGGGAAACAAGGAGTTGGTCCGCGTGGTCGCGGGCGACCCCGTGGAGGCCTTCCGGGAGGGGGTGAAAACCGCCCGGGCAATGGTCGAGGTGGAAATCGACCGGCCCGGGGATATCGTGATTGCCGGCGTCGCCTACCCCAAGAGCCGCGATCTCTACCAGGCGAGCCGTGCCGCCAATACCTCCTTCTTCGGTCCCAGACCCGTCGTGAAGAAGGGAGGGGTTATCCTCATCCCGGCCGGTTGCGAAGACGGATTCGGCCATCCCGGTTACGTGGACTGGATGCAGCATTGCGAAGGCCCGGCGGCGATCATCCAGTACGCCTGCGATTCCGGGTTCGCCCCGGGGGACCAGAAGGCGCTGATCCTGGCATGGATCCTGGAGCACGCAAGGATCGTCGTGACCGACTGCCGGATCGCCCCCGCGGAACTCGCAGCGATCCACCTCGAATCGGCGCCGACGCTCCAGGCGGGGATCGACGCGGAGCTGAAGAAACGTCCGGACGCCCGGGTGATCATCATCCCCGACGCCCTGCTCGCGCTCCCCATCGTCCGCGGAGAATGATCCAGCCCCCTCCCCGCAATTCGAACAGAAGCAGCAAGGTCGACCTCCATTCCAGGAGGTCATTCATCACCGAAAACCCAGCATCGCGGCGAAACTGCTTTGGATTTGAAGGGTTATTTTACGGGGCTATTCGGCTCGCTTCTCCAGGAGCGCAGCGGTCAGCCTCTCGCCGACCGATTCGAGATGATCCCGGATCGCCTTCTGGGCCCTCACGGAATCGCGCGCCTGGATAGCGTCGAGGATCTTTTCATGCTGCCGCTTTACATGATTGACGTTCTCGTAAAAAGTCAGAAATCTCGGGTTTTGTCATGCTGAGCTTAAGCTTGTCCCGAGCTTTCCGAGGGGAAGCATAGCCTAATATCAATGAGTTACCTTCATCATTCGACAAGCACAGGGTGACATCTTCGACTTTTTACGAAGCCGTCTTTCATGGCTTTTCATTTCATTTTTTTACACTTGACAGCGATGCTTCTTTTTCCTATGGTCTGATAACCGTGTTGGAGCGGCGGTAGTTTCAGCATCCCTTCAACCCCTGCGCGAGGCATTCCCAAAACACCTCACGATCTCCGGTCTGGTCACACCGGATGGCTGAAAGAACCCCCGGCGCAAAAGGGCTGCCGGGGCCGGCCGTTTTCTCACGACCAATAACCATGATTGGGGAGAGATCAAGGAGAATCATCATGAATCTGAAAGAAAGATTGAAGGCGGGTCAATCCATCCTGGGAACGATGGTCACCGTCTTCGACAATCCCGAAATCGCCAAAATCCTCAAGGTCTGCGGGTTTGACTTTTTCATCGTGGATTGCGAGCATGGTAACTTCGATTACAGTGACGTCGCGAAGCTGTTCACCGTGGCCCGCGAGGCGGGGATCCCCCCGATGGTCCGGATCCCGGAGGTAAAGCGAGAGGTCGTTCTCAAGTACATGGAAATGGGCTCAAAAGGCATCCTCCTGCCCAACACCGAAACCGTCGAGCAGGCCAGGGCCCTGGTCGCCTATTCCAAGTACTACCCGATGGGAAACCGGGGCGTCTCGCTGCTCCGTTCCCATACGGGCTTCGAGAAGATCGACAGCGCCACGGAATACATGAAGAAGGCCAATGATGAAAACGTCCTCATGGTCCAGATCGAGTCGCCGGTCGCCGTCGAACGGATCGACGACCTCCTCGCCGTGGAGGGGATCGATGCCGCCTTCGTCGGACCGAACGACCTTTCGCAGAGCATGGGGATCATGGGACAGACGGAGAATCCCCGTTTCATCGAGGCGATCGACCGGGTGATCGCCTCGGCGAAGAAGCGCAACAAGTTCTCGGGGATCCACATGATGTCCGTCGACGCGCTTGAGCCCTGGATCCAGAAAGGGATGACCCTTAATTTCTGGGCCAATGATGTCATCATGATGATGAACGCCGCCAAGGCAGGCTTGGCAGAACTGAAGAAATAGCACCACCACCGGCAAGGAGAAAACCATGATTCAATTCCTACCCAAGGGGATCATCCCCGCGATGGTCACCCCGATCGACAAGACCGGCCGCATCAACGAGGCAGCGCTCCGGAAGCTCGTCAACCACCTGATCGACGGCGGCGTCCATGGCCTGTTTCCCGTCGGAAGCCAGGGGGAATTCTTTGCACTCACCTTCGAACAGAAAAAAGAGGTCATCCGGATCGTCGTCAACGAGACCCGGGGCCGCATCCCGATCTATGCGGGAACCGGCGCCGTAACGACTCGCGAGGTGATCGAAACGACAAAAATGGCCAGGGATCTGGGCGTGAGCGCCGTCTCGGTTCTCACCCCCTATTTCGTGACCCCCAACCAGAAGGAGCTGATCGAGCACTACGTCACGATCGCGAAGGCCGTCCCGGACCTGCCGATCCTGCTCTACTCCAACCCCGACCGGACCCAGGTGTCCTTCCCGGTCGCCACGGTCCTGGAACTGGCCGCCGTCGACAACATCATCGGCATCAAGGACTCCAGCGGCGACATGTCGATGACCGGCGAGTACATCCGGATCACCCGCGGGATGAACTTCCACGTCCTGGCCGGACGCGATACGCTGATCTACGCCACCCTCTGCTATGGCGGGACCGGCTCGATCTGCGCAACGGCAAACGTTGATCCGCGCGTCCCGGTGGAGATCTACGAGGCCTTTATCGTCGGCGATCACAAGCGGGCGCTCGATGCCCAGTTCCGGCTGGCGCCGCTCCGGATCGCGTTCGGCCTCGGCACCTTTCCCGCCGTCATCAAGGAGGCGCTCAACATGATCGGCATCGACGCCGGCCCCGCGATCCGGCCCGTCGGCCCCATGACGCCGGAAAACCGTGAAAAACTGCGCAAGATCCTCGCGGACATGGGATTGCTCAAATCATGATGAGGTGACCAGATGAAACAGAAGATCCTGATCGTCCAGCCGATTCACGAGCGAGGCGTCCAGGTGTTCGACGACCGGTTCGAGGTCCGTGTGGCCTCCGATCCGTCCGTGGCGACGGTCATAAAAGAAATCCGGGGGGTGGCGGGCGTCGTCATCCGGACCGCCCCATTCCTGCGGGAGATCATCGAGGCGGCCGACGCACTCAGGGTCATCGGCCGGCACGGGGTCGGCGTGGACAATATTGACCTCAAGGCGGCGACCGAAAAGGGAATCGTCGTCGTCAACACTCCCAATGCCAACGCCACGTCGGTGGCCGAACATACCGTGATCGCCATCGGCGCCCTCGCCAAACGCGCGGTCGTCTACGACCGGGCGACGCGGGAGGGCCGCTGGGAGATCCGCAACAGTTACAAGGCCGTTGATCTCGACGGCAAAACCCTCGGACTGGTTGGGATCGGCAGGATCGGTTCGATGGTTGCCAGGCGCGCGGCCGCGGCCTACAACATGAAGGTGATCGCCTATGATCCCTATGTCACGCCGGAAAAGGCGCGGGAGTTTGGCGTCACGCCCTGTGCGCAGATGGACGACGTCTTCCGGCAGGCCGACGTGGTCTCCCTCCACACACCGCTGACCCCGGAGACGAGGGGTTTCGTGAACGAGGCAAAGCTTCGCCTGATGAAGCCCACCGCCTTTTTGATCAACCTCTCCCGGGGGGAGGTTGTCAACGAGAAGGCGCTCTGCGAGGCGCTGAAGTCGGGCGTCATCGCGGGGGCGGCGATCGACGTCTATGACCCTGAGCCGCCGCTGAAAGACAACCCGCTTTTCGCACTGGAAAATATCCTTCTCTCGCCTCACAGCGCGGCGCTGACACAGGAGTGCGTGATCCGCATGGCGACCGGGGCGGCGGAGGGCGTCGTGGATGTTCTCTCGGGCAAACGGCCGCAGTTCGTCGTCAACCCCGAGGTGTTCAAGCAGTAACCCGATCTGCGGGGAATAGGTGCCCCATCCCCCTGTTTCTCAATGCAAGTTTCTGCAAAGGAGGGAAGGAAAAACTGTGAAAAAATATGAACGCATCACGGCGATCATCACCTCCCTGGGGGGCGTGTGGATCATGTATTACGCCTGGCACACGCTGAAACTCGGCTCGATCCATATACCCGATGCCGGTCTTCTGCCGTTTCTGTGCGGGGTGGGCCTGGCCGTCCTCGGCATCATTTGGCTCCTGGTCCTCCAGCAGACAAAAGGGGAAGACAAAGGCGCTGCAGAGAAACGCATCTGGTACCGGCCGGTCATATCCCTGGTCCTCATGGTGCTTTACGGCTGGGCGATGGAATCCGTCGGCTATATCACCTCGACGCTCATCTTCGTGATCGCCTGGCAGAAGGTCATTGAACACGAAAAGTGGTTGAAAACGATGATCATTGCACTTCTGGGGACGTTCGCGATGTATGCCCTTTTCGTCTCCCTCCTGAAGGTGCCCATACCCCCGGAATTTTTTGCCAGATAAAGGAGTTGATCCCATGGATATCTTTACCGGCCTGATCAACGGTTTCTCCATCGCCCTTACGGGAACAAACATCCTGTTCTGCTTCCTCGGGGCGTTCATCGGCACGGCCATCGGCGTCCTTCCCGGCCTCGGTCCGGCGGCCACGATCGCCCTTCTGCTGCCGATGACCTACATTATCGGCTCCCCGGTGACTGCGATCATCATGCTGGCGGGCATCTACTACGGCGCAATGTACGGAGGATCAACCACCTCCATCCTGCTGAACCTCCCCGGCGAGGCGGCTTCCGTCGTCACCTGCATCGACGGCTACCAAATGGCCAGGAAGGGGCGGGCGGGGGCGGCCCTGGGAATCGCCGCGATCGGATCGTTCATCGCGGGAACGGTCGCCGTTGTCGGCCTGACCTTCTTCGCGCCGCCGCTCGCCGAATTCGCCCTCGATTTCGGTCCCCCCGAATATTTCGCCCTCACGACGCTGGGGCTCCTCCTCGCTGTGACCCTTTCCGGCGGCTCGATCACGAAGGGGCTGATCATTCTCATCGTCGGCCTCCTGCTGGCGATGGTGGGCCTCGACCCGATCTCCGGCAAGATCCGCTTTACCTTCGGAAGCATCGGCCTCCAGGGCGGGTTCGACTTCGTGACCCTGGCAATGGGGGTCTTCGGCCTCGGCGAAATCCTCTATAATCTTGAATCCACGCTGAAGACGGAAATCGTCACCACGAAGCTCGGAAAGCTCTTCCCGACCCTCAAGGATTGGGCGGATTCCAAGTGGGCGATCTTCCGGGGATCGGTCATCGGGTTCTTTATCGGGATCATCCCGGGCGGCGGCGCCGTCATCTCGTCGCTCGCCTCCTATGCCGTCGAAAAGAAATACTCCAAACATCCTGAGGAGTTCGGGAAGGGGGCGATCGAGGGGGTGGCCGGACCGGAGTCGGCGAACAACGCCGCATCGAGTTCCTCCTTCATACCGCTCCTCACCCTGGGGATCCCGGGAAACGCCGCGATCGCGATGATCTTTGCGGCCCTGATGATCCAGGGGATCACACCGGGACCCTTCCTGGTCGTGGAGCACCCGGACGTCTTCTGGGGGGTCATTGCCTCGATGTACATTGGAAACGTGATGCTCCTCGTGTTGAATCTCCCGATGGTGGGGATCTGGGTGCAGATGCTCCGCGTCCCCTACGGGATCCTCGCCCCGATCATCGTTCTGTTCACAACGATCGGCGTCTACAGCGTCCAGAATCAGGTCTTCGACATCTATTCAATGCTCTTCTTCGCCGCCCTCGGCTACGGGATGCGGAAACTGGACTTCAATCCGGCCCCGCTGCCGCTCGCCTTCGTCCTCGGTCCCATGGTCGAGCGATCGCTCAGGCAGTCGCTTTTGATCTCGGGCGGGGATCTGACGATCTTCGTCTCACGCCCGATCTCGGGGACCCTGGTCGCCATCTTTGTGCTTCTGGTTGTGGGGCAGACGGCCTTTTTTATCAAACGTAAAATGAGGGGGAAGAAAACAGCGGCAACATAAACGAAAGGGGATAAGTTTACAAGAAGAGTCCCATTAACCCATTGAAGAAGGAGGTAAAACATGACTCACATGCGTAAAGTCACCCTGTTTCTGACCCTGGCGCTGGTCACCATGCTTACGGTCGGCGGCCTGTGCTTCGGCGCCGAGAAATACCCGACCAAGCCGATCCAGGTCATCGTCCCCTACGCGGCCGGGGGTTCCAGTGATGTTCTTGCCCGCGCCGTTGAAAAGGTCTGGACGAAGTACAGCCCCCAGCCGATGCTCATCATCAGCAAGCCGGGGGCCGGCGGCGTCCTGGGAACCGAATATGTCGTCCGCTCCAAGCCGGACGGCTACACCGTCTTATTCGCATACGGCTCCGGCTGCGATCTGGTTATGCCGCACCTGCAGAAAATGCCTTACGATCCCCTGAAGGACCTCGCCCCGGTCGCGAGGCTGTCGATCCATGCGGTCGTGGTCAACGTCAGCGGAAAATCCCCGTTCAACTCGATGAAGGATGTGCTCGCCTGGGGGGCCAAGGGGAACAAGATCACCGCCGCCGTCTCCACCGCGGCCGGCGCCGTAGACATCGTCATGAGGGCCATCTCCAAGCGGACCAGCGTCCCGATCACCACCGTGCCCTTCACCGGCGGCGCCGATGCGGTGACCGCCCTGGCCGGGGGACACCTCGTGATCGGCGGCGGCCATCCCTCCGAGGTGTGGCCGCACATCAAATCGGGCCGCTTCAAGCCGATCGGCGTGGCCCTCGACAGGCGCGACGGCACCCTGCCGAATATCCCGACCCTCAGGGAGCAGGGGATCGATGTCGCCACCTGGGGCTCCGTGAAGGGCGTCGCGGTGCCGCTCGGTACGCCGCCGGAGATCATCGAATACCTCTCCTCGACCCTCAAGAAGGTCTGCGAAGACAAGGATTTCAAAAAAACCATGGCCTCGATCGGCCAGCCGATCGATTACCTCAACACGAAGGACTGGACCGCCTTCCTGCCGAAGGCCTACAAGGACTACGGGGATATGATCAAAGAGCTGGACATCAAGATCTGATGCCCGCCGCTTGACATCGGAGGAAAATGGGGACAGGTCCCTATTTTCCTTTTCATATCTGCCTCCGGAGCGTCTGGGCGGCGACGTGGATCAGGTCCCATGATCCGCTGAACGGCGGGGCGTAGGCCAGGTCGAGCCAGCCGACATCGTCGAGGGTCAGACCCGCCCAGAGGGCGCAGGAGAGGGTGTTGATCCGGCTCACGGCCCCCGCCTTGCCGACCGCCTGCGCCCCCAGGAGCTTACCCGTCGCCCGGTCGGCGATCAGTTTGAGACCCAGTTTCGTATTTCCCGGCATGGACCCGGCGATCGCATTTCCCCAGACCAGCGTACTCACCGGATGGAAGCCGCTCTGTACCGCCTCCCGCTCGTCGAGACCCGTCGCCGCGACCTCCAGGTCGAAGACCTTGAAGGACTGCGCCCCGACGATCCCCGGAAAGATCATATCCCCGCCGCCGATGTTCCGTCCGGCGACGCGGCCCTGCTTGTTGGCGATATCGCCGAGCGGGATGTTCACCCAGCGGCCGCTCACCCGGTGAAAGGATTCGCAGCAGTCGCCCACGGCATAGATCCCCTCGCGGAGGGTCCGCTGAGAGAAGTTGACCTGGATCGCCCCCGTTTCTCCGAGCGGAAGCCCCATCTGTTTCGCAAGTGTGACGTCGGGCCGGATCCCGACCGCCATCAGGATCATGTCCGCCTCCGCCCCGACGTGGTTCGTGACCAGGCGGAGGCGGTGGTCCTTTCCCGCCTCCACAGCCCGAGTTTCCGTATCCGTGACGAAATCGACCCCGTGCCGCCGAAGTTCTTCCAGAACGACCTGCGAGAATTCGGGGTCCCAGCGGTTCACGGGGAGCGTCCCCCGGTGGAAGAGCTGAGTCTCGATACCGAGGTTCCGGATCGCCTCACACATCTCCATCCCGATGAAGCCGGCCCCGACGATGATCACCTTCCGGCAGGGAACCTCCCGGAGCCAGGCCTTGATCCGGACGGCGTCCGTGAACCTCTTCAACGTGAAGACCCCCTCCAGCGTCTCCCCCGGAATTCCCGGCAGGAGCGGCGTCGTTCCCGTCCCCAGGACGAGGATATCGTAGGGAAGCCTCGTTCCGTCGGCCAGACGGACCGCCCCCGCCTTTTCGTCGACTTCTTCCACCCGGCTGTCGATCCGGACGTCTACCCCGGTCTCTCGGAACTTCTCCGGCGTCCGTGCGATCAGCCGCGTCTCCTCTTTGATTACATCGCCGATGTAATAGGGCATCGGTCA
>PLLC01000091.1 GCA_003141195.1 Syntrophaceae bacterium
GCCGAAGCGGTCGCGCAGCGGCGAGGTCAGAAGCCCCGCCCGGGTCGTCGCGCCGATCAGCGTGAATTTCGGGATCTCTAACTTCATCGACCGCGCCGACGGCCCCTGGCCGATGAGGATGTCGATATGAAAATCCTCCATCGCCGGGTAAAGAATCTCCTCCACGACATGGGAGAGGCGGTGGATCTCGTCGATGAACAGGACATCCTTCTCGTGCAGATTGGTCAGGATGGCGGCCAGGTCCCCCGGCCTTTCGATCACCGGACCGGAGGTCACCTTGATGTCCACCCCCATCTCCCGGGCCATGATATAAGCCAGGGTGGTCTTCCCGAGACCGGGAGGACCGTGGAGGAGGACGTGATCCAGGGCCTCCTGCCGCTGTTTTGCGGCCTCGATGAAGATGGAGAGGTTCTTCTTGATCTTCTCCTGACCGATATACTCGGAAAGACTTTTTGGGCGCAGGGAAACATCGTATCCGTCATCCTCGTCGAGTCCCTGCGGGACGGTCAGCGGATTCTTGGCAGAGCTGCTCATGGAATCGGATTTTTTCACGTCTGATCTCAATCCTCGCTTGCCAGTTTACGTGCCGGACGGAAGGAATCGGACCTTACCCGGCCATAATGCGGAGCGCCTTTTTCAGAATCTGGTCGAGGGAGAGGGGCTCCGGCGCTTCCTTCATGATCCGTTCGACGGCATCCCTCGCCGACGACCCCTTATAGCCGAGATTCACGAGTGCGGAAAGGGCGTCCTCCTTCATCTGCTCACCCGTCCGGACCTCCGCAACCCCGACCGGGGCGGCCTCACTGCCGAGTTTCACCGCCTTGTCCTTCAGTTCGAGGATCATCCGCTCCGCCGTCTTCCGGCCCACACCGGGGATCCCGGTCAGACGCTTCAGGTCCTCCACCGCAACCGCCCGGACCCACTCCCCCGCCGAGATGCCGGAAAGGACATTGACGGCCAGTTTGGGACCGATCCCGCTGACGGAGATCATCAGTTGAAAGACCTCCCGTTCCTCCTCGGTATAGAATCCATAAAGGCTGATGGCATCCTCCCGGACATGGGTATGGATCTGGAGCACGACGGGCCGGCCGGCCTCGGGCAGTTCATAGAAGGTGCTCAGAGGAACAACGACGCGGTAGCCCGCGCCGTGAACATCCACCACGCACTGGGTGACCGATTTCTGAATGAGAATTCCACTGAGTCGGGCAATCATGCTGTTCTCGCAATAAGTCGCCAAAGCCACGTTTGGGGGACGGTTTCAGAAAAAGCTCCAGAGGCAAGGCGCGTGACTCCTGATGAGTGCGGCGTACTTTGGCGTACGCCGCACCGACGAAGGAGGAAGCGAAACGCAGCATATGGACTTTTTACGTAGCCGTCAATCATGTCAGATGGGATCCGCCTTTCGAAAATGGATATGGCAGATGGCGACGGCCAAGGCGTCGGCTGCATCGAGTGGCGGCAGTTCCGGAAGTTTCAGGATGGCCCGGACCATCCTCTGGACCTGCCTCTTTTCCGCGCGGCCGTAACCCACGACGGCCTTTTTGATCTCCAGGGGACTGTATTCGTAAATCGGCACGCCGCCATCCGCCCCGGCCATGATCGCCACCCCCCGGACATGACCCTGTTTGATCAGACTCCGGATGTTCTTCCCGTAGAAGATATTCTCGATGGCCATCGCCTCCGGCGCCGCATGGCGGATCACCTCTTGAATTCCGCCGCAGATAGTCTGAAGGCACGTCGGGAGAGAGGCGCCTCTGACGGGCTTGATCTCGCCATACAGGACGCAATGGAGACCGTTTGCGTCCTCCTCCACAACGCCATACCCCGTCACGTGACTGCCCGGATCGATGCCCAATACCCTGAACGTGCCTGGCCCCCTTCCCGACGCCGTGATCAATCGGCTTTCTTTCCCCCTGCAGCCTTCGCAAGAAAATTTTCCACCTACAGACTCAGCTTCTCCATGACGTCATCGGGGATGTCGAAGTTGGCATAGACGTTCTGGACATCGTCGTTGTCCTCTAATTTTTCCATGAGTTTGAGCATCTGTTCCGCCTTCCCCGCCTCCAGTTTGACCGTGTTCTGGGGGATCTTGCCGACGCGCGCCTCCAGATACTTCCAACCCTTCTGATCAATGGCCTTTTTGACCGCCTCGAAGGTCATCGGATCCGTGATCACCTCCCATTCGCTCTCCTGATCCCGGACGTCTTCCGCGCCGGCTTCGAGCGCGACCTCCATTAGCGCATCCTCTCCGACCGCCTTCTTGTCAAAAACGATGCTCCCTTTCTTGTCGAACATCCAGGCCACGCAGCCGTTTTCACCTAAATTTCCGCCGTGCTTGGAGAAGCTATGCCGGATCTCCGCAACCGTCCGGTTCTTGTTGTCCGTCATCACATCGACAATCACAGCAACGCCCGCCGGACCATACCCCTCGTAAGTCACCTCTTCATAAGCCGCAGCGCCGGCCTGGTCACCGGTACCCTTCTTGACGGCCCGGTCGATGTTGTCCTTGGGCATGTTCTCTTCCTTTGCCGCCATGATGGCCTGCCTCAGTCGGGAGTTCCCCTCAATATCGCCGCCGCCCAGTCTGGCTGCAAGTGTGATTTCCTTGATCAATTTCGTGAAGATCTTGCCTCGTTTCGAATCGATGGCGCCCTTCTTTCGCTTGATCGTACTCCATTTGGAATGCCCTGACATGACGGTTCATCTCCTGTTTTTGATTTTTTTAAAATCTTTCAGACTTCATAACACAAGCCCAAGCTGGATGTAAAATAAAAAAAGCCCCTTCCATCAAGGAAGGGGCTTTTCAATTTAAATTCCGGCGGCACCTACTCTCCCACACAGTCTCCCATGCAGTACCATCGGCGCAGGAGAGCTTAACTTCCGTGTTCGAAATGGGAACGGGTGGGTCCTCTCCGCTATAGCCACCGAAATATCTCGATAATGGCGGCAATTGCATATTGTGAAGTCAAAGCTGAGTGCATCATGATTAAGCCATAAAATATTATGGTCAAGCCTCACGACCGATTAGTATCAGTAAGCTCAACACATTACTGTGCTTGCACACCTGACCTATCAACCTCGTGGTCTACGAGGGGTCTTCAGTCCTGATGTCTCCATCAAGAGGGATATCTTATCTTGAGGTGGGCTTCCCGCTTAGATGCTTTCAGCGGTTATCCCTTCCGAACTTAGCTACCCAGCAATGCCGTTGGCACGACAACTGGTACACCAGAGGTTCGTCCATCCCGGTCCTCTCGTACTAGGGACAGCTCCTCTCAAATATCCTGCGCCCACAACAGATAGGGACCGAACTGTCTCACGACGTTCTGAACCCAGCTCACGTACCGCTTTAATGGACGAACAGTCCAACCCTTCCCACCTGCTTCAGCGGGAGGATGCGATGAGCCGACATCGAGGTGCCAAACCTGG
>PLLC01000041.1 GCA_003141195.1 Syntrophaceae bacterium
GGCTCAGGATTTCGGGGGCCTTGCATCCGGGCATTTTTGAACAGCCTGCTAAGGAAATTTTTCAACATACTGACGAGCCCTCCCGGATGAGGCGCAGGCCGTTGTCCCGGAAGACCGCGTCGTAGAAGGCCTGGGAGAGATCGAGCCCGAGGAGGGTGTCGATCTCATCCTCACGGGGAAAGAGGATGTTGGGGAAGTCCGAACCGTAGAGGATCCGCTCCCGGTACGTCTCCAGAAAATCGTTGCCGAGATCGCACATGGAACCGAGACGGGGGAGGAAAGAAAAGGCCGTATCCATGTAAATCGCAGGGTGGTCGGCCAGGAGCTCCCCGAACGGACCGTACTCGAGCGCCCCCATGTGGGCGACGATCGCGGGAAGATCGGGATAGCGGGCGAGGAGTCTCCGGAAGGGGGCGACGCCCACGAACTCGTTTCCCACCGGTCCTGTCCCGACGTGGAAGAGGAGCCGCTTTCCCTTCGCCATTACCAGATCGCAGAGGGGGAAGAGCCGCTCGTCGTCGGGGGAGAACCGCTGGACGAGGAGCTGGAGCTTGAAGCCGAGAACCCGGGGATGGTCGAGGAGGTCGGCGGCCATCGAGAGGCCGTCTTCGTCGTCGGGATGGAAGGCCGCAAAGCAGTACAGATCCGGCAGCTCCTCCAGGATTTTCCGATTCCAGTCGTTGAGACCCCGCGCAAGGTCCTTCCGGTGGGCGTAATTGGAATAGACGACGGGGCCGACGCGCCGTTCGCGGAGGTAGGCGACGCTCTCGCGCCAGTAGAGCGGATGGAGGACGCTCCATCCGTAGTCCGTGATGAACTGTCGCCGGATCGCGTCGAACAGCCGGTCCGGAAAGAGGTGGACGTGGAAGTCCACGAGCGGCTGCGGCAGGCGCTTCGCCCCCGGCGGCATCAGGCCTCTCCGACCTTCCCCGTCTTCTTCAGCCGCTTGGCCTCTTTCTTCTCCTTCAACGTTTTGGAAGGTTTCTTCTTGGTATCTTTTTTGACGTCCTTGTCTTTGCCCATGATTTTCCCTCCCGCTTGATTTGTTGCCGTTCGGCGCTTCCATACCTGAACCGGCTGTTTTTCGCAACCAAAATCTTCTTCTGAAGCTCCCGGCCGGCAGCCGTCTTTTCCACGAAAAGCCTTCTCCCGCTCCAGGGATCCCGCCCGGTATGGTACATCAGGGTGGAGATCGTCGCAGGGGCCGGGGTGAAGAGCTGGACCTGTTCGGGATGGAGAGAAAGTTCCTGACCGGCGAAACGGCGGAGGGCCTCCATGTCCGCCTGCGTGCAGCCGGGATGGGCGGCGATCAGATAGCAGGTCAGGAACTGCTTCTTTCCCGCCTCCGCCGTGAGCTTGCGGAAGAGATCGCGGAAGGCGAGCAGGGACCCGGTTCCCGGTTTCCCCATGCACCGGAGAACCTTCTTCTCCGAGTGTTCGGGGGCCACCTTCATCTGTCCGGAGATGTGGCGGCGGACGACCTCGCGGAGGTAGGGGACGCCGTGTTTCCGGTCGGCGAGGAGGAGATCGTAACGGATGCCGGAGGCGACGATTGCCTGTTTGACGCCGGGAATCTCCCGGAGTTTCCGGAGGAGGGCGATCTGGCGGCCGTGATCGGGACGGAGGTTTTCGCACACCTTGGGGTAGAGACAGCTTCGGTCGGGGCAGGCGCCGCGGGCGAGCTTCTTTGGGCATTCGAACCCGTACATGTTGGCCGTCGGCCCGCCCACGTCGAGGATGCGTCCCTGGAAGCCGGGGAGGGCGGCCAGCAATTCCGCCTCCCGGAGGATGGAGGCCTCGCTCCGGGAGCTGACCGTCCGCCCCTCGTGGACGGCGATGGCGCAGAAATGACAACCCCCGTAGCACCCCCGGTGGGTGGCGATGGAAAAGCGGATCGTCTCCAGAGCCCGGACGTCGCCGCAGCGGTGATGGCAGGGATGAACCGCCCGCTCGAAATTCATCCCGTGGACCTCGTCCATCTCCGCCTCCGTGAGCGGCAGCGCCGGCGGGTTGTGGATGAGCCAGCGCGCGTCCTGTTTCTGGCAGAGCCCCTGCGCCGTCCGGGGATCCTGGTTTCGGTATAAGGCAAGGAACATCTTCTCGAAGGCCGCCGGGTCCGCCGCCGACTCTTCCCAGGAGGGAAGCTCCAGAAAACCAGGCTTTCGTTCCGCCGCGGCATAGCAGAGGCCCCGCAGTTCCGAGACGTCCCGTCCTTCCCGGAGACTCGCGGCGAGCTCCAGGACCGTATTTTCCGCCATCCCGTAGAGGAGATAATCGGCCTTCGCGTCGATCAGGACGGAACGGCGCACCCGGTTCGACCAGAAGTCGTAATGGGCGATCCGCCGGAGGCTCGCCTCGATCCCGCCGAGGACGATGGGCTTCGTCTCCTTGAAATAACGGCGGATCAGGTTGGCGTAGGCGATGGTCGCCCGGTCGGGGCGGCGGTTGTTGTCCCCCCCGGCCGTGAAATCGTCCTCCCGGCGCCTCTTTCCGGAGGCGGTGCGGTTCGCGACCAGGGAATCGATGCAGCCGCCTGTGATGCCCCAGAAGAGACCCGGCTCACCGAGACGAATGATATCATTTTCGGAATCGATGTCCGGCTGGGGGATGATCCCCACGCGGTATCCGGCGTAGAGCAGGCGCTGCCCGATGACGGAGACGCCGACGTAGGGACTGTCGAGGTAGCTGTCCCCGGTGATCAGGATCACGTCGAGCCGCGTCCAGCCGAGATTCCGGACTTCCTCAGGCGTGGCGGGGATGAACATCGTTCTTACCGCTCTGTCGCCGCAGCCCTATTTTCCCACGGTCAGCTTCTCGGTTTTGGAGCCGAAGATGCTGCACGACGCCTTGACCTCGATGAGGTCGCCGGGCGCCGCATCCAGGGGGTAGGTGTAGGAAAAGGTCTCCGGCCCCGGCTGGCTCTGGTATTCGGTCTGGGAGATCGTTTTGCCGGCCTTTCTGATCTCGACCTTTTCGATAAAGTGTTTGGCCGGATCGGACACTACGTGCGTGATCCGGACTTCCAGCGTTTGTTTGGCCTGGTCGTAGGAGAGAACGACCTCTTTGGGCGGGTGTGCCCCGCCGGGCGCGGGGAGCAGGGCCAGCAGAAGGGCGGTCATCAGAATGCAGGCCGCGACTGCGCCCCCGTGCAGACGGCCTCTGCCTCTCGGGTTCCTCGGACATCTTTCTTCCTGGATCATCATGTCTGTATCTCCTTTGTTGTTGTTCGGTCGCTGCGGGCCAAAGAGCGTCTCACCCGCCCCGACGGTTTTCCGGTTATTCCGGTCGTGCTGATCCGCTGTGCCGCGGTTGTCCCTTGGTTTTAGACGACGATCTCCATGTCCTGATGGAGGGCGAAGCACTCCAGAGGGCGGCCAGCGGCGATCCGCCGGCAGTCCGCCACCATCTCATCTACCGCATCGTCCGTCCGCTCCTGATTGTGGTGGAAGAGGCCGAGACGACCGACGCCGGCGTCGAGGGCGAGACGCAGTGCGTCCGTATAGACGGAATGGCCCCACGTCCGGGTCAGACGGTATTCCCCGGGACGGTATTCGGCGTCGTGGACGAGGAGGTCCGCCCCTTTCGCGAAGGCGCAGTAATCCTCGTATTCCAGGCCGCCCGGATGCCGGTAGGTGAGCTCGTTGTCGGTCAGGAAGACGAAGGATTTTCCGCCCTCTTCGAAACGGTATCCCCTTCCCTGGTTGGGGTGGCTGATCGGAATGGGGGTGATGGTCAGACCGCCGAGCTGAAAGGTCTCCTGGCAGGTTTCCTGATAGCGGATTTCCGCCGTGATGTCTTCGAAATTCACGGGGAAATTGGGAGGGGCCATGATGCGGGAGATCACCTCCCGGACGGAGGCCTGGGTGAAGGGGCAGCCAAACACGGCGATATGCGTGCTGGACCGGTAGATGGGCGTGAAAAAGGGAAAGCCCATGATGTGATCCCAGTGGGCATGGGTGAAGATCAGCGCATAGTCGTGACGTTTCTCGGCGAGGAGGCGGTTTCCCAGCCTTCGGATGCCCGAACCGGCGTCGATGATGACGATGCCGTCATCCCCGGTGCGGATCTCAATGCAGGGGGTGTCCCCTCCGTAGCGCAGATACTCCCTGCCCGAGACCGGAATGGATCCCCTTGCACCCCAACAGCGGACCAGCATATCCTTCCCCTCTCATGGATCGGGTTTTAGAACCTATACCAGACGGAAATCCTTTTTCCTGAAGATGCACAGGCAGGCGTCCACTGCGGCGGGGTCGTAAAGAATCCCCCGCTGCGCCCCGATCTCCTCAAGCGCCTTGTCCAGCCCCGGCATCGGCCGATAGGAGCGGTGCGAGGCCATCGCCTCCACCACATCCGCCACCGCCAGCAACCGCGCCTCCGGCAGAATCTCCTCCCCCTTCAACCCCAGGGGATATCCCGATCCGTCCATCCGTTCATGATGCTGATAGACGATCCGCGCCACGGGCCACGGAAACTCGATGTCATTCAGGATATCATACCCCTTCTGAGAATGCGTCTTGATCAGGTTAAGCTCCGCTTCCGACAGTTTCGACGGTCGGCTCAGAATTTCCGCGGGCAACGTGATCTTTCCGATATCGTGGAGGGCGGCCGCCATCCGGATCCCATCAAGGGTCTCCTCGGAGAGCCCCATCTCCGTCGCGATCGCCCGCGCCAGGTCCGCTACCCTTTTGTGATGACCCGATGTGTAGGGATCCTTCGTTTCAACCGCCAGTGCCAGTGTATTCAATGTCGTCCCCATCGCCTGCCGCAGGTTGTCCAGCGTGCGGCTCAGTTGCTCCTCCGCCTCCCGGCGGTCGGTGAGCGACCGCTGAAGGACGCCGGTCCGCTGGCGCACGGCCAGGGTCAGGTGCGCCCGGTAACCGGCCACCATGCCGATCAGGAGGGCCATCAGGATGGCGATGGCCAGGGTCATCCCGCGGAACTGGAGGAGAGGTTTCTCCACGGCCGCGGTCCAGCCCTCCGCGGGAAGGGCGGCCAGTTTCCAGAACCCGTCGGGGAGGTCGACCTGAAAGAAAACGGGGTTTTCCACCAGGACGGTTTTCTTCCCGGACAGGAGACGGCCGGAACGGTCCAGCAGGGCGATCTGCAGACCCTGCGGCGGGGTGTCCAGACCCGCCTCGGTGAGGATGGGGGGGAGGTCGAGGACGAGGGAGATCAATCCCCACAAGTTTTCCTTCGCATACACGGCCTGTCTTGCGACGAGTTCCAGTCCCTTGGGGCGAAGCGCATAAGGACCGCTGATCACGATCCGATGCGAGCGGACGGCGCGCTGGACGTCGGCGCGGACCTGCGGGCGGACGTCGCGGAGAAGATCCTGCCCGGTCAGGCTCTCGTTGCTCCCCGCCGGGGATATGAACTGGGTGATTCCGCCGGGGGCGATGGAGAGGCTGCGGACGCCGCTCGCACCGCTGCTGAGCCCTGCCCCAAAGGCGGCGAATTCCGCCGGGGCGATCCCCTGATCGGCGCGGATGCGTCCATCCACGAAGGTCTTGAGCGCCTTCAGGATGGCCAGGCGGCTGTTGATTTCCGTGCCGAGGGATCGGCCCTGGACCGACAGAATTTCGGCGACCTGAAAGCGTTTTTCGGCGATGAGCCGCTCCTGGCGCCAAAGACCGGTCCACCACCAGGCCGGCAGCAGGAGGGCCAGTGCGAGCAGGGCGGCGATCACGGATCGACGGCGGGGTCTGTTCTTCAACGGTGATTTGATCATGGGCCTCAACGCTACGACGGAAGGGGTGAAAAATTCCGATCGGTTCTGCCTGTCAATAGCCTAACAGCCTGTTGAAAAAGGCTCTTTTACAGGCTGTTCAAAAATGCCCAGATGCAAGGCACACGAAATCCTGAGCCGTGAGGCGTACTTTTAGGTACGTTGAGCGGCGAAGGATAAGGGAAACGCCGCAGATGGGCGTTTTTCAACAGCCTGCTAAGGTTGCCCGCCGCGTTCGGACGGAGTCCGCATGGAGCGGGAAGATCACTGGCGGGCCCTCGCCGGTGAAAGGTTTCGCCTGCTCTTTACCAAAATCCGGCGCCCGGCCTCGTTCGCCGGTAAAATAACCGGTTGGTCCTGTCCTGTCAAGAATTAATCGCACCTCCGCAGACGGATGCCATCGTAAGAATAGAACATTTACAGACCCGCCTCCCGCAGGGCGCGTGAATCCCGTTGCCCCGGCGGCTGCGGATGTGATAAAAAAAAGGCCGGTTGAATAGTCGCTGTCGGCGGATGGAAAACCCCAGGCCCGGCTGCCGGATTCGCAGGCATAGACAATACGAACGTTGTCTAATTCCACGTGCTCCTCGGGGAAAACGATGAACTGCTCCTGCTGGCTGCAAAAGCAGGCTGCATCGGCGTCTTTGTGGGGATCGAGTCCGTGTCCGCCGATACCCTTTCCGAGGCGAACAAGGACTTCAACAGGATCGATCGCCTCAAGAACAACATCGCGCGTTTCCACGATCGCGGCATCATGGTGGACGGGGGGATCATCTTCGGCTTCGACACCGACACCCCGTATGTTTTCGACAGGACCATCGACGTACTGGAAAAAATCAAGATCGCCAGCGTCGCCGTTAATATTCTCATCCCTTACCCGGGGACCGAATTCTACAAGAAATTTGAAAGAGAAGGCCGAATCATCTGCACCGATTATACGAAATACACCGGGAACACGGTCATTATAAGGCCGAAAAACATGACCGCCGAGCAACTCCAGGCTGGCTATAACCAGTTCACGAGGGATTATTATAAAATCATGGAAATCGTTTACCGGGCGCTCAAGCAGCCCAACGCCGTGGCCAGGATCACCGGCCTCATCTCCAATGTGACCCACAGGCTGAATTGTATGCCCGAGAAATAAGCGCTTTATGGCAGCGGATAGAGATGAGCGATGTGCTCCCGACACGCCAGACCTGCCCGTTGAGTGCCCGACACGCCAGACCTGCCCGTTGAGTGATGTCGAGCGTCTGCGAGGATGCGGTTCCCATCCCTAATCGAAGCAACCAGGTGAATAAAATGAATAACAGTCAACCTCGACGTCTCTTACCTTACCAAGAACCCCTATTATATTGCGCGGTTTGTTTATTGACGTCTGTGATTGAGGCTGATACGGGTTTATAGAGCCTTTCACTCCGTACTGCTTAGGTTAGCTCAAGAAAAATGTCCATGGTGTGGATTATTGGCGACACCTACTACTGTTCAGCCAAGGGTTGCTTTATGGATTGTTCATTACGGGTAGAAATGGCACATCCCGCCAAATCCCCAATATGGACATTTTGCAGTTTTCTGCGGCCTCGTGAAAGAAAACAGATACCGTATGGAACAAACCAACTTCTACAAAGGCATTGACCACGTGACCATCCATACTGTCGAACATGACATTGTCCTCACACAGAACATTATCTTTCGACTAAATTACAACCGGAAAGAAAAGCCAGGTCCTGAAATTGAATTATTGAACAGGCTCTATTTGTCAAGGAGCGGATTTACCTCGCTTACGCCCGGAGGGAATTGGCCGTTCAGCAGACGGACGAGGGTGATTACCCTTCTTAAGGGATTCAATTTCTTTATTGATATCTTTCGCTCTCTCGCTTTCTTTCGGAAAGAACGTCAGGGCTGCCTGGAAGTGGAAGAGGGCACTCTCCAGTTTATTTTTCTTCTTAAAGTAGATGCCGAAATTATAGTGGGAATCACCGGGATTGTCCATTTTACCATAAGCCATGGCAAGATTGTAGTAGATGTCTGCATCATCAATATTTTTCTTTTCCGCCCGCCGAAAAAGATCCAAAGCTGACTTGTATTGTCCTGCCGCTATGTATGCTCTGCCGAGATACAGGAGAGTGTCTTCGTCATCACCATCGATCCTGAATGCCCTGTCGAGATAGAAAATGGCGCTGTCTGTTTTACCGCTCTTGAAGTAGCTGACACCCAGATCTCGCAGGATGTTCGCATCATCGGGGGATCTTTTTAGGGCCTGCTGGAAGATTTCCTGCGATTCGGCAATGGATCCTAACTTTTCCTGGGTGAGGGCAAGACCGTACAGATCGTCGACGTCGTCAGGGTTCTTCTTCAGGTTATTCTGGAAATGGTTCAAACTGGATGCAGAGTCCGCCCCGCGAACGAAGAGCATGGTCTGAATCCGCTTGAAGTTGCCGATGATGCTTGTTACCCCTTCCGGAATATGGCCCGTTTCGATCAGGGCGTCGAGGTATTGTATCCTCTCCTCGGTGCCGGGGTGGGTAAAGAAATAGGAGGGAACGTTGCTCGCATAAAATTCGTATTGCCTCATTATTCTGAGGAATTCCGGCATGGTCCTGCCGTCGTATCCGGCACCCGTCAGATAGGTCATACCGAGCCGGTCAGCCTCTTCCTCGTGGTCCCGGCTGTACTTCAGACTGAGCGAAGATGCTCCCGCCATGGAAAATCCGGTTACAGCAGCAGTCAAATCCCCACCGCGTCCAAAGACGGCGCCGGCGATGATGGCAGCGAGGGTAGCAATGCTGATCTTCGTGGATTGTTCGATCATCTGGGCAACGTGTCTCGCCTTGACATGGCCTGTTTCATGGGCGATAACGGCGGCGAGCTGGCTCTCGTTCTCCATGATGGTGATGAGACCGGAGTTGACATAGACGTAGCCTCCCGGCGTGGCAAAGGCATTGATGGCTGAACTCTTGATGACTGAGAACCGAAATTCAAAGGGCGACTTGGACCCTTGGGCGACTATCCTCATCCCCACGGCGTTGACGTAATCATTGATCCGGGGTTCCTTGATCAGGGCACCACTCTTTTCTAATGTCTCATAGAATTCCTTACCCAGTTTCCTTTCATCTTCCACGGTAAAAGAGGCATGGGCCAAACCAAAATTTACCAGGAGTAGAAAGGGAACAAGGGGAAATAATATGGCTCCATAACGCATAAATCTTTTCACTTACCGACCCCCCGCCGGCAAATATCGTGCGGCGGTATTTTATCCTAAACCCTCTTCCCATTGAGAATCAAGATTCATGGGGCCTCGTCGTCAGATTTTCCCCAGCGTTTCTTTTTGTATTGAGCACGCTTTATCAATGTGTTCAAGTAAGCCGCTCTCGCGGCAGATTCTCTGCCTATTGATATAGTTTCAAACCCTTTCTGCTTCCCATATGCCCAGTCTGTCGCATATCTTTCTCCTCGCTCGTTCCTGCGAGACACCTACCTATACGATGAGAGGAGAAAGACAATGACTATAGATTGGTCCCAAAAAATGACACAAACCTTTCAACTTAACGGAAAAGGTGAAAGAACCCAGGAAGCATACATAAGAACGGTCTGCCTGGTTTCCCGGCGGTGCCACAATATTTCAACCATGTATCCGTATGTGCCAGTCCCTAACAAAACCTGAGGAATGATTAAAACACAAAACCCCGCACTTTTTAGAAATACGGGGTCTGTGTGATCATTGCCACCATAAATCACGTTATAGTGGTTCAATGGTGCTTTGAAGGATATAGTTGCTTAGAACTGATTTAGACCCTACTTCGGTTTTTCTGGCTTGTCAATAATTTTATCCCTTCTTTTATCCCTTCTATTCGCCTTTCAGCTT
>PLLC01000060.1 GCA_003141195.1 Syntrophaceae bacterium
TCCTTTCCTGTGATTCAATAGGAAATACAGATAGATGATGAACCAAAGAAACCTAAGACGCAATCATCATTTTGTTACGTATAGCACCTACTACTAAATAGGCTCAGGAATTAAGTAAAAAAACGATTACGGGTCGAAAGCAGCAACGCTTGCAGGAGAATGCCAGGAGGTATTCGTGGCCGCAGTCTTTGCATTTCACACGGGAAAACCTGTTGTGGATGTCGCCGCACAATCCAGATACCGATAAATCACCTGCTGGACGTAAGGTCGCCAGAATCCGGACTGTCTTGAGAAATGTTCGTCATAGATTTGGACAAAGGTTCAATGGTCACAATCTGTTTGTTTAACAAGCGATATTGAGTATGGTGCAGCTACTGCCAATGGAAGGTACAATCGGAATTGGTGAGGGTCAGAGACAGGTTCAGTACTCAAGCCACCGGTCGCCTTCCGACTGCACCTGGTTTTCTTTATCTACCCTGGTATCTTGTTCTACTCGCATCTGCTTGTTGGTAGAGTCGAGCCAAGCGATATTCAACTTGAATGTCTGGCCTGGCTTTAGGGCAGTCTTCGGGAAACTGATGTCGCGGGCCATGTAGAACTTTAAAAGATCAATCATCGCACGGTCTGCGTCCGGTGGTGCATCCACAACCTTCAGACCGATCTCTCTCGCCTCATTCCGACAGATTGGGTAGGCATGTGACTTGTAGTCATCGCACAGCTTGTTGACAATTCCCTCAATTGTGACTCTTTCGTCAGTATTCATCATATGTGTGCTTAGACACCTTGTACCGATGAGCTTCGTCAGAGCGTAAGACTGTTCGATGGCCCCAATAGCCAAGGGATGGATCTTGTCAAATAGAGCGGTGACGATCTGTGCCATTGCTTCAGGGGTGTAGGTTGTCAAGTCACTAGGCTTAGTTGTTTCCCGGATGAATGTCATGGCATGCCTCATATCTTGCACGGATATGGGTTCAGGCTCAGCAGCGCCCTCTCTGCGCGGTAGAAGTGGGTGGGTCCTGCTCGGATCAATCGGGCTCAAGACTCCCATGGGTGTCATAACGATCTCATCGGCTCCCATTGCCAGCAGTGTGCCGGCGCTGTGCGCCCGGTAGGGTATGAGAACGGCAAATCGGTTGCAGAACTCCCGAATGAGGGTAACAATTCGCCAAGGAGCCTCAACGTCACCGCCTCTTGTAAACAAGAAGAGATCCAGCGCCTCTTGTCGACCAATTGATGACAATTGGTCGTACAGGGAAAGAACCATTGCTTCTGATATCCGCGCTAAGTCAGTCAGCCAATAGACGATAACCCGATTACCCCCACGAGCCTGTTCCAAGGCTTTTATTAGCGGGATCAATTGTTGTTTATCCGAGGCGGTTGCGTGAGATTGAGTAGCCACTTGAGAAACGGGTGTGCTGTTGGGTTGTTGAATTGGTGATGTCATTTTGCCCCTGTCCTTGGGGGTTTTCTTAGGCTTCTTTCCCATCCCTTTGCTTCTCTTCCTCTACAGCTTTCTGTAGATACTGGGCAGGGGTCTCCATCATGCCACTCCGACCTTGATAGATCTCGGAGTAGGGAATGAACCGAGAATTAGATTGGGTACGATAACTACCTACAACGAAGACAGAGTAGCCAGCACGCGCCTGCGCCTCTGTCAGAGTTGTTGGGATGCTGCTCAAAGTGCCCATGCTCTTTACCTCCTCTCGTATTTGTAGTATAGCTCAAAGCATTCCCGGCGTCAAACAGAACATCTCTCGCTGGGTAGAATGCTATGGCTAAAGGTATGTATAACTTACTAATATCTATGCGCCAATACTGCTATCGGGTGATAGAGTCTCACATCGTCTTTATCCCCAGCTGCTTGATTGGAAACAAAGCAAGACAACCAAGCATAAACAACTTTGACAAGACATTGCTTTCGCAACGATGGAAGTATAGGGGGGCTGTTTTTGCTTGTCAAGGGGTATTATGCAACAGAAAAGATGTGGCACAAGATGATCATTACCAGAAGAAATCATGACAATTTCCTGACCCTGCCGGTTTGTGGATAACAGGAAGGCAGTCTCAGGCTGCATGAGCGGGCAACTAGCTGTCAGGTAGTAGCATGTTTCACCTCGCATTCAACGAGCTGCTCAGACAAAACGACCTGCGACTTTGTATTTGAAGTCTGGATTATCCTTTCCTCGATGACGGAGAGGATGCATGGCGCCTTCCAACGCAGCAGGAGGGTCAGATTTGCATGCATTTTCAACATGCTGCCCCCGGCAAACCGGGGGATGCGAACGGTCGATGATCGGTTCCGGGGAGAGGACGCGGGACGAAGGAGGGCGGGGAGGGTTGGCATGCCCGGGAAACAACGGTTTGACGACTGGCCGGAACGGTACGACCGCTGGTTCGAGACCCCGGTGGGGAAGGCCGTCCTGAAATATGAGTGCGAACTCATTCTGGAGCTGCTCCGGCCGGGCAAGGGGGAGTGGATCCTCGACGCCGGCAGCGGGACGGGGATCTTCACCCGGGAATTCCTCGCCCGGGGGGCGGAGGTCGTCGGCCTCGACATCTCGCTGGCCATGCTCGTGTACGCGGAGAAGAAAGCCACCCTTAGACAGGCTCAGGGGGTCAAGGGTTCCATGCCCCTGTGCTCGGGAGAGAAGGGGCAGGCATTGTGCTATAGCGGGGTGACGGCCGACATGACGAAGCTTCCGTTCGCCGACCGCTCTTTCGACAAGAGCGTCTCCGTTGCGGCGCTGGAGTTCGTTGCGGACGAAAAGCGGGCCGTAGCGGAGCTGTTCCGCGTAACGCGGTCCGGAGGGGTGGTCGTCGTGGCGACGCTCAACAGCCTGAGCCCCTGGGCCGCAAGGCGCAGCGCGAACGCCAGGCGGGATCCGGAGTCGATTTTCAACCGGATCTTCTTCCGGTCGCCCTCGCAGCTCCTCGCTGCGGCGCCCGTTGGGGGCATCGTCCGGACAGCGGTCCATTTCGGCAAGGAGGACGATCCGGCAACGTTCGACCGGAGCGAGCGGGAAGGAGAGGGGCGGGAGACCGGGGCCTTTGTCGCGGCACGGTGGCGGAAACCGTAACCCAAGGGATGACGACCTCGTAAAAAGTCTCCAAACCTGTCACTCCTGCGAAAGCAGGAGTCCAAAGCTACTAGAATACACTGGATTCCGTGTCAAGCACGTAATGACAAAACAGGCTATAGTCAACTGTTTACGAGAGCCTCAAGGGATGGAAATGGTCTATGGTGAAGGCGAATCTCGATAACGTGACCATCGTTCTGAAAGGGCCGAAATTCCCCGGGAATGTCGGTTCCGCGGCCCGCTGCGCGATGAACATGGGGATCGGAAAGATGATTGTCGTCGGGAACCGCGACCTGGACGACGAGGCGGTCCGGCAGATGGCGACCCATGTGGCGAAGGAGATCGTTGACGGGATCCGCCACTGCGACACCCTCGAGGAGGCGCTCGCAGGGTTCTCCTGGGTCGTCGGGACGACGGCGCGGCAGGGGTCGGGGCGGGGGCCTGTCGTCTCCCCGCTCCGGATGGCCGAGATCCTGGTCGGCCTGTCGCGGGAAAACGAGATCGCCCTGCTCTTCGGCCCGGAGGACACGGGGCTCACGAACGACGACCTCCGCTTCTGTCAGACCCTGGTCACGATCCCCACCGTGGGATTCAAATCGATCAACCTCTCCCACGCGGTCATGGTCATCTGCTACGAGCTCCTCATCGCGCGGATGGAAAATGATAGCGGATTTGCGCCGAAGCTGGCCAGTGCGAAGGAACTGGAAGGGATGTACGCCCAGCTCAAGGAGACCCTGCTGGCGATCGGATTCCTCCTGCCGGACAACCCCGACTACTGGATGATGCATCTCCGCCGCCTCTTCGCCCGGACGACCCTCCTGGCGCGGGAGGTCAAGATCCTCCGCGGGATCTGCCGGCAGATCGAATGGTACGGGGACCACAAGGAGCGCAAATCTTCTTGACTTTCCGCCGTCTTGCTCGTAAAAAAATCCGTTAGCGGCGTGACGGGGTTCGAATGACATAGAGAGACGTTTGAAAAATACCCCCACTTTGTCATTCCCGCGAAAGCGGGAATCCAGACGGCCTTGAAAAGAATGGATTCCTGCTTTCGCAGGAATGACGATTTGTCGAATTTCAGGAGTAATTTAAGCTCTCATAAAATGGAGACAAGGCCATGAAGACATTTTCGTTTACGGGCGCCAAAAAGATCGTTTTCGGAAACGGGAGTTTCGCCGGCATGGCGGGGCACCTGGCAGAGCTGAAGGTGGGCCGGCCGCTCGTCGTCCTTGACGGGAACCTGGCTGGAATGGGCTTCGGCGAGAAAATTTCCGGCCTTCTGGAGAAGGCGAAGATAAGCTTTGTTCTCTACGACAAGGCAGTACCGGAGCCTCCGATTGAACTGGCCGACGAGGGGGCGAAGCTGGCCCTCCGGAAGAAATGCGACGGTGTCGTCGGCATCGGGGGCGGGAGCGCGATGGACCTCGCCAAGGCGATCGCCGTCCTCGCGGCGAACAAGGGGAAGGCGGAGGATTACCTCGGACTCAATAAAGTTCCCGGTCCGGGGCTCCCCAAGATCATGGTCCCGACTACCGCCGGGACGGGGAGCGAGGTGACCTTCACAGCCGTCTTCATCCGGAAGAAACTCAAGAAGAAGGAGGGAATGAACAGCCCCTATCTCTATCCGGAGCTGGCGCTGCTCGATCCGGAGCTGACGCTGACCCTTCCTCCCCATCCCACGGCGGCCACGGGGATCGACGCCCTCTGCCACGCGATCGAATCCTACACCTCGATCAACGCATCGCCGATGAGCGAGCTGCTGTCGCTGGAGGCGATCCGCCTCATCTCCGACAACCTGCGGACGGCCGTCCATGACGGGACAAACATCGAGGCGCGGGAGGCGATGCTCTTAGGAAGCCTCTATGCCGGGCTCGGGCTTGCCAACGCGGGCGTGACGGCGGTCCACTCCCTCTCCTACCCGCTCGGCGGGAAATACGGGATCTCCCACGGCCTGGCCAATACGATCATGCTTCCCCGGGTGATGGCCTTCAACCTGCCCGGCGCCCAGGAGAAGTTCGTCGATATCGCGGAGATCATGGGAGAGATCGTCGATGACCTGCCGCTCCGGGAGGCGGCCTACCTAAGCGTGGAGGCGGTGGAGTCCCTGATCGAGGACTGCGGCGTCTTCACGACGCTTGAGGAGCTGGAGATTCCGGAAGCCGATTTCCCGGAGCTCGCGAAGGTGGCGATGACGGTCGCCAGACCCCTTGCCAACAACCCCTGCAAGATGACGCCGGAGGATATGGTCGAGATCTATCAGGAGTGCTATTCGTAAAACAGAAAATGGGGACAGGTTCCTATTNNAATAGGAACCTGTCCCCATTTTCCGAAGATAAAGGAGGAATAAGGTTATGGCTGGTGCGGAGCTGATCGGTAAGGAAGAACTGAAGGAGATCGAGGTTCTCTTCGAAACGGGGATTTTCGCCCGTTATTCCCTCGACAAGGAACGGCAGGGGATCTGGAAGGTCCGGGATTTCGAGAAGGTTTTTGCCAAATATTTCGGGTCGCAGTACGCCCTCGGGGTGAGTTCGGGCTCCTCGGCCCTCAAGATCGCCCTCACGGCGCTCGACGTGGGGCCCGGGGATGAGGTGATCTGCCCGGCCTTTACCTTCATGGCCACCTACGAGGCGGTCCTCGAGGTCGGCGCCATGCCCGTCATGGCGGACATCGACGACACCCTCAACCTCGATCCGGACGACATCCCCAACAAGATCACGCCCCGGACCAAGGCGATCATTCCCGTCCACATGTGCGGGGCGCCGGCGCGGATGGACAAGATCATGAGGGTGGCCAAGAAGCACAAGCTCCTCGTCCTGGAGGACAACGCCCAGGCCTGCGGGGCGAGCATCAAGGGGAAGATGACGGGCACGTTCGGGCAGATGGGGATCTTCAGCTTCGACCACTACAAGACCATCACCACCGGCGAGGGCGGGATGATCCTCACCGACGACCTGGATCTCTACCACCGCGCCGAATGGTACCACGACCACGGCCACGACCACCTCTCCACCGTCAGCCGGGCGCTCGACGGCCGGACGATCCTCGGCTTCAACTACCGGATGAATGAAATCCAGGGGGGCATCGGCCTCGCCCAGCTCCGGAAGCTCAACCGGGTCCTGGCCGCCCAGCGGAAGAACAAGGCAGCGATCGAGGCGATACTGGCCCCGATCCCCGGCCTGAAGTTCCGGGCGGTGCCCGACCCCAATGGGGACTCGGCAACCCACCTGGCCTTCAACCTCCCCACGGCGGAGCAGGCGAAGACCTTCCAGAAGGCCCTCAAGGCCGAGGGGATCGATACGGTCTGCTTCAAGGACAACTTCTGGCACTACGTCCCCAACTGGGAGCACTTCCTGTCCAAATCCACGGCCCAGACGAAGAGTCCCTTCACAGATCGGCGCAACCGAAAGGCGACCTACAGCCGCAAGGCGATCCCCCGGGCGGAGGATCTCCTCGGCCGGACGCTCATCATGGGGATCTCCGTGAAGATGCCGGCGGCCAGGATGAAGGCGATCCGCAAGGCGGCCGCGAATGCGGCCAAGGTGCTGTAGAGGAGTGCATGGATCATCCTGTTCCTACGCGCTCAAGATCTTTTTCCGACCCTGCACCTCCTCGCTTCGCTGCCGGGAAAAAACTCGCGCTTCGCGCTCAGACAGTTTTCCCGGCGGCCGCTCCGCTGCGAGGGCAGGGTTCCCCGGAAAAATATCGATTCGCGCTTCCGGACCGGAATGATCCATGGCTGTGGGGATATATTAAGGAGTTGGAAGTATGATCGTCGTCACCGGCGGGGCCGGGTTCATCGGAAGCGCCTTTGTTGCGAAACTCAACGCGGCGGGGATCGGCGACATCGTCGTCGTCGACGAACTCGCGACGTCCGAGAAGTGGAAGAACCTCGTGAAGCGCCGATACGCCGACTACATCCACAAGGGGGTCTTCCTCGGGATGGTCGATGCGGACCGGGTTCCGTTTCCGGTCGAGGCGATTGTCCACATGGGGGCCTGCTCCTCGACGACGGAGCGGGACGCCGATTACCTCATGGAGAACAATTTCCACTGCACCTGCCTTCTTGCGGAATGGGCGCTCACGAGAGGGATCCGGTTCATTTACGCGAGCTCCGCGGCGACGTACGGCGACGGCGCACAGGGCTTCTCCGACGCGGACGAAACGACCCTCGGCCTCCGGCCGATCAACATGTACGGCTACTCCAAGCAACTCTTCGACCTGAAGGTCCTGCGCGAGAGGATGGCGGAGAGGGTCGCCGGGGTCAAGTTCTTCAACGTTTTCGGCCCGAACGAGTACCACAAAGGCGATATGACGAGCGTGATTTTCAAGGCCTTCCACCAGGTCCGCGAAACGGGGAGGGTCCGGCTTTTCAAATCCTACAAACCGGAATACATCGACGGCGGGCAGATGCGGGACTTCGTCTACGTCAAGGACTGCGTCGAGGTCCTCTGGTGGCTCCTGAACCACAAGGAGGTGAACGGGATCTTCAACCTCGGGACGGGGAAGGCCCGGACCTGGAACGATCTGATCCGGGCGGTCTTCGCTGCGCTGAACCTCCCGCCGGCCATCGACTACATCGAGATGCCCGAGGCGATCCGGGGGCAGTATCAGTATTTCACCGAGGCGAAGATGGAGAAGCTTCGAGCCGCCGGCTGTCCGTCCGCATTTCGTCCGTTGGAGGAGGCGGTTGCGGATTACGTGAAGGAGCACCTCCTCGATCCGGATCCCTATCTGTAAGGATATTCATCATGCCCGTCCAGGTCGTCTGCATCATCCCGTCACGCTACGAATCGAGCCGCTTTCCGGGGAAGCCGCTCGCCGATCTCTGCGGGAAACCGATGATCCAACACGTCTATGAACGGGTCCTCCGGGCGAAGACGGCCTCCTCCGCGGCCGTGGCCACCGACGATGAACGGATCTTCGCCGCGGTCCGGGCCTTCGGCGGCCGGGCGGTGATGACATCTCCCCGTCACCGCTCGGGTACGGACCGGATTGCCGAGGCGGTTGAAACCATGGGGCTTCGGGACGACGACATCATCGTGAATATCCAGGGAGATCAGCCCCTCTTCGAACCGGTCCAGGTGGACGAGGTGGTCGGGCCGCTTCTCAAGGACGCCTCCGTCCCCATGTCCACGCTGATCTACCGGATCGTCCGCGACGAGGAGATCACCCACCCGAACGCCGTCAAGGTCGTCTTCGACCACGACCATTTCGCCCTCTACTTCTCCCGCGCCACGATCCCCTTCGTCCGCGATCCGGGGAAGAAGGCCGAATACTTCAAGCACCACGGGATCTACGCCTATCGCCGTGATTTTCTGCGCACCTTCACCGCCCTTCCCGAGGGGGTTCTGGAGCGCCTGGAGGCGCTCGAACAGCTCCGCGCCCTCGAACACGGCTACCGGATCAAGGTGGTCGTGACCCCGCACGATTCCGTCGAGGTGGACACCCCCCAGGAGTTGGAGCGCGTCCAGCGACTGATCACAGGGGAAGAAAACAAATAGGGACAGAGCCCCTCGTATATTTCGACTGAAAATAAAGGCTGGATGGGGACACGATGCGGCATCATGTCCCCATCCCAAGGAGGGAAGTGTGATCGATATCGAATATTTGAAGAAAATCAGGCTGGTTCCCCAGCCGATCGGTCAGAAGATCGTGGCGTATTTCCTGCTTTTGCCCAACTACAACATCTTTCAGAAGGTGGACATCCAAATCGAAAATGCCGAACGGATCCCGCGCGGGGAGAGCGTGATCTTCGCGATGAACCACACGGACCGGTTCAATTACTGGCCCTTCCAATACAAGCTCTTGAGAATGCGTGAATTTCCCTTTACGACCGTCTGGGTGAAGGCAAAGTACTACAAAAACGTCTTCCTGGCGAAGGGGCTTGACCTCTGCAACCTCATCCCCGTGCCGTCGATGGGGTATCTCATCGAGGAGTATTACCGGAAGACATTCAACCGCAAGATGGACAAGAGCCTCTACCACGCCGTCAGGGACATGATCGAGGGCCGTCTTGCGGAGGCGGGGCCGCATGAACGCGCCGCCGTCGAGGCGCTCCAGGCGATGGGCGGGCAGTTTGCGGAATTTATTCGGGGGCAATACGAAGGGATGATGGAGAAGGTCGCGGAATTGAGTCGCGCGGCCCTCTGCGAGCAGAAGCTCAATCTGATCATTTTTCCGGAGGGAACCCGTTCCGTGAAGCTGGCCGAAGGCCGGACCGGCATCGCCCAGCTCGCCCTCCACACGGAAAAGCGGATTGTCCCCGTCGCCTGCAACAACTCCGAACAGGTCTATACCGGGAGCCTTCCCTTTGCGAAAAGCGGCCGGATCACCTACCGGATTGGCGAACCTCTCTCCGTGAATGACCAGCTCAAGGCCTTCCGGATCCGCGAGCCGTTCCGCCTCCTGTCCCGGGAATCGCAGCAGCGCTATCGGGAGCAGTTCGAGGGGGTGACGCAGATCGTCATGGCGAGCATCGAAGGGATGCTCGACGAGAAGTACCGCCGGGGCTGCTCGGCAACCTGAGGCGCCGAATTGCTCGACGGAAAGGAACAAGACAGGTTCATCCGGTTAATTTGTACTTTCATGAAAAAGGATGAGATCCAAACCCAATAGCAAGCAACCTCACTTTCACCTACCTATATGTAAC
>PLLC01000059.1 GCA_003141195.1 Syntrophaceae bacterium
CAAAAAACTTGACACTACCCTTAGAAAGAGAAAACTTTATCGCATTTAGAAAGTGAAAGGAGATTTACAATCAATGAAAGTAATAGCAATAAACGGGAGTCCCAACAAAGAGGGAAACACTTTTCACGCAATAAGCATAGTCGGTAATGAACTTAAAGCCGCTGGTATGGATTTCGAGATACTCCATATCGGGCATAAAATGATACATGGCTGCATTGCTTGCGGCAAATGTGCCATAAGCAAAGATGAAAAATGCTCCATTAAATCTGATGAACTGAACGATTGGATACAGATAGTAAAACAAGCCGATGGCATTATACTTGGCTCACCTGTCTATTTTTCGGGTATCCCGGGTACTATGAAAAGTTCTTTAGACCGTATGTTTTTTGTCGCAGGATCGAATGGGAATTTATTTCGTCATAAAGTTGCAGCAGCAGTTGTTGCAGTCAGAAGGACAGGTGGCTCTGTAACTTTCGACAGCCTGAACCATTATCTTAACTACTCCGAAATGATAATTGCCACATCTCGGTATTGGAATGTGATACATGGCAGAGTTCCCGGCGAAGCGATAAAGGATGACGAAGGCGCACAGATCATGAGAGTTCTGGGTAAGAATATGGCATGGCTGTTAAAGATGAAAGAAGCCACAGCAGGTAAAATCGAACCTCCCCAGAAAGAAGAGAAGGTGTTCACTAATTTTATCAGATAATCCATTATATGACGAACCCGTAAAAAGTCAAAATTTGCCAAAAGCCGCTTCGTAACTTACTGTAATTATTAGGCGCAAATTTTCATAAAGGGCCATTTTCCGACTTTTTACGAGGTCGTCATTATATCAAACATGCGAATCTGTTCCATTCGCCTGCTTTGAAAAGCCCTGAAAACGGGTGCAAATAGGGTGCATTTTGGTGAAAAATAATAGCATTTCCCCCAGAATGCACCCTAATGATTTCTGCTACTTACGACTTCCGGCACACCTCTCACGCCGGAAACCGGGGTTCAAGCCCCCGTGGGACTACCAAAACAAATACAGTGGGTTGCAAAGAAATTTGCAGCCCTTTTTTATTTCCACTTTCCATTCCCAACACTATTCCCAACAAAAAGATCAACTTTAATCTTTCCTGTCATTCTTTCCCTTTCAGACAATCCTCTTGCCTCAAGCATAATCCAATGGGTTAAGACCTGATGCATCACGTAAAAGTAGAACGCATCTGAGTTTATACCAGCAGGTACATGGACAAAGGGGGCTTATCCTTATCCAAAGGGTGGGCCCCTTCTTAATCAGCCCGCCAATCATTATAATCCGGACAAATCTCCTTCAATATCGTGATCTCGATACTTTGTTTTTTCTACACGGAAAACTTATAACCAATCCATACGCCAATAATCCCGCCGATAAAGCTGCCCAATAATGAGACCATCAGTCCGTCGAGCCCAAACAACGCAGGCAGATACCCTCCCGCTATAGAACCTACAACCATTCCCAGCATAATCAGCTTTTTTCGAGACATGATTGTTGCCATTCATTGAATATTTATAGACAAGTCCATCATCTCCATATTTTACTATAATACCGTAGTTCAGATTTTACCATGAATTCAACTCCGCACTGAAGTCAGTAAAACGTCAACCTTGAAGAAAATGCTTGATTTCAAACAGAAATAAATGATGTTGATTTCTCAGCGATCATGATATGGAATAATCACATCATTTTTTCTATAGAAAGGAAGCCGATCATGAAACCGGTGACAACCATTGTCGCGATTCTCCTTATGGTCATTTCCATTGCCCATTTACTGAGGCTGATTCTTCAGGTGGACATCATTGCAAATGGGATGAACATTCCTATCTGGTTGAGCATCTTGGGCTGTATTATCCCTGCTGGATTAGCGTTCATGCTGTGGCGGGAGAATAGAAAATAGCTTACAAGGGCATATTCCGCGTCGCCCCGCCCTGGAGCTGAAAAAGCTGGAGGTCATCTTCCAACATAAGATACCGTTCTTATCAAGCGGAAATTGGTTGAAAGTTGGGATCATACTTTTTCCCGGATTTCAGGACGTCAAAGATAACGTGAACCAGTTTCCGCATAATCGCACAGACTATAACTTTACCATTTTTCCCTTTATATTTTAGGCGGTTATAAAATGCAATCATAACAGGATTGCATTGAATCGACACCAATGCCGGCATGTAAAGGGCTTTTCTAAGCCGCGCATGTCCGATTTTACATAATCTGAGTTTGCCTTTAATAGATGATCCTGAGAGCGTTTCCTTTGGCGCGAGTCCGATGAACGCCACCAGTTGACGCACATGATTAAACATATTGAGGAAGAGCGAAGGTTGGCTGAATTGGAGAAGCAGCAGCAGAAGTGATTAACAGAGAAGATTTCCGGTATCGGTCATTGGAGATGTTTCTGGTGACCCATACCGGGATTTATCGGGTGCTTGACACTTACTTATCAACGATTTCGGTCAGATAATATTTAAGGATTACCGTTTGAACTGTAGTATCTGATAGTGTTACAGAATCTTTAGTGCCGCACCATCTGCTCACCCTTATTCGGAATATGGGAACACATGGCGGCCATCCATTCGAGAGCGTCGAAAACCTTTTGTTCCTTATCCTTGCCGTCTTTCGCTTTATAGATAACCTGCGATGTCTCCGCATTTTATTAGGGACAGTGCCTTTTTTCTTAAATTAAATGGGCACTGTCCCTAATTTTCCTGGGAAGTGTCCCTATATTCTCCTGATAGCCAGGGGTCACTGCCCCTTCCTGGATATGTTTCCGCGCGCGATTGCGAAGCCGCTTGATGTCGGAGTAGCCCTCCGGTTCCCGTGCGTCGAACCNNACATAACCAAGAAGATAAATACCTGTCCATTTCATGACAAACCTCCTGATGAGATTAGACCTTTATCATGCACAAAACTAGTCCGCACCCCGTCATTTCGCAACCGCTGATCTGAAACTATCGGTAAATTCGGGACAAGTGCTGTTTGATAAGAACTTCCTTTTTGTGGGAGGAAGTATAGGACTTTCGGTCTTGTATGTCAAGGAAATCTTGGCCACAAAAGGTGAGGTGTGGTGACGATGTTTTTCGTCGGTCGTGAATCGTGTTTATTACAAATTGAAGTCCTGCATTTTCGTCGAGGTTTACGATTTGTGTATAATAAAAAGTTGTACGTAAAATAGTACAGACATTTTCCGTAGAATCCCTCCGTTGGTAGTGATACCTCGTCTGCAGAAAATCGATCCGGTCGCCTCGCCGACCAGGCGAACGACGAGGTGTTCCTGGGTCAGGCGGCGGGACCAGACATCGGGTACAAAATACTTCAGCCTTCGTTTGGTGCGGCGTCGCAAAACACGCCCTCTGCCCCGACGGCCAAGGAACAGGGAAATAGCAAAATCCGATTCCCAAGGAGGTTCATAGTACTTCCTTTGCGATATCGTGTCACCGCAGGGCCGGCTGTAACGCTTTTTGCAAAAACACCCGCTTTATGGCACGGTCTTTCCTCACCATTTTTCCATCGCGTAATGGACGGCGAGGCCGGCCGCGAAGCCGACGGCCATGTTTAAAAGAAGGGAAACGGCGACGGTGAGGACAAGCGGAATCAGGTCTCTACCGGGTCGGACGTCTCGGACGAACTTCGTCAGCTCGATCACGACGAGGAACATCATCGCCCCGATGATCGCCGTGGGGAAGGCGGCAAAGAGGCCGGCGATGGCCGCCGCGAAGAAGAGGCCGAGCGCGATCTCGATTGCCCCCTCGAACAGGTTCGTCCCGCCGGTGCGCGCCCCGAAGTAGTACTGGCCGGCGAGGCCGCCGGAGCCATGGCACATCGGCATCCCGCCGAAGAACGGAAGGACGAGGTTCATGATCCCCTGGTTCCAGGAGAGCTTCCCCACGCCGACCGGCCGGTCGGGGAAATAGATCCCAATCAGCGCGGAGGTGGCGATCGTCGCATTGGTGATCGTAAGCGGGATCTGGGCGAAACCGGCGCGGACCAGCGAATCCCAGACCTCTTTCGGACTGAAGCCGGTGAAGGGCGGTAGGGTGAAGCGGATCAGGTCCGCCGACGGGAGCCTCCCCTGGAAGGCGACGATGCCGATCCCGAGGAGCATCAGCACGACAGCAGCGGGGGCGTAGCGGCTCTCCCGCAGAACCAGAACGATGACGATCGCGACGACGCCGAGGAGCCAGCCGGTCGAAATCATCTTGAGGGCCTCCACGGCGAGGATGATCCCGAGCGTCGCCTGGATCCCGCGGACGACGGAACGTGGGGTGATCTTTGCAAGGCGGCCGATGATCCCCGTCGCCGCGAAGAGGACCCAGACGATCCCCATCGCGAAGCCGGATGCGTAGATCAGCGAAGGCGTCCAGTGCTGGGCGATTGCGACGACGGCGAGCACCTTCATCGGCTCGATCGGCATGGGGAGTTTGTAGATCAGGCCGGTCGCGACGTTCGCGAGGCCCATCATCACGAGAAATCCCGCCGGATCGAGGCCGCAGACGGCGATGTAGCCGATGGCGAGCGGGAAGAGCGTCCCGAAGTCCCCCATCGACCCGGCCAGCTCCCGCAGGTTGAATTCAAACGATTTGATCTTCATTCTCTTATGAAGCGGATTCACCGGCAGGGCTCGCCCAGAGGCTCCGGCGGCTTGGCCCCGGAACGTCAGCCCGAATGATTTCTTTCGATCCCCGGTTTACAGCTTGTTGTGCGCGCCGTCGCAATACGGCGGCTTCTTGCTGTGTTTGCAGCCGCACCAGGCGACCGTCTTGGGGTACCTGACCTCCACCTCCACGGGCGTCATGCCGGTGTTGAGCCGTTCATGGGAGCCGTCGCAAAACGGCTGGTTCGCAGACTGGCCGCAGCTGCACCAGTAATATTTGCCCGGCTGCATCTCCATCATGTACGGTCCCTTCTTCGCGATCTTCGGTTCCATGGTCCTCTCTCCTCTCCATTCAAATACATCCCTCCGACCAGAACATTCCCATTCCGTGCGGAAACGATAAGCGGTGGAATATGGGGCATCATAGTGGGCGGTTTTCGGTCTGTCAAGAAATCCGGTTCTGGCAGGCGAGTCCACTTTTCTCCATCAAAACGGTGCGGCTTAGGGCAACTGCGGGTCCGCCCAGCAGACGGAAACCGGCCGCCCGGCACACCTCCACGGTTCGTCCAAAACTGTTCCGGGTCACATGGAACTTCGGTTCAATGAGGAGAAGCCGGCCGCCCGTTTTCAAGAGGGAGAAAATCTCACCAAAGAACCGGGGCTTGTCCCTCACCTCGTGGGCCATCCAAAAGGCGAGGACAAAATCGGCCGGCTCCTCCACCCCCAGACGGTCCGGCAGGCAGCGGTGCAGAACGATCCGGTCGGAGAGACCCGCCTTGCGCGCCCGGCGGCCGAGGGCCGCAAACATCTCCTCCTGGATGTCGACCGCAATGACCTTTCCGCCCGGACCGACCAACCTCGCCAGACCCAGAGTGAAATACCCCATCCCGCAGCCGATATCGACGGCGGTCATCCCGGTCTTCACATAAGATTCAAGGAGTCGCTCCGGATCATGAATCAGGCGGCGCAGGGGGTTATCGAAGCTGTAACATAGCCACCAGGGGCAGACCCTGTCGTTCATCCGCAGCAGCCTTTCAAAACATCCCATGGCGATCCTCCCCGATATCCAACGGATTTCCCGCCACCCCCGTTGCTCGATCTAAAGGAGAAAGCGCCATGAAACTGGGCGCGACAATATCGGAGATTGCGCATATTTTCAAGGAGATTCAGGAGAGACCGGGGCAATGGTTTGAGATGATCCGTCTGGATATCAAAGAGGTTGTCGGGAAATATCTGACGATGATGAATGCGGAGCTGACCCATCATTTGATGGTCTCGTAAAAAGTCAGAAATCTCGGGTTTTGTCATGCTGAGCTTGTCGCAGCATAGCATAATATCAATGAGTTATCTTCACTCTTCGACAAACTCAGGGTGACATCTTCGACTTTTTACGAAGCCGTCACACACGAACCGCCGTGGAAATCGGTTAAAAGGTCATCCGGTAAATGGGGAATCGACGGCACAGGGCAATCACATCCTCCTTCACCTTGTTCCGGAGCGTTTGCTCCTCCGGATGCGTGACGACCTCCACCACCCACCGGGCGATGAGCCGCGCCTCCTCCTCTCCCATGCCCCGGCTGGTCATGGCGGGGGTGCCCAGACGGATGCCGGAGGGTTTCTTCGCCGTACCGCGATCGCCGGGGATCTTGTTCTTGTTCACGATGAGATGGGCCTCTTCCAGCAGGACCGAGGCCGTCTCCCCGTCGATGCTCCATTTTGCCAGGTCCAGGAGCAGCAGATGGTTGTCCGTCCCGCCGGTCACGATCTCCGCCCCCTGTTCGCGAAGGGATTCCGACAGCGTCTTCGCGTTTTGGACCACCTCCCGGATGTACTGCCGGTATTCCGGCGTGCCCAGATGCTTCAGTCCCACGGCGATGGCGGAGATGTTGGCTTGGTGGGGCCCGCCTTGCAAAGTGGGAAAAACGGCATGGTCCACCTGGTCCGCGTGCTCCGCCTTGCACAGAATGATGGCCCCGCGGGTCATCCGCAAGGTCTTGTGGGTGGTGGTGGTAACGATATCGCAGTGGGGCACGGGGGTTGGATGCTCTCCGGCCACGACGAGACCCGCGATGTGCGAGATGTCCGCCATGAGAAAGGCGCCCGCCTCCCGAGCGATCTGCCTGAAACGGGCGAAGTCGATGGTCCTGGGATAAGCGCTGGCCCCGCAGACGATGAGCCGGGGCCTGGTCTCCAGAGCCTGCCTGCGGATCGCCTCGTAATCGAGGAGGCCCGTCTGCGGGTCGACGCCGTATTGAACCACGTCGAACATCCGGGAGACCACACTGGCCCGGGCGCCGTGGCTCAGGTGTCCGCCGGCGTCGATCTCCATGCTCAGGATGCGGTCGCCCAGCTTCAGCAGGGAGAGGTAGGCGGCAATATTGGCGGCGCTGCCCGACAGGGCCTGCACGTTGGCATGTTCGGCCCCGAAGACGGCTTTCGCCCTCCCGATGGCCAGCGATTCCAGTCGGTCGATGTTCTCCAGCCCCCGGTACCACCGTTCTCCGGGATAGCCCTCGCTGTAGATGCCCGAAAGCATGGAGCTGATCGCCTTCATCAGGGATTTGGGCGGATAGTTCTCCGAGGCGATGAGGTTGATGGTCTCTTCATTGCGCCGCATCTCGTTGCGGATGATCCCGTCCACCGCGGGATCGAACTGAGAAAGCTTCTCTTCCAGAAGATTCATGGTTTTCCCTCTTGTTTACAATGTACGGGCTTTGAAAATCGGATTCCCCGGCGCCCGGAAGCTTTGTTCGCGCTTCTTAAGCCCGCTTTTCCAGTGATGCGAACGTTTCAATGTACTCATGGACTGCCGGCCTGATCGGTCGGTACGCCGTGCGGGTGCTTGCGTAAAATCCGGATCAGGAACGGGTGCAATGCGCCAAGCGCCTGTCTTTTCCAGGACAATGATGAACGGGGTCGAAGCATAGGAGAAAAACAGGACCCTGTCAAGGACAATGGGGCTTTCCCCATGCCGGAGGATTTTTTTACGCCGGCGGCTTGACAAGCACTTGTGGAGTCCCATATTTCCCTTAATCTTATCGGATCGATTTGCTGCGTTATCTAAAATGCGTCCTCCGGCCTGCCGCCTAAAGCGGCGCCGGCCGGTTGAAAGAGGAATAATCATGCCGAACCCGACGCGGAAGTCGAATGAACTGGATTTTCTGCTGAAATCCTGATAAGGGAACATTCCCACTTCCGGACCCGCTCGGGCAGAGGCGGTGAAAAAACGGTTACGGAAAAACGAAAAGGAGAAAACGATGGCATCCGAGAGCAAGGAAACGAGGCTGAAACAGAAGGCCACCCTGGAGGCGAAATTGCAGAAGCGCCTGACCCTTCTTGCCGAAGAGGGACTGGACGAGAAGAAGGTCACGCGGGACGTGCTCGTCAAGCAATTAAAGGCAAAACTCAAAAAGACGGCGGTCCGATTGAGGGCAATCGCCGCCAATGTGAAGCGGACGGCGGACCTCGCCGCGATGAAGGCGGAACGCCTGGCGAAGCCCAAGGAAGAGGCCCCCAAGGCGACGAAGGCCGCGCCGGAACCGCCCCCGGAGGCAAAGCCCAAGAAGAAAAAGAAGAAGGAAGAGGAGACCCCAAAGGCTTAGCCTTTCCGCTTCCATTCCATCTCCAATCGCCTCTGAACCTGAAGGTTCCGGGGGACATGTTCCGATCCCTTCGGGCTTCCGGAACATGTCCCCGGAACACTAACCGCTTGGGCGGGGCGGTCTTTTGGAGATATGATCCCTTCCCATCCCTTACCCGATGGTCCCCGATGCCTTCATAGCCTGAATTTCACTTTCAGCATATCCCAACCCCTTCAATATTTCTTCCGAGTGTTCCCCGAGCTTGGGCGCCGCCATGGTGATTTCTGCCTGGGTTTCAGATAATTTTATAGGATTATTCAATACCTTTATCCGACCATACTCCGGATGATCCCAATCCACAAAAAATTCGTTGGCCACGGCCTGCCGATCCCGGGTGACTTCCAGCGGCGACGTCACAGGGGACCACACGATCTTGCTCTGGCTCAGGATCTCGATCCATTCGCCGTATGTCCGGCTCCGGAATATCCCGTCGAGAACGTTCACGAGGTCCCCGGCATGCTTGAACCGTACCTCGTACGTGGCAAATTGAGGATCATTTTCCAGTTCCGGATGGTCAATGGCCTCGCAGAACCCGGGCCAATAATGCTGGGCATTGGTCATCCCCAGCATGATCCAGCGATGATCCCTCGTTTCATAGACGTTCCGAATCGGGTTCCCCATGGTTTTGCGCTGGGGCCGCACCGCGTCCTCACCGGTGATCAGACAACCGGCGATATCAAATCCCAAAGTCCATACGGCAGTATTGTAGAGCGATATTTCCAATTCCTGGGCCACCCCGGTTTTCTCCCGGATATAGAGGGCGGACATGATGCCGGCCAGGAGGCTCATCGCCGTAATACTATCGCCATAGCCGGGTCGTGAAATGTTGGGTGCGACGCCCACATCATGCATCAGATCCATGACGCCGCTGCGCGCCCAGAAGGAGACGGTGTCGTAACCACCGGTGTTTTTTTCAGGACCGCATTGACCATAGCCTGTGACATTGGCACAGATAATCCGAGGATTGATCTTTGACAGAATCGGATAGGTAAGGTGGAACTTCTCCATCTCGTAGGGCCGCAAGTTGTTCAGAAAAACGTCGGCGGTCGCCGCAAGTTTATGCAGGATCTCCTGACCTTCCGGGGCTCCCAGATTCAGAGCGAGGCTTTTTTTGTTTCGATCGGTATGCTCCCAGTAATAATTGACCGAATTGGGCTTGGCCCATCCGGCCATTCCCTGTCCCAGGGCGTGACGCCAGTTATCACCCTTGCCGGGCGGTTCAACGTGAATGACCTCGGCGCCCCAGCTTCCCATTAACATCCCAACGATGGGCATGGCAACAGCGCCCCCCACTTCAATAACCCTGATTCCCTGCAGTTCTCTGGCCATGAACATTACCTCCCATTGATTGAATTTACATGCGCGATCCCATTCATGTTACTTGTCTTATGCCTTCTGCTATGGCGACGTCTCTCACCACTTTATGAGATGGGCCTTTTCGAAAGCCTGCTCTATCCGGATCAGTTCATTCAACTTTGCCAATCTTTCGCCTCCCTTGACACCCGTCTTAATCATGAGGGCATTCCAGGCCACAGCCAGATGGGCAATGGAATCATCCGGCGTCTCCCCCGAACGGTGAGAGAGAATGATCTTCATTCCGTGGGACTGGGCCAGGGAAATCGTCTGTTTTGCCCCCGTGATCGTGCCTACCTGGTTGGGTTTTATAATCATGGCGCCGGCCGAACCCTTCCCGATTCCCGTTTTTGTCCGCTCATAATTGCTGGCATAAACATCGTCTGCACAGATCAGACATCGGTGGCCAAAATTCCGGTTCAGCAGCGAAAATGAATCGTAATCGTTGCTGTTGAAACCATCTTCAACATAAATCAAATTGAAGCGTACGATAAGCTCTCCAAGAAAATCCAATTGCCGCTGCGTGGTCCTGGAGGCCCCTTCCCGGTCATACTTATAAACCTTACCCGCCGGATCCCAGATGCGGTCTGCCGCCAGATCCAATCCCATTCTGATCTCGACACCCTCCTCATCCGAAATCCTGTCCGCAGCCTCTTCGAGGATCTTCAGAGCCTCAACATCGTTCAGATTTGCAGCCCAGGCATTTTCATCGTCCGTTCCGCCCGCAAATCCAGGATCCTTTCTCTCAAGCAATTTTCCGACTTGATCGTGAACCCTCAGGTTGATTTCAATCGCCTGCTGGACCGTCTTTGCGCCGATGGGAACAATCAAATGTTCCTGCATGTCCGGGGCAGGACCGAGACTGTGCGCACCTCCTCCGATAATGTTTCCCAGGGGGTAAGGGAGAGTCCATTCTTCATCCTTACGAAACAATTTGAACATAGGGATCTTCAGGGAATCTGCCGCCGCTGTTCCAACCGCGGTCGATAGGATGGCCGCCGTATTGCCGCCGATTTTTTCGAAATTCGGCGTACCGTCGACCTGTAGCAGTATGTCATCGATTTTTTCCTGTTCTGCTGCATCCATGCCGATGAGCGAGGGAATCAGCGTTTTTTCAAGGATTGCCATGGATTCGCGTAATCCACCGGGCGCATAGGCCGGCGCTTCAAATTCCCCTCGGCTCCCCGGGGCGCCGAACGGCGCGGCCACCCGTCCAAAGCCCTTTTCAGTGATCACGTCCACTTCCAGGGTTTCGACCCCCCGGCTGTCATAAACCGTCCGATATCGAATATGAGTAATCGTGGTTTCCGGCATGGATTGTTCGCCTCCGGCAGCGGTTACGTTTAATCTTTCGATTCCGTGAATTGCATCCTGAAATGCAATTTCACGAAGACTCCACCGCTTTTATCGAAACGTCTGTTTTTCCGGCCTTGCGTTGGAAAACGATGTTCTTCCGCCACTCGTCGCTCATTTCCGGATAATCTTCCCGGTTATGGGAGCCGCGGCTTTCCGTTCTGAGGAGCGCCGCCTGCAGGATCAGCCGCCCCACAGTATGGATGTTCCGCGTCTCGAAGAGCCCTGCCATCGCACCGAAGGAGCGGTTTTCCAAGATGCAGAGAAGATCGAGCTTCTTTTGCCCGATTTCGTCCATGACCTTGAGGGCCTTGCGCAGCCCCTCCTCGTTGCGGATGACGCCGGCATAGCGGCTCATCAATTCCGTGATTTCCTTTTTCACCTCGCGGTAATCGAACCCATTGTCCCGGTTCCAATGGGCGGCGATGCCCTGCGCGGTCTTCCCGACGATTTCCGGAGAAACGGCGGGCAGGTCGGTGGAGAGGGCTCGTCTCGACGCCTGCGCCCCCGCTATCGCACCGAAAACCTGCGTTTCCGTGAGGGCGTTTCCGGGCAGGCGGTTGGCGCCCATCGTGCCCGACTGCGCCTCGCCCGCGGCATACAGTCCTACGACCCCGGTTTCGCAGCGCTCGTTGATGACAATGCCGCCCATGAAATAGTGGGCGCCCGGCGCCCATTCGTAGGACTGCCACGTGGGATCGAAATTCAAGGAGGCGCAGGCCTGCATGAAGGCCTTGAATTTCATAAGCGTCTCTCTGGGGACGCCGGAGAAGTCTCCGTAAACGCCGCCGTGGGGGGATGCCCTTCCCTCCAGGATCTCTTTCTGGGTGCATCGGGCGACCTCGGCGCGGGACACCTGTTCCGCCTTGTCGGGATGGTATTTCTTCATGTAGCGCTCGCACAGGCCGTTGTAGAATCGCCCTCCGATCGTTACACCGCCATCGCCCGGAGGGGGCATGCCCCGCATCGTTTCCGGGCGGATCATGCAGGCCCGGCTCTGGACAAACTCCATGTCGGACAGTTGCGTCCCCGCTTCATAGGCCAGCGCGCATCCGTCACCCGTGATGCCGGACAGATTGGTCGTCAAAGAAAACAAGTTTCCCGCCCCTCCCGTCGCGATCACAACGGATTTGGCCTGAACGATAAGAAGGGTTTCCCGGTCGATTTCCAGCGCTGCCGCGCCGCAGACGGCGCCTTCTTGCCGCAACAGATCGATCACCATCACGTGCTCGAGGACCTCGATGCCGAGCCGGGCGGCTTCCCGGACCAGCCCCTTGAAGAACCCGCCATTGTAACGGTCGCCGGCGAGCATTGCCCGGGGCATGGCGTTGCCCGGATAGGGGAATAAGTCATATCGGCCTCCCACCTTGTCGAACGCTGTGCCGTAACGCTCGACTTCCAGCGCCCGCTCCGGGCCTAAGTCGGCGAGCAACCGGACCAGCTTGGGGTTGTTGAGGTAGTGACCGCCCTTGAGGGTGTCTTCATAATGAGAGTCTCGACTGTCCTTCTTATCGATGGCCGCAGAGATGGCGCCCATTGCAATGGCCGTAATACAACCCGAGGGGTAGTCGCCCTTGGACACAACGAGGACCTTGGCGCCCAGGTTGCGGGCCTCGATAGCGGCCCGGATTCCCGCGCCGCCCGCGCCGATGACGAGGACGTCGGTCGAAATCGTCCGCTGTTTCAATGTTTCCATATCTGCTCCTCCGGGCGGAGTCGGCCCGCCCAACAAGCCTTTACAAAAGGCCCATCCGCTGAGATGACCGCAAGCGCTCGATCCTGCCGCCTATCATTTCAGCGTGGACTTGGGAATGTAGGCATACCCTCGAATCAGGCAGCGCGCCGTTCTGTCTACGGTTGCCCTCTTCAGCACAAAGCCGCCCTTTTCCCGGACCACCTTTCCCTCGGGGGCGATGACGCCGGCCGAATGGCCGATACGCAGCTCCCCACGCTCCACAATGTCTTTTCGCGCAAGCTGGTTGGCGATCGTGCCGGGAATCATCGCGGCCGCCACGGTGCATACGGTGCCTGTTACGGGATAGGTCAAGTGCATCTTCTGCATGAACAGCAGTCGTACGACAAGGTCCACCGACTTCTCGGGAATCTTCTTGCCCGTTGTCCAGTCATTATAGTCCATTGGGGGGGCGCAGATGGCGAAAAAGGGGCTGTAGGGAACTTCATGGGTCGCCTTCCGCCAATCCTTGCAGAGGCCCATGACCTGGGCGGAGACGCTGCGGATTTTTTCAATTTTCTGCAGCAGCTTCTTATCGGCGTCGATCTGTTGGGGCGTCTCGTTGCCTTTGAGGCCCAGGGCCTCTGCCCGGATGAAGACCGTGGGGATCGCGGCGTCCACGAGCGATACCTCGAAAGCGCCTTCCCCTTCGACCTTGATCGTGTTCGTCACCCTGCCCGTGGGAAGGAGCTTCCCGGTGAGGGATCCCGCGCTGTCCGCCCAGTCCAGGATGATTTTAGCGCCGGTTCCCGGTACGCCGTCGATTCTGTGCTTGCCCTCCACTGCCGCATGCTTCCCCTTCACGGGGACTTCCGCGACGATTACCTTTCCCGTATTGACCTGGTGGATCCGGACCTTGGTGATTGGCTCAACGGCTTCTAACAGTCCCTCGTCGATAGCGAAGGGTCCGACGGCTGCGGAGACGTTGCCGCAGTTGGATTTCCAGTCGATCATCGGTTCGACCATGCTGACCTGGCCGAAAAGATAGTCCACGTCGCAGTCCGGGCGCGTGGAAGGGCCGATGACCGCCACCTTGCTGGTGAGCAACTCCGCCCCGCCCAAGCCGTCGATTTCCCGCAGATCGGGGGCGCCGAAGACGCGCATGATTACCTTGTCCCTCAGGGCCTTGTCCTGCGGCAGATCGTTCCGATGAAAAAAAATGCCCTTGCTCGTTCCGCCACGCATGATCGTGCAGCGAATTAGTTCCTGGATTTCCATACGAGGTTCCTCCTTATTGTACATAGACATTCGTTGTCGGATGATACGGGAAATAGAACGACTCGGTCGATTCGCGGAGGCGCCCATATTCCAATAATTATATATCCTACAACGACACCTGTGGTTTAGAATAGATTTTCGTTTTCTATGGGACAAGTATGCATTGTAGTTTCTCTTTTGGATTCCGATGACTAAACAAATGGCCTCGTCAACGTCCTATTTTCTCAGGGAAGGACCCTTTTCAAACGGTTGAGACAGTACCGATGAAAATTTATTTGTCAAGAATAATTTTTTATCCCTGGATAAACGACCCTCTGCGACAAGAGCAAAATAATCTTGAGTATTTCAAGGCGAGGCGGTCAAGCGATGTCTGCAGACCGTGAGGCCTCTCGACGAAGCCGGGGTTACATATCGATGGATTGCCGCGGAAGCTTGACGATCCCGTAAAAAGTCTAAAAGTCGCGAAAACGGGACGGATTCGTAAGAAGGCCGCAGGCAAGGCGCGCGAATCCTGAGGAATGCGGCGTACTTTGGCGTACGCCGCAATGACGAGGGATGAAGCGCAACGCAGCGCAGCATCCGGACTTTTTACGAATCCGTCAAGCTTGCACCGTGCGGCCACCTGCGGGCAAAGCCGTAAAGGGGGAAGAGGTCGCTCAGAAAAAGCCGAGAGACTCAGGGGAAAACCGGAAAGAAATCAGGAAAAGGGAGATCATCCGCATCGGCGAGGAGGAGGGCGCCTGGACCTGACGGATGATCCCCCTGTTGTTGTTATGGTTTACTGGTTATTAAAACCCCGGACCGCCAAAGCATCCTGCACCGCCCGACGCCCCGGGACCGAACCCGTGCATGGGACCGCGCCCGTGGCCGAAACTGCGACCTTGACCGAAGGATCCAATCTTCTCCTTCTGTTCAGGCGTGAGAACCTTCGCGGCCGCCAGACGGAAGGCCGTAATCTTGTCCTCCATCTGATCTCGGAGGGACCGCATCTCCTTCTGGGCCGCCGTGATCTTTGCCTGATCCGGATTCGGTTCCAGCCAGAGTTTCCGGATCTCATCCCGTTTGGTGAACATCTGTTTTTGAAGGGGTTTCATCTCTTTCCACTGGGCATCCCGGATCTCTTTGATCTTCGCCGTCTGCTCCGCCGTCAGGTTCAACCCGGCCGGCCCCTGAAAATCGCCCCGCGCGCAGGGACCATAACCCGGACCCCGCCCCCAGCCGAAGGCGAAGGCCGTGGTTGCAACCGCCGCCGCAAAGAGCACGGCCATGACTATCAACGTTACTTTCTTCATTTTCGTTCTCCCTAAATTACGTTTTTTATTTTCTATATTTTCCAGCGAAACCCGATTTCGGAGGTTCGCGGACTCCATTTTGTCTCTCTTCAGAGCAACAGCCATGCCAAAATGCATGCAAAATGCTAACATACTGGAATCGTTAATCTATATTGTTTTTCTGCCGAACCGCGCCCCTGACTTCCCCGACCCGTCACAGAAAAATGTGGATCATAAGTATCCACTTGTGGTATCCAGTTGCCTAACAAGTATCCAGGCACAGGTTATAGAGAAATCCCCGGCCCGCCGCGGGGGCGAGCTTTTCCCTCAACGGCATGGGTTTTTTCCTTCCATCAGTGAAAGAAAACGGGAATCTTTCAACACCTGACCGGCGAAGGGAACCGCATGAACGGCAAGCGATACGGAAAGAAACGCGTTTGGGTGATGATCCCGCCTTGGCTGATCATCGGGGCGGTCGTGATCCTCGTCCCGGTCTTCATCTTCATGACCATCGAGAACATCAACCGGCAGAAGGAACAGACAACGCGCCTCCTCGTGGAGAAGGGGGCGGCCCTGATCCGTTCCTTTGAGGCGGGCGCCCGGACGGGGCTCGGGCTGCACTGGGGCGGCTTCCAGCTCCAGAAGCTCCTCATGGAGACGGCCGAGCAGCCGGATATCGACTACCTGATCGTGACCAACACCCGGGGAACGATCCTGGCCGACAGCGACCCCCTGCGGATCGGCGCGATCTACGGCCAGGACCTCGACCTGGCGAAGATCGCCGGTTCCGAGAAGCTCGCCTGGCGGCAGGCCCCGAACAGCGAAGGGGCGGACACCTTCGAAGTCTATCGCCGGTTTGCACCGACGAGAGATCCCCTCCCGGGATTTCCCGACCCGTTCTCGGTGCGATCGCCGCTGGAGGTGCCCCCTCCCGGATCTGCGGGCCCTCCCCCGCCGAGCCCGCCTGCCGCATCGGAATCGGATCCGCCGGGCCTGGTCATCTTTGTCGGCCTGAACATGGGACCGATCACGGCGGCCCATGAGGAGGACATCCGCCATACGATCTGGATGGCCATCCTCTTTCTTCTCATCGGCTGCGCGGGAATCATCTCGCTTCTCCTCGCCCAGGGCTACCGCGCGGCGCGGAGCTCCCTCTCCCGGATTAAGGCCTTCTCCGACAGCCTCGTGGAGAACATGCCGATCGGCCTTGTTGCCACCGACGCCGGAGGAAGGCTGATCGCTTTCAACCAGACGGCGGAGGCGATTCTCAAACGTACCGCCGGGGAGGTCCTCGGGAAGCCGGCGGAGGAGATCCTTCCGGGAAGCTGCCGGGAGCTTTTCCGGACGCTCGCCGCGGAGCGGCGGCTCATCGAGCGGGAAATCGATTGCGCTGTAGCGGAGGGCCGGACGATCCCACTCGAGGTGATCGCAACGACGCTCCGCGAGGAGGACGGCGCCTTCCTCGGCCACGTCATCCTCTTCCGGGACATGACGGAGATCCGCCGCCTCGAAGAGGAGGTCGCCCGGAGCCGGCGACTCGCCTCCCTGGGGAGCCTCGCCGCCGGCGTCGCCCACGAGATCCGGAATCCGCTCAGTTCGATCAAGGGATTCGCCTCCTACTTTCGGGAGCGCTACCGGGACAATCCTGAAGACCGGGAGACGGCGGAGGTGATGATCCGCGAGGTGGACCGGCTGAACCGCGTCATCACGCAACTCCTCGAATTCGCGCGGCCGCTGACGATGGACCGCGTCCCGACCCCGCTTCCGGCGGTGATCCGCCACGCCCTGAAGATGGTCGAAGGCGAGGCCCGCAAAAAGGGGGTCACCCTCGAAACGGACCTCTCTGCGGAGATCGGGGAGGTCCCCCTCGACGCCGATCGGATGACCCAGGTTTTCCTGAACCTCTGCCTGAACGCCATCGCGGCAATGGAGGCGGGGGGCGTCCTCCGCGTCTCCCTCGCCCGGCGGGACGAACGGACCGTCCGAATCACGGTCGCCGATACCGGCATCGGCATCCCCAAAGAGGACCTCCCCCGGGTTTTCGACCCCTATTTCACGACCCGATCATCGGGAACGGGACTCGGGCTCGCGATCGTCCATAAGATCGTCGAGGCCCACGGCGGCGAGGTCCGTCTGGAGAGCGAACCCGGCAGAGGCACGACGGCGACCATCCTCCTGCCGAAAAAAACGGAAGTCGAAAAGGTGATCCATTCATGAAGGCAAAAAATTCGATTCTCGTGGCGGATGACGACCGCGCCCACCGGACGATGCTCCGGACGCTCCTTTCGGGCTGGGGGTACGCGATCACGGAGGCCGACGACGGCGGGAGCGCCGTCGCGGCGGTGCAGAGTCGGCCCTTCGACCTGATCCTGATGGACATCCGGATGATCAAGGTTTCGGGCCTCGCGGCGCTTGCCGAGATCAAGGCTTTCAACCCGGCGATTCCCGTCGTCATCATGACGGCCTACGCATCCGTGGAGACGGCCGTGGAGGCGCTCAAGAAGGGGGCCTACGACTACCTGACCAAGCCGCTCGATTTCGACGAACTCCGCCTCACCCTGGAGCGGGCGATGGAGCACAGCCGCTTGAAGGAGGAGAACCGCCTCCTGAAGGAGAGCCTGGGCGATCGCTTCGACCGGCGGAACCTGATCGGACGCTCCGACGCCATGACCCGGCTCCTGGACACCGCGTCCCAGGTCGCCCCCTCTGAGGCGACGGTCCTCGTCACCGGCGAGTCGGGGACGGGCAAGGAGATGATCGCGGGGCTCATCCACTTCAACAGCCTCCGGAAGGAGCGCCCCTTTATTAAATTCAACTGCGCAGCGATCGCTGAGACCCTTCTGGAATCGGAACTCTTCGGCCACGAAAGGGGGGCCTTCACCGGGGCCGACCGGCGGAAGGAGGGGAAGTTCCGCCAGGCCGACGGGGGAAGCCTCTTTCTGGACGAAGTGAGCGAGATGTCCCTCGGGATGCAGGTGAAACTCCTCCGCGTCCTCCAGGAGCGGGAGATCACCCGCGTCGGCGGCGAGGAAGTGATCAAAATCGATGTCCGCCTCATCGCCGCGACGAACCGGGACCTCCTGAAGGAGATCACGGCCGGGCGCTTCCGCGAGGACCTCTTCTACCGGCTGAATGTCGTCACGCTCCGCGTCCCGCCGCTCCGGGAGAGGATTGAGGACATTCCGCTTCTGTCCCAGGATTTCCTCGCCCGCTTCGCCGAAAAGAACCATAAGACGATCAAGGGGTTCACCCCGCAGGCGATGGATCGGCTGCTCCGCCACCCCTGGCCCGGAAACGTCCGGGAACTGATGAATGCCGTGGAGCGCGGGGTTGTCCTCTCTCAGGGGGAGTACCTCGACGAGGCGGAGCTGGCCCTTCTCCCGCCGGAGAAAGCCTCCGCGGCGGCGCCGGAAGCTCTCCCACCACCCGCCGCAACGGTCGGGACGACGTCCGCTCCGTGGAATGCGGCCACTGCTATGACGATTCCGGGCGGCGCGGCGGCGATCGGGAAAGCCGAAACAGCCACCCCCGGCGCTGAGACCGCCTCCCTCGAGGAGGTGGAGCGGGAGACGATCCTCCGGACGCTCACCGCCAGCGGCGGCAACAAGAGCGAGGCCGCCCGCCGCCTCGGCATCACCCGCCGGACCCTTCATCAAAAGCTCCGAAAATACGGGATGATGTAAACAGGCAACCCCTCTTTGGGCAATACCATTCCCGATTTCATCGAGGCATCGACCCTCCTGGACAAGCCCGACTTTCCGCGGTCCAACGAAGGCCGTGCCTCAGAAAGCGGTTTTCAAACGGCCGCCGTCATGATAAAGGCAGCGTCGAATCACTAAGAAGGAGGTTCAAGCGTGTCACTGGTTGGAAAAAATATCGACGCCTTCTGCTTGCGTTGTCAGCTCACCCTGGCCCACATCGTCCTGTATGAGGTGGGGGGGCTGGTCCGCGGTGTGAAGTGCAAGACCTGCGGGACTGAACACCGCTACCACGGACCGGCGCCGGAAAAGAGGCTTTCCATTCCGGCCGTCCGGCAGAGCGGTATGGCGCCGACGGCCCGGCCGCGAACGGTCCGCCCGGCGGACGCGAGGCAGTGGGAGGCGCAAAATGCCGCGATAACGCCGGATGTTGTCGTCTGGGATTACAAACTGACGGAATGCTATGAGAAGGGCGATGTGCTCACCCATCCGAGCTTCGGCCGCGGTTTCGTCGAGTCGATCACGGCGGATGGTATGGAGGTCCTCTTCGGGAAGGGTCGGAAACGGATGGCAATGAACCGCCCGGAGACCGGTTCATGACGGACGCACCCCTCTCCCGGAAGTCCCAGATGTTCCTGCTTTCATTGCTGACCGGCATCTTTTTCCTCAACATACTGTTGCGGGTCGTCCTGGCGCCCCTTCTGCCCGTGATCGAAAAGGACCTGGGGATCGGTCATGCCGTTGCGGGCGGTTTCTTCATGATGATCGCCCTCGGCTATGCGACGGGGCTCTTCGGGTCGGGGTTCGTCTCGGCTCACCTCACGCACCGCCGGACGATTGTCATCGCCGCCGTCGCCGGCGGCTGCGCTTTATTCTTCATCGCAGCAAGTCACAGCCTCTGGGCAATCCGCCTCGGACTCGTTTCCCTGGGCGTCGCCACCGGTCTTTACCTCCCCTCGGGGATGACGACAATCACCGCTGCAATCCGTTCCGTCCACTGGGGAAAGGCGATCGCCTTCCACGAGTTCGCCCCCAGCTTCGCCTTCATCCTCGCCCCGTTCATCGTCGAAGGGCTCCTTCTGCTGTGTCGCTGGCAGGAAATCCTCGTCCTGATCGGCGCGATTTCCTTCATTCTGGGACTGCTTTTTCTCCGCCTGGCCCCCAGCGGCGATTTCACAGGAGAGGCGCCCACGCTCGACAACATCCGTCTCCTGATCGGGAAGCCGGCCTTCTGGATCATGGTCGTCCTCTTCGCCCTGGCCATCGGCTCCAGCATCGGCCTCTACAGCATGATGCCGCTCTACCTCGTCGCGGAGAGGGGAATCGACCGGGAGCTGGCCAACATGCTGGTCGGACTGTCTCGGATCCCCCTCCTTATCATTGGTCTCGTCGCCGGCTGGATCTCCGACCGCATCGGCCCGAAACCGATGATCACCGTCGCGATCCTGTTCATCGGCCTGATGACGATCCTCCTCGGCCTGCTCCCCGGCCGCTGGGTACTGCTGATGGTGTTCCTCCAGCCGATGCTGACGGTCTGCTTCTTCCCGGCCGGGTTTACGGTCCTCTCCCGGATCGTCCCGCCGAGCGCCCGGAACCTCTCAGTTTCGCTCACGATGTTCATCGCCTACCTCATCGGCGCCGGTTTTCTTCCGATGCTCTTGGGGGTCTTCGGGGACAAGGGGGCCTTCGGCACGGCCTTCATTCTTGTGGGAAGTCTGATGCTTCTGAGCGTTCTTCTGCTGCCCCGTCTGATCCTGGCGGGGGGGAAAGAGAACTGAAGACGTCAGGGACGGATCCGCGCAAAGAGACACAGGCCGTTGCGCATCTCCCGGCGGATCAGGGTCTCCCGCTCCAGTTGGATCAGATGGACATAAGTCTCGTTGAGGGCGAGGAGGCGGTCGAACGGGGGAAGAACGTCCCCGAAGATGAAACGGGAAACATCGTTGCTGGTCTGCGGTTTCTCCGTCAGGGTCTGCAGGGCGAATCCCGATCTTTCGCGGTGGTGCTCCCGCATCTCGGCGACCCTCCCTTTCAGATCGGAAAAGGGTCGGCCGTGCGCCGGGCATACCATACGTACCGGCAGATCCTCGACACGCGCCAGGGAGGAGAAAAAACTCTCCAGGGGATGGAAGTCGGGGGCAATCAGATCGGGGCTGAGGTTCGGCGTGATGTGGGGCAGGATGTGATCCCCCGCGATCAGGAAACGCTCCTCCGGCAGGTGGAAAGAGATATGGCCGCGGCTGTGCCCCGGAGTCGCGATGACCTCTACCGCCCTGCCCCCGACGGTGAGTTGATCGCCGTCGGCGAGGATCCCCGCGGCGCTGAAAGGCGATGTGGCCGTCCGGAAAGCGGAAAAAGCCCGAATCACCGTATCGATCGTCCCGTCGTCGAGACCGTGCTCCAAGGCGAAGCGCCTGATGCGCGAGGCGCGATCCTCCTGCTGGGCAAAGGCCCGGATCGTCAGCTCTTCAATCTCCGACAGGTAAACAGACGCGCCGGAACGGCCCGCGATGATGCCGGCCAGGCCGCAGTGGTCCATGTGAAAATGAGTGATCCAGATCCGTCGGCAATCCTCCACCCGCCGCCCGATCTCCGCGAGAGAGGCCTCCAGCGCCGGCAGGACCCCGTGCAGGTTGGGACCGGTGTCGATCAGCGTGAAACCGCCCTCTTCCGAGAATAAAAAAATGTTCACATGTTTCAGGCGAAACGGCATGGGAAGCGTGATCATGAAGATCCCCTCCGCCATCTCGCGGATTCCCGTTTTCAATATTTGCTCCTTTCATCCCGACACGGACGGCGTGAAGAGATCATTCTTCTCACCGGACAGTGCGCCCGGCGTACGAGAGGATGATCTCCCGCGAGCTGTACTCGTTGAAGGCATTTTTGATACGGAGCGCGGGGAGCGGAAGTTCCTTCTCCCAGTAGAGAGCTACCATCGCCCCGGCCGTATCCTTACTGCCTCTCCATAGCGCCGGAATAGAGCGCATCCGGCGCAAGGCCGACGGCGAGCAGGTATTCTGCAAGGATGCGGGACTGGAGAACGCCCGTTTCGAAAAGCAGGTCGTAGTTGGCGCTTCCGAAGGAGGCCTGCCTGCCCGTGCCGGATCATGTAAAGTATGCCCACGGCGGCCACCTTACTATGGCGGAAAGGGCGCGTCAATGGGATTACAGAGCGACCGCTCGTTTTTTTAAAAGGCCGATTCCGTTGCCACTTTTTCTTTTTCCTTGATATCCCCCCAATTTTTCTGTATCGTCTTCCGCAAGAATCATCCTGAAATCGTTAGCGTTTACCAGATGTCAGGAAGGAGGAACTTTTCATGGCGACGTATGCCCCAAATCAACTCCACTCCGTCCCGCTGGCCGAGCTTCAGCCCGATCCGGAGGGATGGGAAAACGGCAGAAACAGGAGGTGATTAAATGCGATGTCCGTTTTGCGGGGGAGAATCAGTAAAGGAAACCGTTACTTTCAGTTACGAGGAGGAGGATAGATACATCTTTATCGAGCATGTCCCTGCTGATGTTTGTGCGCGATGCGGAGAAAAAATTTACTCGCCGGAGGTTACCGATGACTTGCTGAGGATTGCCCGGAAAAAGCTTAAGCCCGCGAGAAAGATCGAAGTTCCCGTATATGAGTTTGTGACGAATCAATGAGCAGACATGACTTATGGCCCATTATGAGCATCTTCCCATCTACCGGGAGGCATTCAACAACTTCCATTCCTTTGAAACGGCGATCAATCAGGTAACGGATATAAGCAGGCAGGCGGAATGGAGACCCTGACCTCCCTGAAGAACACCCTGGAGGAGGCCCTCGCCGGGGCGACCAATCCGAGCAGGAATTTGGCATGAAAATGATCGGCATCGTCGGAGAATTGTTAATGATATCATATTGATTAGTCACTTCAGCGCGCCGAAGTGACTTCAAAATGGACGAGGAGCGCCTCGATGGATGCACCCTTGGAGGGGTACAATCGCACCTGAAATGAGTACGGCATGGAATATACAATTAACGGTCCATCCGGTTGATGCGTACTTCAGACCGTAAAACGTCGCCCTTGAAGAAAATGATTGATTTCAAATAGAAATAAATGATGTTGATCTCTCAGCGATCATGATAAAGGATGACCACACCGGATTTTTTTATTTTCACCGGAGACAAAATTTTTGTATGGAGCAGGCGGGTGCGTCGAAGTGTGGGTTCCTTCCTGTAATAAATGATAGACATATCAATACGATTGATGTAGATTTCATACCGAAGTGAACAAGGTAGAGGGAAACATAATTAATATGGGAGTATTCCTAATTTTCCCTCATTTTCCCATTTTCTTTTTTAGGTTTATTATTTGTTAAGAATTCATTAAAAAATAGCAAATGCTAAGGGAGAGATAGATGAAAACTTTAGACATTTCAAAAACAAATTATAAAGTTAGTGATTTTCTAACATGGCAAAAAGCCGGATCACTTGTTCTAAGCCCTAGCTTTCAAAGACGCCCTGTATGGGAACCCGGAGCAAAATCATATCTAATAGATACAGTCGTGCGTGGCTTACCAATGCCAATTATCTTTTTGCGTGAGCAAAAGTCCGATTTGACAACTTTTGAACCAAAGAGAGAAGTCGTAGATGGTCAACAAAGGATACGCACCTTAGTTTCATATATAGCGCCCTCCTTTATTAAGGATATTAATCCAGCCAGAGATATTTTTACCGTTAAAAGATCGCACAATAAAGAACTTTATGGCAAAAAGTTCTCGGAACTTCCTGGCGAGACACAACAAGCAATTTTAGATTATGAGTTCAGTGTCCATATTCTTCCTTCTAGTACTGATGATCGTGAAGTGTTGGAAATATTTGCAAGAATGAATGCCACAGGAGTAAAGCTAAACGATCAAGAATTGCGAAATGCAAAATTTTATGGTGAATTTAAAACATCTATGTATAAAATTTCTTCCGAACAATTAAATAAATGGCGCACTTGGAAAATATTCACAGAGAATAATATTGCAAGAATGGAAGAAGTAGAAATTACAAGTGAATTTGCATTGCTAATTCTTAAGGGGTTAACCGGCAAAACTCAAGCTTCGATAAGCAAGATCTACAACGATAAAGATGCAGAATATCCAGAATGCGCCGAAGTGGAACGAAGATTCAGAATCATTATGGATACGATTGATGATACTCTAGGAGATGGATTGAAGTATGTCCCTTTTTCCAAAAAAACTTTATTTTATACACTTTTTGCCTTTATATATCACTGCCAATTTGGACTCAAATCACCGATAGAAAAGGTAAACACTAAGCCCATCTCCAATGATATCGTTGCAAAAATAAAATTGCTTGGGAAACGATTGCAGAATAAAACAGCGCCTGAGCAAATACTAGAAGCAGCAACAAGAAGAACAACAAACCTAAACTCTAGACAAGCACTTTTCAATTATCTCGTTAAAGAGACTAACATTGGCTAATGACGTATCCGTTCATTTTGGCAAGTTTATAAGCCACCTTAATAACTTGGATAAAACGCGTAGAAAAATGGAAGCGCTTTTGAAAAGAGGCGTTATAGTTCGCCGAGATATAGAGCAAGTTTATGAAGGATTATTTATAAGTTCAACAACATCTTTAGAGAATTGGATTGAAAACTTATTCATAGGCTTAATAGTAGGTAGAATAGAACATCCTTCATCTTTAGTTGTTCCTCGCGTTTCTATTAAGTCAGACCGCATAGCGCGCGAAGTTACATTTGGTGGACGAAGCTATCTTGACTGGCTACCTTATCAAAAATATACAGTAAAAAGAGCTGAGGCATTTTTTCGTAATGGTTTGCCTTTCACTAATTTAGACAAGAGGGACATAAAACAACTTGAAATGTTGTACACAGTTCGAAATGCCATTGCTCATAAAAGCTCTTACTCTATAAGTTTATTTGAAAGGGAAGTAATAGGCTCAATTCCACTTACTCAGCAAGAACGAAAACCCGCAGGCTTTTTAAGAAGTGTATTCCGAATAACACCATCTCAAACGCGATATGAAAATATGATCACTGAAATGGTTTCAACAGTCAAAAAACTGTGTATTTAAAGAAAGGAGCAGTGCATTAAAAAGAGTGACAAAGACCATTAGTGAATTACCCCGCCCACAGGGCGGGGCATCTCAAAAAACTTGATGAGGGGATTGCATCTCTCTTACCCCCGTTCCGCATTCATCCCCGTCCACAGGACGGGGTATTCTGCGGGAGGATTTCATAAAAGGAACTATGCAGGCATATTGCTTAACCGGACCGCGGGAAAATACTGTTCCCGGTGACCTTTGCGTTCTGGATCAATCATTCCAAAGGTAAAGCTTCAAAACATTTTACTATCCATATCCGAGGACTTGTAGGTGCAAGCGAGACATATAGCCGACAGCTGATTTTGAAATATTTATCCTCGGAAGTTTTGTTTAGTGCTCCCTGATAGCCCTTTTATAATAAGAAAGTGTGGTTTTTCTTCTGTGAAATCCATCGATCAAATTGTAAGTTCAATAAAAGAAAAGAGGGAAAAGCTCAAATGGACAATGAAAGTCTTATCTCAAAAAACAAATATGCCCTACGGAACGTTGCTACGTATAGAAAATGGTGTCACCATTGGTATGGAGGATTATATTTCTTTAATTGAAGTTACATTGAATAAGGCGTTGAATTTACCCTATAAAAGATGGTCATATAAATATGATCAGTGTATAAAATGTGGGACTACCCTGACAAAACATATCGCACATGGCTATTGCAAAAACTGTTACGACCGCAATATTGAAGGGAAACAAAAAGATGTTAACCGATTAAGAAAATATGGTGGTTCAAGTTCTTTATTAACAAAAGCATATTTACTTGACAATTACATCATCAATGAAAAGTCTTTGGGAGATATAGCAAAAGGAGCAAATTGCTCTCGACAATATGTTCACAAGATGATTGTATCTCATGGCATTCCTTTGAGGACTAAGAGTTCTGCTAGAAGATTCGCTTTAGATAAAGGAAAGGTCATTCGAGAAAATGTTAGTTTTGAAGGTAAACAACAATTCGTAACTCTCAATAAGGTTTTATTGACTGATGGATTTTTCTCATCTTGGTCACATGAGATGGCTTATGTCTTGGGGGTTATTTATACTGATGGGTGTTTAAACCCTCGCGGCGGCTCGTGCAATATGGATCGCTTTCAAATAACTCAGAAAGATCAAGAGATTCTTATTAAGGTTTTGGCACTTATGAAGTGTAATGCCACAATACATTACAGAAAAGAGATGAAATATGGTGACATTAAAGCAGGGGCAGTTTATTGGTTTAGTATTGCAGATAATAAAGTTTACGAAGCGCTTTTAAGTCTAGGATTAACACCGCACAAAAGTCTTACGCTTAATTTCCCCAATATGACGAAAGAACACTTAAGACATTTTATAAGAGGATGCTGGGACGGTGATGGATCAGTTTATATCGATAAACAAACTCAAAAAATTGCGGCAAGTTTTGTAAGCAGGTCATTACATTTTGTGGAAGGGATGATTGAAGGTTTGAAAAATGCTGGATTACCGGAAAGAAAAATCTACATCCACAAAGGGAAAAGTCCGAGCTATTATATTAGAGTTACTGGAGCACAAGTCCCTAAACTATATCATTATTTGTATGATGATGTCCCTGAATCGCAATATTTAGACAGAAAATATAAGCTATTCCGCTCATCATTACGGGAAAAAACAGAAACCCTTGATATATTATCTCAAATTCTTGTGGATTAAAATTACATTCTTTCTCAAGTCGAGGCTTTTGCATTTTCTCCCGATATGCAAATTTTTAAGTGGTAATACTTAAACATTTCCCATCTCAAGAATTTCTGAATCGTAGGTGAAAGCCAGTCAAGGTTAGATTCAATATTATCAGATAAAAGTACGCATCAACCGGATGAACCTTAAACATTATAGGATCGGATGTGTTCCCAGGGAGAATTGTTCGAACCGTCATCTTTCGCATGGAATGGTCGTTATGGATGATATGGAATCTGGAATCCGGTTGGCACGGCGATTGCCCTTTCAGAAAGGCATGGAAAACAAACGATGCCTGGTCATCGCCGACGATTTGACGGGGGCGGCGGATACCGGGGTCCAGTTTGTCATCCGGGGGCTTAATACCTGTCTCATCTCTCCGGACAGCGCCCGGCCGATTGATTTCAGTCGTTATCTGAAACGGGATGTCCTTGTTGTGAATACCCATTCGCGGAGCTTGAATGCCCGTCAGGCGGCTGATAGGATAACTCTTCTGCTGAAGGATTACCGCCGGGATCTGTTTCCCCTGGTTTATAAAAAAATCGACTCGACGCTCCGGGGCAATATGGGTTCTGAAATCGACGCCCTGCTGGAAAAGACAGGATTTTCAGTCGGCTTCGTGGCACCTTCCTTTCCGGAACAGAAGAGAAGCCTTGTGGGCGGAATCATGATGGTCGACGGGAAGCCGCTTTCGCTCACGGAGGCGGCGCAGGATGCCGTTTCCCCGATTCATGAATCCCACGTTCATAAGCTTCTCGGGGCGCAATCCCGCCGGGACATCGCGACAATCGATCTGACCTATGTGGCCTCCACTGCCGAGAAACTCCATGCCGAGGTGATGCGGGAGTGTCTTTCCGGAAAGGGAAAGCTCATCATCTTCGATGCCGTGACGCGTGAAGATCTGCAGAACATCGCAGAGGTCAGTTTTCGGATGTCGCAGCAGCCGCTTCTGATCGGCTCCGCAGGTCTGGCCCAGGAGATTGCCGGGGAACTCTCCGCCGCCGTCGGCCATCAGCCATTTTCCCCGGAGAAAACGGAGACGGTGCGCATTCTCATGGTAAGCGGCAGCGCCTCCGGCGTCACGCATGGACAGATTCGCCGTCTGGAGAGGAGAGGATCCGTGAGTTCATTTGAGTTGGGCGCCGGAATACGGTCGGACGATGAAAAAACCAGACGGAAAAGAAATCTCCAGATGGCTGGGCGGATGGGGGAGGCCCTCAGACGGGGCCATGTCCTGCTCAAGTCGCCTCTGGAGAGACTGGAACAGCAGGGCGAGGTTCCTGTCCAGACCCGAATCACGAATGACCTTGCCGTCATGACCCGGCACGCCCTGACGGTTTCCAAAATACCGGTCGAATCGCTCATTCTGGTCGTAACCGGCGGCGATACGGCGATGGATATCCTGCAGGCCCTGAACGCCGGGGAACTTCATATCCTGGGACAGGTCCTCGATGGCATCGTCATGAGCCGATTGGCGGGAGGAGTGTATGAAGGCCTGAGGGTGGTGACCAAGGCCGGCGCCTTTGGAAAGGACGATGCCCTGGAAAAAATCTTCGAGATCGTAACGGGAAAGACGCTTGAATCGTTCGATTCAGTTCAACCTTGAAGGAGGATCCATAATAAAGTCATGAAAGATATCAGACCCCTGATCGGAATCAGTGTCGGCGATCCGGCGGGAATCGGTCCGGAAATTACCGCAAAAGCCCTTCTGCTTCCGGAAATATACGAGATATGCCGCCCTCTAACGGTTGCCGAAGCGAACATGATGGCCGATGCCGTCCGGTTCTCGAAACTGCATCAGGAGATTCATCCGGTTTCTGCCCCCGAAGAAGGTCTCTATCGGTGCGGCGTCATCGATGTGCTGGACATGAAGAATATCAATGCCGGAAAGATTCGGTACAAGACGGTTTCCGCGGAGACGGGACGCGCCTCATTCGAATATGTCCGGAAGGTGATCGAACTGGCGATGGCCGGGAAGATCGACGCGACGGTGACGGGACCCATCAACAAGGAGGCCATCAACAAGGCCGGCTTTCACTATTCCGGCCATACGGAAATTTATGCCGATTTGACGAATACCCGTGATTATGCGATGTTGCTGGCGCACGAAAATTTCCGGGTGATCCACGTCTCCACGCATGTCTCCCTCCGGGAAGCGTGCGACCGTGTGAAAAAAGAGAGGGTTTACCGCGTGATCCGCTTGGGAGAAGATGCCGTGAAGAAACTGGGGATCGATCGCCCGCGCATTGCCGTCGCCGGTCTGAATCCCCACGCGGGGGAGAACGGAATGTTCGGGCGCGAGGAGATCGAGGAGATCGAACCGGCCGTCATGCAGGCCCGGAGCGAAGGACTTAATGTGGAAGGTCCCATCCCTCCGGACACCGTTTTTTCGAAGATGCAGGGCGGGCAGTACGATCTGGTCGTGGCCATGTATCACGACGAAGGACATATTCCCATAAAAGTCATCGGGTTTCAGTACGATGAGCGCACCAAAACGTGGGGTTCGATGTCCGGAATCAACGTCACCTGCGGCCTGCCCATCATCCGGGTCTCCGTCGATCACGGCACGGCGTTCGGCAAGGCGGGCGAAGGACGGGCAAATCCGGAAAGCATGATTGAGGCCATCCGGGTTGCGGCGCGCCTGGCGTCGCACCGGCAGTCTTGAGGGCATTTTCATCACAAGGAGGATCCATGACCCGCCCCAATTCATATAGAGGCCCCCTGCGAAGTTCCATCATCACGCAGGGGATTGACCGGGCCACGCACCGTTCCCTGTTCTATTCCATGGGCCACTGCCGGGAGGATCTGGACAAACCCCTGGTGGCCGTCGTCAACTCCTTCAATGAAGTGTCGCCCGGCCACGTTCACCTGCAGGCGCTCTGCCAGGCGATCAAGTTAGGGGTGGCCGAGGCGGGGGGAACGCCGCTGGAGTTCCCCTGCATCGCGGTCTGCGACGGCATCGCCACGGGCCATGAGGGGATGAAGATGCCCATGCTCAGCCGCGAGATGATCGCCGATCTGATTGAGCTGATGGTCACGGCCCACGGTTTCGACGCCATGGTGCTTCTGACCAACTGCGACAAGGTCACGCCGGGGATGCTGATGGCCGCAGGTAGGCTCAACATCCCGGCCATCCTGGTGAGCGGCGGCCCCATGGACACCACCAGTTTTCACGGGAAAGAGGTCTGTTACACGGACCTCATCGAGGCGGAAGGGAAAGTCGTCCGGGGCGAGATGAGCGAAGTGGAGCTGACCGCGTTCGAGCACGTGGCCTGCCCCGGGTGCGGCTCCTGCGCCATGATGGGAACCGCAAACTCCATGAACATGCTGACCGAGGCGCTCGGCATGACGCTGACCGACGGCGCCCTCATCCCGGCCACGTACGGGGCCCGCGTCGCGCTGGCCAGGCATGCGGGACAGGCGATCATGGAGCTCCACAACCGAAACATCCTGCCGCGGGACATCATGACGCTGGACGCCTTCGAGAACGCGATCGCCGTCGATATGGCGATCGGGGGATCCACCAACACCTGCCTCCATCTTCCCGCCATCGCCCGGGAGGTCGGCATCGCGCTTGAGATGGACCGTTTCTCCGAGATCGCCGAGCGGACGCCGCATCTGACCCTGCTCAAGCCGGCCGGGAAATTTTTCACCGGCGACATGTACAATGCCGGCGGCATTTCGGCCCTGATGAACGAACTCAACCGACATCAGATGATCCATCCCGATTGCATGACGGCGACCGGAAAGACCATCGCCGAAAACATCGCCTGCCGGAAAATCCTGAATCCCGAGGTGATCCATCCGGTCGAAAAACCCATCTCCCCCCGGGGCGGGCTGGCCATCCTCCGCGGAAACCTGGCCCCCGAAGGCGCGGTCGTCAAAAGCGCCGCGGTCGCCCCGGAAATGCTGGTCCATTCCGGACCCGCGCGCGTCTTCGACCGGGAGGAAGAGGCCCTGGAGGCAATTTTCAGCGGGAACATCAAACCCGGCGACGTGGTCGTCATCCGCTACGAGGGGCCCAAGGGAGGGCCCGGGATGCGCGAACAGTTGCTGCCCACCTCGGCCATCATCGGCATGGGATTGGGCAAGACCGTCGCCCTGATCACCGATGGGCGGTTCTCCGGGGCGACGCAAGGGGCCTGCATCGGCCACGTCTCGCCGGAGGCCTATCTGGGCGGCCCCATCGCCCTCATCGCGGAGGGAGACACAATCCGGATCGACATCCCGGCGCGCAAACTGGAGCTGGCGGTCGATCCGAAGGTTCTGGAGGAGCGGAAAAAGAGCTGGAAGCCGCCCGAGAGCACGAACATCGAGAAGGGTTCGCTGTTGGAGCGTTACCGGCGGATGGTGGGTTCGGCGATGAAGGGTTCCATCCTGGAGTAAAAAACATGACTATCCGTAACGTAACATTGCCGTATGGAGAAAAGAGCGTCGAGATCCGCATCCCAGAGAAAAATCTCGTGGGGGTATACTCCCCGCGCGACGCGGCGCCGGTGACGGACGTCGAGGCGGAAATCCGGCGGGCATTGGCCTCGCCCATCGGGGCCCTGCCCCTGCGGGAACAGGTCCGGGGCCGGAAAAACGCGGTTCTGATCGCGGACGACAACACGCGCCTGACGCCGACGGATATCCTGATCCCGATTCTCCTCAACGAGTGCAACGCGGCCGGAATACCCGATTCAGCCATCCGCGTGATCATCGCGCTTGGTACCCACCGCTTCATGACGGACGACGAGATCCGGGACAAGTTCGGCGCCGAAACGCTATGCCGCGTGCCGGTCGTCAACCATCCCTACAAGGACCCGGATGCGCTTGTCGATCTGGGAACGACGAAGAACGGGGGGCGCATCCGGATCAATCGCACGGTGGTCGAGGCCGATTTCAAGATGGGGATCGGCAGTATCGTCCCCCACCACATCCCCGGTTACGCCGGCGGAGCGAAGATCATCCAGCCGGGTGTCTCCGGCGAGGAGACAACGGCCTACACCCACCTGTTGTCGGTGCGGGCGCCCCGCTCCTACCTGGGCGTGCTGGAGAACCCCGTCCGCGAGGAGCTCGACGCGATGGCCCGCAAGGTCGGGATGAACACGATCCTCAACACGGTCCTCAATCGGCACGGCCAGGTCGTTCAGGCCTTTTTCGGCGATGTGGTGGAGGCGTTTCGGGCCGGAGTCGCAAAATCCCGGGAGGTTTACGACGTCCCGATCTCGGAGGAGGCCGATATCGTGCTGTCGAGCTCCCATCCCTGCGACCTCGAGTTCTGGCAGGCCCACAAGACGCTCTATCCTTCGGACCTGGCGGTCAAGGCGGGGGGCATCGTGATCGTGGCGACCCCCTGCCATGAAGGGATCGCCCAGACGCACTGCAATATGCTGGAGATGGCCCCTTACGGTTCCCGGCGGCTTCGGGAGATGGTCTCGGCCAGGGAGCTTGAGGACGAGGTGGGCGCCGCGCTGGCGATCGCCTGGGCGCAGGTGCGGGAGAGGGAAGAGGTCTGGATCGTCTCCGACGGCATCAGCCCGGAGGAGTCGGAAAAACTGGTTTTCCGCTATTTTGCCGATGTGCAGGAGGCCCTGGACGCGGCCCTGGCCCAGAAAGGGCCCGGCGCTCGGGTCACGGTTCTGACCCATGCGCCGGACATGCTGCCGAGAATTACGGCCGGATCCGCATCATCTCTTCCCTGAAGCAGGCTTTCGGCGGCAGCCTTGATTGGACCAATGGCCCGGCCGGCGCAACACTTCCTCCTCCGGAAACCGTCACAGCAAGCCGTTTACCGGCTTCGGCTGTCGCTCAGGACGAAATCCCCCTTGCCGGAGACGGCCGCGAGCAAACGGCTGAGCTTTTCGATGCTCGGGACCGCCCGTCCCTGTTCGTAGCGGGCGTAGGCGTTCAGAGAGACGGCGCCCAGGCGTCTGGCGACGGCGGAGAGGGAAAGCCCTTCCAGCGTCCGTTTACGGCGCAGGAGAAACGCGGTCAGCGCGGCCTGGTCGGGGGAATCGATCTCGAAGTAATCACCTTTCCCGGGGTGAACCTCGATGACGAATCCCGGCTTGTTCACCAGCGATTCGATCGCGTCGGCGATCATCACGAAGGACTCTTTTTTAGTTCGGCCCTGGGTGGCGACCCCCAGAATCGGGACTTCGATCGCCCACATCCGGCCGACCTTGAACACCCTGCCTGCAAATCTCATGATTCCGTTCCTCCGGCCTCCTTCAGGATGGCCCTGGCCGTATATTCGTTGATCTCCCTGTGGCGCGGCAGAGCCAGTTCGCGTTCGCCCCGTCGCCAGATATCATGCCGGCCGCCGTGACGAGAAAGTCACCCACCGAGCTGTTCAAGCCTCTGCTCCAACTCACGACGCTTCATGGCGCCATATTACACATATCGGGGTAAGAAAGCAAATGTTTCATTGCAGATGAAAAGCTGCAGCAAACTGATGCTGGAACTCCATCTCCCTGCACGACACCGGGAAAGGCATTCCCGTCACTTTACTCAATTACTGCCCCCACCTACTTATCTTCACCCCTATAGCGAGAACAATTATGAAGATTACTGGTTGTGAGTAACGTCACCTGCAGGTGCAGGAGAAGACCAACAGATATCATGGTCGCAATCTTTGTATTTCATACCAGCAAAGCCTTCGTGAAAATCTCCGTTAATTGTAATTGTACCACTGCCGTGAGTTGAATGCCTCCTTTACAATATTCACGATGGTATCGATGTTCAGATTATTCGTGTTTAGAACAAGGTCGAAGTTAAGCGGATCCATCATATCCGCGTTGAAGTATTTTCTGATAAAAGCCCTTCGGGCGGATTCCGTGAGCAGGACCCTCCGCTTTGCTTCCGCTTCAGATAACCCGTAAGCCTTTGCTACGTTGTCAATTCTCGTCTGCAGTGGCGCCACGGCAAGGAGGCGTAGACATACCTCCTGCGGCAGGATGAAACTTGCGCCGCGACCGACGATCAAGGCATGGCCGTGCGCTCCAATGGCTCCCACGACCTTAGTCAGATGTTGCAGGTATTCGTAGGACCACATGTTATTCTCGCCGAGAGCCCGGATCCAGTCGTTGAGAATTGAGCGGTCATGCTCATCAAGCGATTCAACGACCCATTTGCTCGCCTTAGAGCTTTCCACAATTTTTTCTACAATCTCTCGGTCGAAGAGATCAATCTTCAACTCCTCCGCAAGTCGCTGGGCAATGGATTTCCCGCCTGCCCCGGGCAGCCGCGACAAGGTGATGACTGGCCGTATCGGTTTCTTGTATTTCTTTTTCTGATCAATCTGCCATCTTTTGATCTGCTCTTCTATGATTTTATCATGTGATGCAACTTGCATGAGTTCCTCCTTTTTTATGAGAATTCCCTTTTTTGGGAAAAGTATAGGATGTACGCCCGTGTGTGTCAATGATTGTCTAAAGGACGTGATCATTACGCATTGAAATCCTGTATCCCTATCTTAACGACAGATCTAATGCTTTCAGGAAGAAGTTGATCTCTCTCATCCTTTTCCCAAGACCACCGGTAGACGAACGTTACGGTGAAACGCCCTGCCTTCAGCAGGCACAGGCGGAAATGCTCAACCCCGCCGGCGCCGACACGCCCGGATGTACCTACGGACGTCCTGAATTCTTTGGCAACGACCAAAACCGCTGCGTCTTCTCCCTGCTCCACCATCTCCTAACTGTAGCCGGTGGTTGGGTTGGAAGGGAGGGTGACAATTACCTCTTTCTGAGGCTTGAGGCGCACGGTCTTGCCGTTATCCGCCCCCGTCAGGACAGTCTCGGCGAAGGCAGCAACCGATTTTTATCTGCCCTGAAGACCGTTTTCGGTCGTCGGTTTATTATCGAGGCGTCGAATCCGGCAGGCCGCCGTCGACGGGGATGGTCGCGCCGGTTGTAGGCGTCTGGTGAGTCACAAAGAAAACCACCGCCCGGGCGACATGTTCCGCAGTGACCCGCGCCTTGAGCAGGTTTCTTTGGCGGTAATATTCTTCAAGTCCCTTTTCATCAAGGCCTCGGGCCTTCATGCGATCCGGGCCGATCTGCGCCCACAGGCCCGATTTTTTTGACCCATGCGAAAACACGGCATCAGGCGACACCATGTTCACGCGCACACCCATATCCGCAAACTCAAGGCTGGCAATGCGGCACAACTGGTGGGACGCGGCCTTTGTCGCGCTGTAGGCTCCGAATTTCGCGCCGGGCGCAAAAACATTCTTTGTCGAAATTAGCACGACGTCGCCGGCAGTGTTCTGCAGCTTGAAGAGCTTCCCTGCCTGGGCAAGCATCAGAAGAGTTCCTTCGATATTGACGCGCTCCAGTTTTCGAAACGCGTCAAGATTCATTTCTGTGAGCGGAGACACATGCGCCAGGCCGGCATTGATTACGACGATATCGATCCCGCCGAATGCCGCGATTGTTTTTTCAAAGGCTGCCGATACCGATGAGCTGTCGGTCACATCAAGCGGCACGCCGAGTGCCTGGTCCCCGTACATGCCCTTCAGGGTGAGCGCCATAGAGTCAAGATTCTCACCTGCAAGATCGGTCACGGCAACATTGCAACCCTGCCTGAGCAATTCATCGCAGATGCCCGACCCGATCGCGCCGGCTGCTCCCGTAACCATTGCCACGCTGCCCCGCAGCGGCTTTTGACCTTTAGCGGCAACCTTTGCCCGTTGAAATGGCCTGAATTCCATGGCGAACAGATGATCTTCCGTCAAGCCAAGGTATTTTCCGCCTGTTTCGCAGATCGCACGCTTGACAAGGAGGGCCTGCTCCATGATGTCGCGGGCGATTCGCGCCATGCCCAAGTCCGGCCCTGCGCACACGGCGCCCAGGCCGGGCAGAAGGACGACTCTCGGCAGAAGGTCATGGCCGGAAGCGTCGAATTCCGGGAGACGCGGCGACTGTTTCTTTACATATGCGTCATAACGGGTGCTGAACGATTCGATCTCCCGGGCAAGCTGCCGGCGGAGGAGATCCATGTTGTCATAATCGGGTTTTTCTATAAACAGCGGATACGCCTTTGTACGCACGAGATAATCGGGCGTCAGCGGCGCCGTGCAGGCAAGATCCTTTGCCTGGGGAGAGTCAAGAATATCGAGCGCCTCCCGGGAGATGAGAGGGACGAGGACCGTTTTTTCATGCGGGTTGTCCGGATCGCCGGACGCCGGCGAAAGCAGGCCCCGAAGCAGCGGCGCGATTTTCGTATAACGCTTCCGGGCGATTTCAAGGGTTGTCGCCGTGTTCCGGGGAAAGATCTGCCGCCGGGACTCCCGAATATATTTTTCCGCTCGGTTGACGATTTCTATCGTATGGTCGTACGCCTGTTTCGGCCCCGTCCCCCATGTGATCAGACCGTGATGCATGACCACGATTGCCCGGAACCCTTTTCCCCGGTCCAGTTCAGCGGAAACGGCACGGCCCAGAGCCAGACCGGCATCCGCATACGGAACGACCCCGACATCGTTCCCCAATGCGGTGGCGATGGTTTCTTCACCCCCGGCCCGATTGGTCAGCGTCAGGATCGCCGCCGGATGGGTGTGCACAATGCTTGTCTTGTCGAGGAAAGCATGCATCAGCGTCTCGATCGAGGGCAGCGCATCGCCGGGCTTGAGCATGTGCATGCGGAACTCACCGGCCATGATTTCATCGGTCAGGGACGAAACGGTTCGCAGTTTATTGAGATAGGCATGGTCCAGGCAGACAAAGCCTGAAGGGGTAATCGTGTCCAGGGGAGCGCCCGAAGCCTTGACAAAAAGTGCGGCAACATCATCGCCGGCAACCGTTTTGACCCTGCCCCGGATCGACGTGTTTCCGCCGCCGTGCAAAGTTAGATCCGGTTCGCTTCCCACAAGGCGCGTTGCATACGCCAGAAGCGCGATTTCGTTTCCCCATTCGGGATGGGGACATGATGCCGCATCGTGTCCCCACAGATTTATAAAACGGTCCGCTTCCGCTTCAATCCAGGCGTTGTTCATGATGGTTGCTTTTCCGGCAGTGCATTATGCCTGTTGCTGTTTCAGATCAAGGAACATCTCAAAGGCCTGTTCCGGTCTCATGTTTTCATGAACAACCTTGCGGACAGCCCTGATCATGGCAACAGGCGCCTCGGACTGAAAAATGTTCCTCCCCATGTCCACGCCTGCCGCCCCCTGGTTGATCGCCTCGCAGGCCATCTTCAGCGCTTCGAGCTCGGGCAGTTTCTTGCCGCCGGCAATGACAATGGGAACAGGGCATCCGGCTGTGACCGTCTCGAAATCAGGCACAAAATAGGTCTTGACAAACGCGGCGCCGAGCTCGGCGCACATCCGCGTGGCAAGTCGGATGTACTTGGTGTCGCGGACCAATTCCTTGCCGACTGCCGTTACACCCAGCACCGGCATGCCGACCCTGTTGCCCATGTCGATCAGATTCGTCAGGTTGATCACCGACTGCGTTTCGAATTCGCCACCGATGAAAACCTGTGTCGCAACGGCGCAGGCGTTCAGGCGAACCGCGTCGTCCATATCCATGGCGATATGCTCATTGGATAATTCCTTCAGAATGCTCGGCCCGCCGCTTGCACGAAGCACCGTGGCCTTGTTCAGCGAAGGAGGGATTACAGACCGCAGAATCCCGCGCGTAAGCATGAGCGCATCGGCGTAGGGCGCGAGCGGCAGTATGGTGATATCCGGCCGTTCCAGACCTGTCGTGGGTCCCTGAAAATATCCATGGTCAAAGGCGAGCATTACGGTTTTGCCGGACTTTGCATTAAAAATGCGGGCCAGCCGGTTTTTCATTCCCCAGTCATAGGAATTCGACCCTTTCAGGAAAAAGACTTCGCTCTTTTGAGGTACATCCGTATAAAAACTTTTTTCAACCTTTGAGGCATCTGCTTCAGGCATGGAAACCTCCTTTATGATCTTGAAATCAATGCGATATCAGACTAACCCCTTGCCACGTCCCCATGTTTTTGATGAGCTTGGGTAGTGCAAGTATAACGGGGAGGCGCTTGCCAGTCAATCATATTCACCAACAAGGAACGTTTCCTTTCTTGACAATATATTCCAATTCGTTAAGATAAAGCAAACGGTTGATCCTGATTAACATTAACGCAAGGACAGAAAAGGAGGACTACAATGCCGACATACGAGTATGAATGCAGAGGGTGTAATAAGAAATTTTCCGTAATCCTGAGCATTTCGGAGCATGAAAAGACCAAGGTTTCCTGTCCGAAGTGCAAAGGAAAGAGGGTCAAACAGAGCCTCTCCACCTTCACCACCAAGACCAGTCGGAAAAGCTGAGCTCCGGACGATCCCCCCTGAGCTGTCCTTGAGACCTCATTCCGGCACGTGCATGTACACCCTTTTTGTTCCCGGAGAAGATTCTTAACAGAAAAGACCAGGTGCTTTTTTACATCGGCTTGTCTAAACTTGAGACGCTTCTGAAAATGAGAAAAGCCGAGGTGATAAATGGCCCAGATTGAAAGACAGCAGACGGTTCTGAATATCCTCCGGAACTTGCGGGATCTGGGTGGTCTCAAAAAGCTGTTCTGGGAGGAACTGAACTACGAGCGAGAAAACCAGCCGCTCAGCATGCGCGGCTGGCCGGATTCCGCCCGCAATGCTCTGGCCGATGATCCCGTCCTATTCGCGAGCGGCGGCGAGGATCATGCGTTTCATGTGGTGTATTGCCGCCTGGCCTCCGCTGGCCTTCAGAGAAATCTTGAACGGCCCATCGTCAATCAGTTGATCCGCGAACATCCTTACTGCCTGTTTATTTTCTCCGACACAACGCAATCCGCCTGGCATTTTCTGAACGTCAAGTATGACGAGAAGGCGGAGAAACGGCGGCTTTTGCGCCGGATGACCGTGCGGGCCGACAGCGGTTTACGCACGGCCGCCGAGCGGCTGCAGATGATGGATCTCGCGCTGATGGGGAAAGAGCTGTTCGGCATCCCCGCGCTGGAGATTCAAAAACGCCATGATGACGCCTTTGATGTCGAACAAGTCACCAAAGCATTCTACAAAGAACTTGCCAACTGGTATTTCTGGGCACTGAGGCACGTCCGGTTCCCCAAGGACGCACCCAAAGAGTCTGACGGACACGACCATATCGGTGTGATCAGGATGATCACGAGGTTGATCTTCTGCTGGTTCGTGAAGGAAAAGGGTCTGATCTCCGGAGAACTGTTCGCTCAGCGCCGCCTGGATGAACTTCTCGACGGGTTTGCGCCTGAGAAGGATACCCGCAAGGATTCCGTTTTCTACAAGGCGATTCTGCAAAATCTGTTCTTCGCCACGCTGAATACCGAGATGGACAAGCGGGGCTGGGTGAAGGACGAACAAAACTTCATGGCGCACAGTCTTTATCGCTACCGGGATTTGTTCCAAAAGCCCGGCGAGGCGCTGGCTTTGTTCAAGAACATCCCGTTCCTCAACGGCGGCCTGTTCGAGTGCCTGGACAAGGACCTGGGCGATAACGCCAGGCCGCGTTACGTAAGGATTGACGGGTTTTCCCGCCGTTCGGACAGCCAGCCGGTAGTGCCGGATTTCCTGTTCTTCGGGTCCGAGCGGGAAGAAGACCTCAGCGCGGATTACGGCGACAGGAAGTTCAAGAAAGTACGGGTGCGCGGACTGATCCACACGCTGAACCGCTACCGCTTCACGATCGAGGAAAACACGCCCATCGAGCAGGAAGTCGCCCTCGATCCGGAGCTCTCCGGCAAGGTGTTCGAAAACCTGCTCGCCGCCTACAATCCCGAGACCGGGGCCACGGCCCGCAAACAGACCGGCTCGTTCTACACCCCGCGCGAGATCGTGGACTACATGGTGGACGAGGCCTTGATCGCATATTTGAAGGGAAGGCTACCCGCAGAGAATGAAAAGGCAACGGAAGAGAAACTCCGACGGCTGGCGTCGTGGGAGGAGAGCGGCCACGATTTCGACGAGGAAGAAACCAAGTCGCTGATTGCCGCGATCGACGCCCTCAAGGCGCTGGACCCGGCCGTGGGCTCCGGTGCCTTCCCAATGGGCGTTCTGCACAAGCTGGTTTTCATCCTCGGTAAGCTCGATCCGCAAAACAAGCAGTGGGAGCAGCGGCAGATCCAACGTGTTCGCGACGCCGTCGCCACGGCGGAGAAAATCGAAGACGCCGCCATCCGCGAGCGAACAGTCAGGGAGTTGGAACAGCAGATCATCAGTATTGAGGAGGCGTTTGAGCGCAACGAACTGGATTACGGCCGCAAGCTCTACCTGATCGAAAACTGCCTCTATGGCGTGGACATCCAGACCATCGCCGTCCAGATCGCCAAGATGCGGTTTTTCATCTCGCTGATCGTTGACCAGCGGATGGACCCGGATGCACCCAACCTCGGTGTGCGTCCTTTGCCCAACCTGGAGACCAAGTTCGTCGCCGCCAACACGCTGATCGGGATCGAAAAACCAAAGCAGGGAGCGTTCCGCAACCCGGACATCGACGCCAGGGAAGCGGAACTACGCAAGGTGCGGGAGAAGCATTTCAATGCCAAGACCCCGGGCAACAAAGCCAAGTACCGGGAGCTGGACAAGAAACTTCGCGCCGAGATTGCAGCGCTGCTCAAGCGCGACGGCTGGGGTGACACCACGGCCAAGCAACTTGCCACCTGGGACCCCTACGACCAGAACGCCTCCGCCCCGTTCTTCGATCCAGAGTGGATGTTCGGTATCCGGGAGGGGTTCGATGTGGTCGTCGGCAATCCGCTGTATGTTGATTCTGAACTTATGAAGCGTGATTGCCCCGAGTTCCGTGACTACCTTCGGGAGAGAATGGAAACGACAAAGGGGAACTGGGACCTCTATGTGGCGTTCACAGAGTTTAGCTTCATGCTTCTTGGTGCCCGTGGTTTCCTGTCATTCATAACACCAAATAAATGGCTCTCGGCACCATATGGCAAGGCACTGCGAATGTTCCTGCACGGTCATCTAAAGATTATTGCCGATTGCTCGCGCGTTGATGTATTTGATGCAGGCAAACCGGAACCATCAGGAACTTGTCCGCTGGTTCGATGATCTCTGGAAAGAGGCGCAGGACTTCGACGAAACGCTGATGGTGGAACTCCGGGAATCCTGGGCGGCGGCGCAGGTCAGGCCGTACGACATTTACATGAAGACGCTCTTTGCCCTTGTGAAAGACCGGCTGGAGGGAGAGGAAGAGCAGGAACTCCTCTGGGATGACGACATATTCCTCAAATTGGCGAATTTTCAGAAGGTCGCCGTCCGGCAGTCCATCCAGATGATCAGGGATTTCGGCGGAGGGTTTGTGTCGGACGTGGTCGGCTTGGGCAAGAGCTACATCGGCGCGGCCATCGTGAAGCACTTTGAGCGTACGGACCACGCGCGTCCGCTGGTCATTTGTCCCGCGCCGCTCAAGGAAATGTGGGAACGGTACAACGAGGTTTACCAACTCAACGCCCAAATCCTTTCGATGGGGTATCTCCGGGAAGATGACAACGACGGTGTGACGAAGCTTCTGAAAGATTTCCGCTACAAGGACCGCGACTTCGTGCTCGTCGATGAAAGCCACAACCTCAGGTATCCCGACACCCAGCGCTACAAGGTCGTCCAGACATTCCTTTCCACCGGCCGCCGTTGCTGCTTCCTGACCGCCACGCCCCGGAACAAAAGCGCGTGGGATGTTTACCACCAGATCAAGCTTTTCCATCAGGACGACCGGACGGACCTGCCTGTTGACCCGCCGAACCTGAAAGAGTTCTTCAAGCTGATCGAGCGGGGGGAAAAGAAACTGCCCGACTTGCTGGCCAACATCCTTGTCCGGCGTACGCGCAACCATATCCTGCGGTGGTATGGTTTTGATGCCGAGACACACGAGCCGGTCGATCCCGGTCGTTTTCAGGAATACCTCGACGGCAGGCGGAAGGCCTATGTGCTTGTCGGCGGGAAGCACCAGTTCTTCCCGAAGCGGCAGCTTCAAACCATCGCTTACAGCATCGAAGAGACCTACCAGGGGCTTTACCAGCAGTTGCGCGGCTATCTCGGCAAATCCCGGAAGGGCAAATCGGCCAAAGCCATGGCGGGGGAACTGACTTATGCGCGTTATGGCCTGTGGCACTATGTCCACGCCGAGAAACAGAAGAAAGAGCCGTATGTCAGCCTGCAGCGGGCCGGGGCGAATCTGCGCGGTTTGATGCGCGTTCTCTTGTTCAAACGGTTTGAGTCGAGTGTTTACGCCTTTCAGGAGACCATCCGCCGGTTGCTCAAGATTCATGAGTCGTTTATCAAGGCCATCGACCAGGGCTTCGTCCCGGCGGGCGAGGAAGCGCAGTACATCCTCTATGGAAGTGACACGCTCGAAGAGACCGACTTCATGGATGCCTTGCGCGCGGTGTCGCAGCGTTACGACGCAGCGGACTTCGACACGGATACCCTGCGCAGGCACATCGCGCACGACATCGAGATTTTAAAGACGGTCCGGACGCTGGTTGAACCCATCACCCCCGAGAAAGACGCCAAACTCCAAACGCTCAAAGCGCGCCTGGCTGACAAGCCGTTGAAGGGCGCGAAACGGTTGATCTTCACTCAGTACGCCGACACGGCGAAGTATCTCTACGCCAATCTGAACCCCGGCGACCGCCTTCCCGATGTTGAGGTTATCTACAGCGGAGACAAGAGTAAAGCGCGCGTTGTCGGACGGTTCGCGCCGAAAGCCAACCCGGAGTATTGCTTTGCCAAAGGCGAAGCGGAACTCATGACCGTCGTCGCTACCGACGTTCTGGCCGAAGGTCTCAATCTCCAGGACTGTGACAACATCATCAATTACGATCTGCACTGGAACCCGGTGCGGCTGATTCAACGCTTCGGGCGCATCGACCGTATCGGATCGGAACATGAAAGCATCTTCGCATTCAACTTCCTACCGGAAGTGGGAATCGAGAAAAATCTGAATTTATACGACAAGCTGCACAACCGGATTCAAGAGATTCACGACACCATCGGGGAGGACTCCAACATCCTGGACGAGACCGAACGCCTGAACCCCGAGGCGATGTATGCCATTTATGAAACACAGGGCGGCGGCCCGGTGCAGATGGACCTCTGGGGTAAACCGGAAGACGAGTTTCTGGACCTGAACGAAGCCGAGGAAATCCTGCGGCAATTGCGGAAGGAAGACCCTGCGGAGTTTGAGCGCATCGCCGCTCTGCGCGACGGCATCCGCACGGCGCGGCCTTCTCTGCAAAAGGGTTTGTTCGTTTTCTGCCAGGCCGGCCGTTTTCAGCAGCTCTTCCTGCTCGACGAAAAGGGCGCCGTCTTTTCCCGCGATGTTCCGAGGGTGGTCGGCACGGTCAAATGCGCTCCCGATGCGGCGGCCGCCGCCCTGCCGGACGGATACAACAAGGCAGTCATGACCGTGCAACGGGCATTTGCCGAGGAAGTCAAACACCGGGAAGCCGAGCGCAGGCATACCTTCAATCTCACGCACGGCCAGCTCTATGCGCTTCGGGAACTCAGGATCCTTTTTGAAGCCGTGACCGATGAAGAAATCAAGGGCAATGTCAACATTCTGGAGAAGGCCTTCCGAGGCGCTTTGACCGGCGCGGTCAAGCGTGAGTTGAACCAGTTGCGGCGGAATGCCGTCGTAGGTGAGGCGCTCTACAAGAATCTGATCCGAATTTACGACCAGCACAATCTGAAAGACGTGGCAGCCCGGCGAAGCCTGGAACTCGAAGACAAACCGATCCCCCGAATCATTTGTAGCGAAGCATTGGTCTGAATACCGCGAACCGGAGAATGCCACGTATCACGAACAAGATTAAACGGATTTGGCTGCCTCGGCCGCGGCGATTGGTCCGGTCCGGCCGTCAGGTCATCCAATGGTGCCGGTCCGCTATCCAGGTCTTCACAGTCTCAGACAGCCACTCCTCGAGTTCCCGGACCAGATAAAATTTCGGGAGGAGCAGGTCGCAGTCCGGTGAAATCATCCCCTCGTTGATGGCCGCCCTGGCGAGCGCCGTCTGGGGATAGATGCGGATGCCGGAGGTGATCTTCAACTGATCCAGAGGCAGCGAATCGGCGAAGGTCAGGCTCTCTAAAACCGACTCCCTGGTTTCCCCCGGACCGCCCAGCATGAGAAACCCCTGCTGACGGATGCCGTGCCGCGCCAACATCTCCGCCGTCCGCCGGACCTCCAGGAGGTTGAATTTCTTGTTCATGTTGAGGAGGATTCGTTCACAGCCGCTCTCGAACCCCAGACTGACCTCCATACAGCCTGCCTCCGCCATGAGCGCCGCCAGTTTCTCGTCGACCTTCCCGGGGTAGAGGATGCACCGCCAGGATATGTCCAGGTTGCGGTCGATGCTTTTTCTACAGATCTCCTTCGCGTAGCCGGGAGGGAGATTGAAGGTGTTGTCCACGAAAAAAATCTGTCGGAAGCCGGCTTCAACGCAGTGGGCGAGCTCCGCAACGGCCGCCTCCGGGGATCGTTTCCGGATCACAAGCCCCTCGATGGTCGATGTAGAACAGTAGCTGCAGTTCAACGGGCAGCCCCGGCGGGTCTGAAACGGGAGCCACAGTCTCTGGTCCTGGGAAGCAAAGAATTTGTGTGTTCCGGAAACAGGCAATGAATCGAGATCCTTGATGAAAGTTCTTTTTCCCTGCAGACCGCGTCCCCGCAGATAGAGGCCGGGGATTCCAAAAAGGTCCGTTCGTCGTTCGATGCGATCGACCAGGATGGGAAAGGCGGCTTCTCCTTCGCCCTGGATCCCCATGTCTGCCTCCAGGTAGTTCAGGACACTTTCCGGGAAGATGCTGTAGCCCGCTCCCCCCAGAACGATGGGGGCGTCGGATAGGTCGCGGCAGGAGCGGACGACCTGTTTGACATCGTCCAGCAGGAATCGCCCCTGCCGGTTCTGGTCGTCGATGTTCCGGATGGAGATGCCGATGACGCCGGGATGGAAGGAGAGAATGGCCTCCCGGATCGGCAATCCGGAATCGTTTTCCGCCATCAGATCCAGCACCCTGACGTCATGTCCGCCATGGCGCGTTGCTGCCGCCACGCAGTTCAACCCCAAGGGCAGGGGCGTCAGATTGATCCTTTCGGTATTGGCGGAAATCAGGAGTACCTTCATGGGATCGCTTGTCCTCGATATCTGTTTTTTGCCGTCATTCACGGTTGATAACATTACCACACAAAGATCCAAAAGTCCCATGGATACCGATTTCCAGGATCTCATTTGCGGCTTGTAATGGGCGACGGTTTGGTTTATAGGATAAACGTCTATCAGGGCTGTTTCGGTTTCGAGAGTTGAACGGTTTGGAATCACTGGAAATCACGGAATGAAACCCCAGAACCCCCACCGGGCTCGGCATCCTTACGACACGTTCCATATGGGCCGTTTCGATATGGACCTCTACAGCAACGATGTCGGGGCCGACGTTGTCCATATCAAGTGACCGGCGTGGTGGTGCCGATGGACGGGGGATTTTCTTCTTATTCGATTTAGCGAACGAGGTCAGTGACATGTCCAATGTGATCCTGAAGAACGTGGTGAAGCGGTTCGGCTCGGTGACGGCGGTTGACAACCTTTCGATCGAGGTCCGGGACCGGGAGTTCGCGGTTCTGGTCGGTCCCTCCGGATGCGGTAAGACCACCGCGCTGAGGATGATCGCGGGCCTTGAGACGATAACCTCCGGTGAGATCTTCATCGGCGATACGCTCGTCAACGACATGGCGCCCAAAGACAGGGACATCGCCATGGTTTTTCAGAACTACGCCCTCTACCCGCACATGAACGTCCGGGACAACATGGGCTTCGGGCTCAAGATCCGGAAGTTTGCCAAAGAAGAGATCGACTCCCGGGTGCAGGAGGCGGCCGACATCCTCGGCATCCAGGAGCTGCTGGCGAGGAAACCCAAAGAGCTCTCCGGAGGGCAGCGGCAGCGCGTGGCGGTGGGAAGGGCCATCGTCCGCAAACCCAAGGTGTTCCTGTTCGACGA
>PLLC01000023.1 GCA_003141195.1 Syntrophaceae bacterium
GCCGGTGTCGCCGTGATGAATATCGACAACGGCTTCGGAGCCGGATATTTCGCACACCTGGTGAACAAATGAAGATCGCCTATTTCGACTGTTTTGCGGGGATCAGCGGCGACATGACGCTCGGGGCGCTCATCGGCGCGGGGGCGGACGCGGATCACCTCCGCAAGGGCCTCGTCGGCCTCGGCATGGGCGGCTTTTCGATCGAGGTCGGCCGCAGGATGACCGGCCCCATCGAGGCGACGGACGTCCGCGTGATCCTCGACGACCACCATCACCATCATCACCGGCGGCTGCACGACATCCTGGAGATGATCCGCGGCGCAAACCTCTCCGACCGCGTAAAGCAAACGGCCGAACGCATCTTCAAGAGGCTCGCCGAGGCCGAAGGCAAGGTGCACGGCAGCTCTCCGGAAGAGGTGCATTTCCACGAGGTAGGGGCGGTGGACGCGATCGTCGACATCGTCGGCGCGGCGATCTGCCTCGAGATGCTCGGCTGGCCGAAGGTCGTCGCCGGCCCGATGCCCACCTTTCACGGCTATGCAAAAGGCGCTCACGGCGTCTTCCCGCTGCCCGCGCCGGCCACTGCCGAGATCCTGCGCGGCATTCCCTGGAGAAAACTGGACATCGAAGGGGAACTGGTCACACCGACCGGCGCGGCGATCATCCGGGAGATCGCCGCGGGATTCGGGCCGCTTCCCGCCATGACCGTCGAGAGCATCGGCTACGGCGCCGGTAAGAGCGATTTCGGCATCCCGAACGCGCTTCGGGTCATGATCGGCGAGGAGGCCGCCGGCGCCGAATTGCAATGCGTCACAGTCATCGAGACGAACATCGACGATCTTAATCCCCAGTTCTACGAGACCGCCATGGAGCGGCTTTTCGCCGCGGGCGCGCTGGATGTATTCCTGACCCCGATCCAGATGAAGAAAAACCGGCCGGGGACGCTTCTGTCGGTGATCTGCGATCCGGACCTAACGGAGGCAATCGCGGCCGTCATTCTGGCCGAGACCTCGACGTTCGGTATCCGGATCTCCCGGTGGGAACGCCTGTGCCTCGATCGCCGCTGGGAGGAGGTCGTCACGGAGTTCGGGGTCATCCGGATCAAGATCGGGGAGCGGGACGGCAGGGTGATCACGGCCTCCCCCGAGTACGAGGATTGCAAACGGGCCGCGATTGAGCACGGCGCACCCATCCGTCGCGTCCATGAAAGCGCCGCGGCTCTTTACAAGACGGGAACGTCATCCGCGGCAAAAAACCGATGACGGTGCCGGTCCATGCAAATGCAAACGGAAAAAGCGAACAATTCAAACGTACTTCCGAAAGGTCGGGTCGTACATCTTCGATCGGATATGGTTGAGCAGGTCAGCCGGTTCCCGCATCACGGCAAGCCCCCGCACGAAGACGACCTTTGCCGCGGCCAGCACCATGTTTCCCCCGAAACGAGCTCAGCACCTTTGGAGGGACAGCGGAAGCTCCAGGTTGTTTTCCTCGAGCAGTGTTCGGTTCGAAAGGATTTTCGCCGATGGACCGTCCGCGACCACGCTGCCGTCTCCGATCACAATGCAGCGCTCGCAGACATCGAGGATCAGGTCGAGGTCGTGGGAGGCGATCATCTTGGAATGGGTAAAGGTCTTGAGAAACGCGATCAGCGATCGCCTTGACTTGGGGTCCAGGTTCGCCGCAGGCTCATCCAGCGCGAGGATGTCGGGTTCCATGGCGATGACCGAAGCGATGGCGACGGAGCTCTTCTGCCCGCCGGAAAGGTGGTGCGGCGGTTTGTCCCGAAGATCGAGGCCATGTACCATGCCGAGCGCCCTGTGGACCCTCTCCCGCACACAAGCCTCATCCATGCCGAGGTTGAGGGGACCGAATGCAACATCGTCGAAAACCGTCGGCATGAAGAGTTGGTCATCGGGGTTCTGAAAAATGATCCCGACCTTCCTGCGGATCTCCTGCCTCGTTTTCCGAGTCAGGGGAAGATCACCGATGGTTACCGTTCCCGAAGTCGGCAGCAGGCAGCCGTTCATGTGCTGGAGAAGCGTGGATTTGCCGGATCCGTTGGCGCCGACGATGCCGACGGATTCGCCGTGGGTGATTCGGAAATTGATTCCCCTGAGCGCTTCCGTCCCATCGGGGTAGCGGAAGAACACGTCTTTGAATTCAATGATGTGGTGGCTCATCGCAACAGCCCCTGCGCAAGGCACCCGATCCCTTCGGTGACGCGGTAAAAGCGGAAGACTGCGAGAAACATGACCATCGCCGTTAGGTATGCCAGATCGGTCACCGCAATGCGGGCCCGTCTGAGACTCGGGATGTCTCCCTGAAACCCCCGGGAGAGCATGGCGTAATATATTCTTTCTGCACGATCCACCGTTCTTACAAAAAGGGTTCCGATCAGACGCACGAACACCTTGATACCGGCGCCGCGTGTACCAAACGACCGCATGTCCCGGGCGCGGGTGATCCGCATCGCCTCTTCCATGAGCACAAAGATGTAGCGGTACAGGAACAGGAGTTGTGAGACAAACAGCGACGGCAGGCCGAGTCTCCGAAGCGCATGGCAGACGCCGGGAAACGACGTCGTCGCGATGAGGAGAAGCGCCGCGCTGATCGTGAGCGTAAATTTCAGGAGAATCGAAAGAAAGGAGAGCGATCCGGCCGATATGGGAATCCCGGCAATGATGGCAACGGTCCCGGTATCCAAAAACGGGTTGAAGACGCCGATGAGGATCGCGAAGGGTGAAACGAGCAGCACCTTCCTGAGAATGAACCGGACGGGGATTTCGCCGAGGGTCATGAGCAGCACCGGAAACAGGAAGAACGGGACCAGCGCGACCACCTCGTACTTGGGAAAGGAGATGACGGTGAACAGAAACAGCATCGTCGCGATCACCTTGACGCGCGGGTCCAGATGATGCACGAAGGTGTCCCGGTAGGATAGCCGGTCGAGCCGGCCGATATCGAAATACTGCGCGTCAAAGGTCATGGGTTCATCCACGTGAATCGGAATCGCATCCTGTCGTCAACCCTGAACCCGGACAGACGGTCGGGTGCATCGGCCTGCCGGGGTGATGTCGGCCTGTTTACGCATCCCTTCCCCGGAAAGATCGGATCCCCACGCCGATCAGCAGGATCAAGCCAAGCACGATCGCCGCACCGATGATGCCGGCCGCGGAGGTTCCCGCTTCAATACCGGGCCAGGCAGGCGCCATTTTCTCCTTTTTCGGCTCATTCCCCGCCGGCTTGAAGCCGTAATCGGGAAGGAATGCCGTCTTTTCCTGGATCCCTTTCAGAACTGGAGCAGTCCCGTGCTCCTGTTCCGGCAGCTCGCCCTTGCCGGTGACCTTCTCAATGGACCATTCAAGGCCGTTCGGATGGGTGGAAGCGAACCAGGAGAGCACCCCGCCCGTTACAACCGCCAATACTACAAACGTAATCATGACCTTTTTCAGCGAAATCCCTGCGCCAAGGGGACGAGAGGCTGCAATGCCATCGAGAATCTCCGGCCTGGCACTGCGGACATGGTTGATGATGGCGGCGGTCACAAAACCCTCGATGATGCCGATGGCCAGGTGGATCGGTTGCATCAGCAGGAGGAAGGCGCCGAAGGGCAGTTCGCTCTTGCCGGACAGAAGCGTCTCCAGGACGACGGAAAAGGCGCCGAGCTGCAGGACCGCAACGGCGCTCACGAGCGATACGGCAACGATGCGTCCGGGATTTTGACTCTCCCCGATCAAGGGTTTGTAGAGCAGGGGATAAACAAGGTAGCAGGGATAGAACCCGAGGTTCCAGATATTGCAGCCGAGCGCAAGCAGTCCGCCGTCGGCGAAGAAAAGCGCCTGGACCGTCAGGACCGAGGCCATGACGAGAAAGGCGGCATGAGGACCGAGGATAATGGCCAGGATCATCCCGCCGCCCAGGTGTCCGCTCGAACCCGTCCCGGGGATCGTGAAATTGATCATCTGTGATGCGAAAATGAAGGCGCCGAGAACCCCCATCAGGGGGATCGTTCGGTCATCGATCCGTTCCTTCAGTTTCTTCGACGCGTATCCGCCTACCGCTGCCGTTCCGGCCCACAGTGTCATCCCCACGGCGGGGGAGAGCAGGGCATCCGCCATGTGCATGGTCTCGTTTCTCCTTTAAATCCGCCGGTACACCCGAAAGTCACTGGGGGCTTTCCCCGACCAGGAATGGCCTTTTTTATTCGGCATGAGTCTGTCTTGAAACAGGGATCGTGTTATGAATGCGAAATTCGTAACACGCCCGGGGGAAAAAAATAATACGGCTATCCGATCTCCTTCCCCGTGCTCGACATGCTGAGGGTCCCGTGCCGGACCCCCTTGATGGACCGCAGCGCGTCGGCCAGTTTCTGGACCTCTTCCGCTTTCCCGCGGGCGGCCACGATCTCCAGACAATTGTGGTGATCCAGGTGGATGTGCTGGGTCGAGATGATCACCTTCTGGAACTCGTGCTGGGTGTCCATCACCCGGGCCAGGACGTCCCGCTTGTGATGGTCGTAGATGAGCGTGATGGCGCCGGCCACGTCACGGCCCTCCCGCCATTCCCTCTGGACCAGCTCCCTGCGGATCAGGTCCCGCAGGGCCTCCGAGCGATTGGTGTACTGCCTCTCCCGGATCAGCAGATCGAACCTTTCCAGGAGGGGCTTTTCCAGGGAAACACCGAAGCGGACGAGTTCAGACATCTTCAGATCACCGTATCACGTTTTACGGTTTCATAACACATCCGCGGGTCCTGTCAAGGGCTTTTATACTCCCAGCCCCCGGCCCGGGGGCCGTTCCTATTTCTTCAGCTTTTCCAGCTCGCCCATCAGGACCTCGAGCGACGGCCGCTGGTTGATATCGTGGACGTCGATGTAGCGGATGATCCCCTTTTTGTCGATCACGAAGAGGGCTCTCTCCGTCACGCCGTCGGAGCGCAGGACGCCGTATTTCTTCGCAACCGCGCCATGCGGCCAGAAATCGGAGAGGACGGGAAACCAGAGCCTCCCCATCTGGTTCGTCCAGGAGAAGAGCGTGGGGATGTTATCGACAGTAATCCCGAGAAGGATTGCATCGTTCGCATCGAACATCTCCTTCACGATGTTGTAGCCGGGCCACTGGTCCGAACAGACCGGCGTCCAGGCGGCGGGCACGAAAGAGATCACCACGTTCTTTTTCCCCCGGAACTGCCCGAGGGAGACCCGCTCCCCGGAAACCGCCTTCAGCGCGAAGTCGGGCGCCTTTCCGCCGACCTTCACCTTCAGGGCGCTGTCCGTGGCCTTCAGGACGCCGGGGTTGTAGATGTTGTCCTTGTAGGCGTCGGACAGCGCGAAGGCGGACCGAACCTCGGGCATGATCAACAGGACCGCTCCAACCAGGCAGGAAATGATCATGAGTCTTTTTTTCATTTTCACACCTCCTTATTTCAGGTCGGACGCCTTGGCGATTTCATCCAGAAACTTTTCCACACTCTCAAACGCCCCCAGGCGGGAGCGGATCACCTGATGCGACTCATCCGGATGGATCTTCACGCCGATGAAATAGGGCGTCCGCACCTCTCCCAAGAGCTTGTGGAGGACGAAATCGCTGTCCGGAAAGAGGGGAAACGGAACGTTGTACTTCTTCTTGAAGACCCCCACCTCGAAGGCGGAGTTTCCCACCCCGATCCCGATGAGCTTGATCTTTCCCCGGAGAACCGGGTCGGCCTCGATCCTTTCGTATGCCTTGTTGACGTTCGGGGCCTCCTTCTGGCAGTAGGGGCAGTACATGCTGAAGATCTCGACGACGACGGTCTTCGCCCGAATCTGGGGGATCTTGAAGGCGCCCGATCCGGAGAGGCCGAGATAGGTTTTTTCCGCCGCATCCTTCGGCACGCCGAGGGTGAAATCGGGGAGTTTCCCGCCCACCGGCGGCGGTCCCGCCGACCGGCCATCCGCCGGCCCGCAGAGAATCATCCCCCACGCCAGCAACGCAAGCCATAGCATCCTTCTCATCATTTTTCCTCCTTATGCCGCCCCGGCCACGGACCGGAACGGCATAAAATCGGTCTGATGCCACTTCATCCGGTGCCGGATACATCCCCCCACCATGATCATCCGGATCCCATACCGTCCCCGTGGTCATGATTTCATCGACCCGCAAGACTTCCCATCGTATGCCGCTACCTCAAAAAAGCGAACGGTTGTCAAAGATTCCTTATTTCCCCCGGCCTGTCAATCGGAAAAAGTGATCCTGATTTTTTCCCTTGATATCCCCTCACTTATTCTGTATCGTCTCCCATACGAACAAACTTGAAATCTTTAGCGTTTACCCGCTATCTTTATACAGATATGGTTATGGCGTCATAAAACGGAGATCAATATCATGGATCAACTTCCACGACTCAATAAGATGATGAAATACCTCGACGACATCTCCTGGGAGACGGAGATGTGGGTGGCCGAGTCGCCCACGCACATCATCTATTTCAATGGCGAACGGTTTCTCGGCCCCTGTGAGGAAGGGGATCAGGCGGAGGAGATGGAGGTATCGTAGACAACCCTACTGAAACACAGTTAATGCATTCGATTACATCGAAATAGGAAAATTTAGTAAGAGATTTGAGGATCAACACGTTTTTTGTGAAAATTTGATCACTCAGACAGGGAGGGAATATGGCCGAGAAAGTATCAAACATGAAAAATCTGGTGAATATGGAACGACAAAATGGACAAAGAACTTACTAAAAAATACCGATTATTTCTAAAAGACAGCATCCGCAAGGGCATCGATTTTTCTCAAACGGATCAGCACAGAGGAATTGCGCCTCCTCCGATTGAAAAGCCTTACCCGAAAGAAGCCAAACGAATGGACCTTCCCCAATATGACCAATGCAAGGACCTCGGCAAAATGGATCTTAAATCTGCGATCAGGAACCGTGAAAGCCGCAGGTCCTATCGTGCTGAGCCGATGACCATTGAAGAACTGTCTTTCCTTTTGTGGGCTACCCAAGGCATAAGGCAAAAACTGGATCCCGGTCATGTGTTAAGAACGGTTCCTTCCGCCGGTTGCCGCCATGCGCTTGAAACCTATCTCTGTGTTTTGAATATCCAGGGACTGGATCAGGGAATCTACCGTTACCTTCCCCTGGAACATCAACTCCTGTTTGAATTTACGGAGGAGAACTTGAATAGAAAGATTGTTCAGGCTGTTCTGGGTCAACCCTATCCAGGAGAAGCAGCCGTTACCTTTATCTGGACAGCCATCCCATACAGAATGGAATGGCGCTATGGAATTGCCGCCCATAAGGTCATTGCGATTGACGCCGGTCATGTCTGCCAAAATCTTTATCTTGCCTGTGAAGCCATAGGTGCGGGAACTTGTGCAATTGCCGCTTATGATCAGGAAGGGATGGACGAACTCCTCCGAATTGACGGACAAGATGAATCCACGATTTATCTTGCCTCTGTGGGCAGGAAACGGTGATAATAACTTCTCAGTTTTAAAGACGTGTTGATCACGTTGTTCGGGGAAGATAAACCTATTTTCAAAGGAGGAACCATCATGAGCCTGACAAAGATTGACATCATTGATTCCATTTACGAGCGATTCGGCATCCCTAAGAAAGACTGCGTCAGTATGGTTGAAAGTGTCTTTGATATCATCAAGGATGATCTGGACAAGGGTAATGCCGTCATGATCTCCGGTTTCGGAAAATGGACGGTCAAAGCCAAAAAGGAACGAAAGGGGAGGAATCCTCAGACAGGTGAGGCATTGATGATTGATGCGAGAAAGGTGGTTACATTCAAACCGTCTACTGTATTGAGGGATGCTGTAAATTCTTGAGAGGGATGGAATCTCAATCGTTGAGAAAATCGATTGGTTATCCCGGCAAATATTTGCAGGAATATATGAGAAAAGAGATCATTTGGAAGATTGGGCGTTGGATTTAACAATTCATCACGACGGGAATAGAAAGAGCATTGTAACTTTTTTCTTTAATGGCGCTTCATCAGGTGCTGCACCGCCTTCTCCAGACCGTCCAGCGTCAGCTCGAACATGGGAAAGATCTTCCCGATCGCCTCGATGGTCCAGGTATAACCCCAGCCTGCCTCCGCCTGGGGGTTCAGCCAGACGGCGTGCCGGAAGATCCGGGCGAGGAATTTGAGACGCTCCTCGCTGCTCCGGCTCTCCTTCTGGCCGACGTAAAGGGAGCCGTTCGCCCCCATGAGCTCGTAGGGGGCCATCGCCGCGTCCCCCACCATGATGAGCCGGGTGTCCGGATCCCGGCGCGTGAACTCCTCGACGGCTTCCGGCCGGAGGTGACGCTGGGGATCCAGCCAGACGCGGCCGTAGAGCGTGTTGTGGAAATAGTAGATCTTGAGGTCCTTGAACTGGGAACGGGCGTAGTTGAAAAGCGTCTGGACGATCTCGATGTAGGGGTCCATCGACCAGCCGCCGTTGTCGATCATCAGGATCACCTTGAGGCGGTCGGTCAGGCGGCGGTCGAAGACAATCGAGATCTCGCCGCCGTTCCGCATCGTCTCGCGGATGGTCTTGTCCACGTTGACGACGTCCCGGGGGCCGTAGGGGATCATCCGCCGGAGTCTCTTCAGGGCCTCGCCCATCTGGAGTTCCGTCAGCGGCCCCTCCTGGCTGTAGTCCCTGTAGCGCCGCTCCATCGCCACCTTCACGGCCGACTTGTTCCGGGAGGCGCCCCCCACGCGCATCCCGCCGGGATGGGATCCTGAATGGCCGACGGGGGAAGTCCCCCCCGTGCCGATCCAGCGGTCCCCGCCGTGATGGGCCTCCTTCTGCTCCTTCAGCCGGTCGAGGAAGTACCGGATAAGCTCCTCCGGCGTGTATTGGGCGAGCTGCTTCTCGTCGAGGCCGAGGGCCTCCGCCATCTCCTTGGGCCGCTTCAGCCACTCTTCGAGCAGCGCCTTGGCGATGTCGGTCAGATCGACATCGGTGATCTCCTCGAGCGTCGCCCCCTTGAAATGGTGGGCAAAAACCTGATCATAGGTATCGAAGTACCGTTCGCTTTTGACGAGGATGGCGCGGGCCGCCGTGTAGAAGTCATCCACGGAGCCGATCAGGCCGAGGGCGAGGGCCTTCTGGAGGCGGAGGAAAGAGGTGGGGGTGACGGGCACCCCCCGCTCGCGGAGCCTATAGAAAAATTGGACAAACAAGGCATTCCCTCCCGCTTTACCCCTTTACCTGCGGGCGCGTCCCGCCTGCTGGATCGCGAGGCTCAAGTCCACGCTCTTCTTGAAGAGCACCCCGAGGTATGGGATTTCGCCGTTTTCGACCGTTTTCAGGTCGAAATCGGGATCGGCCTGGAGGGCGCGGACCCAGTTGATCAGTTCCCGGGTGGCCGGTTTCTTCTCGATCCCCCGGAATTCCCGGAGGCGGTAAAAGGTGAAAAGGCAGGCCTTTGCCAGCCCCTCGGAGAGGTTCGGGAAATGGACGTTCAGGATCATCCGCATCATCTCCGGGTCCGGGAAGGCGATGTGGTGGAAGTTGCAGCGGCCGAGGAAGGGGTCGGAGAGGTCCTTCTTCGCGTTGGAGGTGATGATGATCACGGGGCGGTTTTTCGCCGTGACCGTTTTGTCGATCTCCATGATATCAAACTGCATCTGGTCGAGGACGTCGAGCATGTCGTCCTGGAAGTCCGTGTCCGCCTTGTCGATCTCGTCGATCAGGAGCACCGTCCGGCAGTCGGAGACAAAGGCCTGGCCGATCTTCCCCATCCTGATGTACTCCCCGATGTTGCTCACGTCCCGCTTGGAATCGCCGAAACGGCTGTCGTTCAGGCGGGTGAGGGTGTCGTACTGGTAGAGGGCGTCGAGGAGCTTCATGCTGGATTTAACGTTCAGGGCGATGAGCGGCATCGCCAGACTCTCGGCGATGGCATGGGCGAGCATGGTCTTCCCCGTGCCCGGTTCGCCTTTGAGGAGAAGTGGCATCTCCAGGGCTATGGAGACATTCACGATCTTAGCCAGTTCATCGTCGAGGATGTACTTCGCAGCGCCGCGGAATCGAGAGGGTTCGCCGACCGGGTTCATCCGTTCCTCCTTTATGGACTTTGTTTTTTCTCTTATCCAATATCGCGGAAAATTTCCACTGCTATTTGCGGGACCGCCCGCCGAAGCACCGGATAGATGTCCCGGAATCCCGCGCTTGGACCTTTCTTAGATGCCTTGCAGGCGGTTTTGTGATACAGAAGGATCGAGAGCATCATCATGGACGGAGATGAGAAAACAGGAGGGGTTGCCCCTCCTGTTTCAGAGAGGAGACGGTTTGATCTTTCTGCCGGAAGACCGCGAGATCTGTGAGGCGCTGCTGAGGGCGGCGATGGGAAAGGGGGATTGCGCAAAACCCCTTCATGAACTCATCGTGGAGGCCGGGTTTCGCTTTCTCGGCGCACCCTACGAGACGGAAACGCTGGAGCGGGAAGGACCGGAGGAACTCGTCGTCAACCTGCGCGCCTTCGACTGCGTCACCTTCGTCGAGAACACCGTCGTCCTGGCGGGTCTGATCCGGGCGGGCAAGACCGCCTTTAGGGACTACGCAGCGGCCCTGGAGCGGATCCGTTACCGGGGCGGACGCCGGAACGGCTACCCCTCCCGCCTCCACTACTTCACTGACTGGCTCCGGGACAACGGCCGCAAAGGTATCGTCCGTGACATCACGCGCGAGCTCGGTGGCATCCCCTTCCGAAAGCCGTTCCATGCCCTCACGGACCGCCGGGAGGAGCATCCGGCGCTGAAGGATGCGGCCGCGTTCCGCCGGATGCGGATCGTCGAGGCGGCCTGTTCCCGCCGGACGCAATGCCACATCGCGAAAGCCGATCTGAACCGGGATGCGGAACGGATTGCGGATGGCGATATCATCGCGATCACAACGGATGAAAAGGGACTCGACGTCAGCCATACGGGGCTTGCCGTCCGTGTCCAGGGGCAGCTCCGCCTAATGCACGCATCGAGCGCAGCGGGGAAGGTCGTCCTGTCCGACATGACCCTTGACCGCTATCTCCTGTCACGACGCGCCCGGACGGGGATCATCGTCGGCCGGGCGATGGATTAGATGGCGTCAAGCAGGGCGTCGACCGCCGCATCGTCGAAGGCAACCTCCCGGAAGATCCCCCGAACGAGGTCCGGTGTCAGGGCCAGGAAGTCCTCCTCCCGGGAGGTGATGATGATTCCGCCCATGTCTACGGCGCCGGGGCTGATGAGGCGCCTCTTCCCCCCTTTCCGGAAATAGGCATCCGGCCGGTGTTTCCGCCGGGGGAAGAGGATCAGGCGCCAGCCTTCTCCGGTGCGGGCGCAAAGAATATTCAGCAGCGGCTCGCCGGCGGATGATGTCAGACGGCCGAGCGCCCCGATCACCTCCACGGCCGCCGCCGCAACACTTCCTTCTTCCTTCCCTTCGATCACGAGAATGCCCCGTCCCAGCCCCGCGGTCCGCGAGATCTCCACGCCGTCCCACCGTCGCGTCCCGACCCGTTTCCGCGGATTGAGAATTTCTTCTTCCGCCGGCAGGAGACCCGCGGGGGCCGCCTGGAAATGGAGATGGTCCGGGGCCGAGGCGCCGCAGCGCGGTCCGTTGTAGAAGACAGTCGTCCGGGGGCCGAAGTCCGCCGCAAGCCGCAGAAAGATCCCGAGATGGTCCGAAAGCGACTGGGGAAAATGGCGGACGTGGGCGATCGTCCAATGCGCCGGAAAGATCGGCGCGGGGTTGCAGAGGATGAGGTAGTCATCCCGGTAGCGGATCGCCTGCTGTTCCGGGGGGAGGTTTTCCGGGCAGAGAAAACAGGGGCGGCGCCGGAGGGATTCCGGATCGAGGTTCGCCCCGCTGCTCATGATCCGCCGCGGGTTGAAATGGACATTCACGCCCCAGCCGTCGCCGCGGATCTCTCGCACCCGGACTGCACCCAATACGGCGTACCCCTCGGAGAGGCCGGTCCAGTTTTCCTTCTGCCGTTTGAGAAGACCATCCGCCAGATCGGAAAGCGGGGGCGTTTCCTCCCTCCCGTCAAAAACGGCGAAGCATCGCCGCTCCAATTCCTCGACCGTCCCACTGTTCGGCGTCATGATGGCTGTTCCCGCAAAATGTTATCATTCCCGTGCCGGCGGGAATCCATAGAGTGAATTACCCCGCCCACAGGGCGGGGCATCTCAAAAAACTTGATGAGGGGGATTGCATCCCCCCAACCGCCGGCAGCGTTGAACTTCTCCACCTCCATCTCCACGGCGTTCTTTATAAAGCCACGGCGGTCGCGCATAGATGTGTTCTTTGGTTCCATGGGGCTCTTCCTTATAGTAGTTCGGAGGGACAACAACGCTTCCTGAACAGCGTTCAACGAGGGCGGCGGATTTTAGTGCACTTTGGGGATTCTTCAGAAACGTAGGCTATCGCGGCGCATCGCCCATACGAAACTCATGGGTCAATTCATCAAGCTTGGTCTTCAGCGCGGGATCAAGCTTCAGCTCCGCGGTGGCGAGGCTCGCGTCCAGTTGTTCCGGTTTGCTGGCGCCGATGATAGGGGCGGTGATGACCGGATTGGCGATCACCCAGGCCACCGCCAACGTCGCGGGTTCCACACCCGCTTCCTTGGCCATTTTTACGAAGGCGTCCACCGTATCGAACTCCCTATCATGCCAGTAGCGATCGGTGTACGTCTTAGCCGTCGTCCCCAAGGTAAAGCGGCCTTCGGTGGGCGCCGCGGAGCGCTTGTGCTTGCCCGTCAGCATTCCTGCCGCGAGCGGGTTGTAGGGAATGACGGCGATGCCTTCCTCCTCACACAGCGGGAACAGTTCTCGCTCGTTTTGCCTAAAGAGAAGACTGTAGCGCGGTTGTACGGACACGAATTTGTGTAGCCCCATCGCTTCGCTACGACCCATCGCGCGGGCGAGGCGCCAGGCTTGATAGTTGGAACAGCCGATGTAACGCGCCTTGCCGCTGCGAAGCACGGCGTCGAAGGCTTCAAGGGTTTCGTCCATTGGTGTATTGGTATCCAGATGGTGCACCTGATAGAGATCCACGTAGTCCGTGCCCAGGCGCTTGAGCGATGCATTGATGGCATTCATCACATGCTTTCTCGAAGTGCCTTGCTGCCAAGCAAGCGGCCCCATCTTGCCGCTGCACTTGGTGGCGAGGATAAACTGTTCGCGCTTTCCGCGAAGCCACTTGCCGACGATTTCCTCCGTACGCCCGGCCAGTTCCGGCGTGCTCCCCAAAGGATACACATCTGCGGTGTCGATGAAGGTCATGCCTCCTTGCGCAGCTTTGTCGAGAATGGCAAAGGAAGCCGCCTCGTCGCACTGTAGTCCAAAGGTCATGGTGCCCAAGCACAGTTTGGAAACCTGCAGCCCGGTGCGGCCGAATCGAACATGTTGCATGGTTGTTTGCCTCTAATACAGTATCAATGTAGGAAATTCTATCTGAGATGAACTCTCCCACCATTAAGAAGTTTACGCTCACCGCCTCTTTGGATATTGGATATTTGGAGTTGAGTAGACCGGTTCCTCCATATATTGCAGGTTGATGTTTGTTTTCTCCGTTTGCCGTCTGGTTTCCCGGCGGTGTCACAGTACTTCAAGGATTGCCGTTTGTACTCTCGCATGGTTCTCGAAATCAGTCAATCATTGAGTTCAGGAAGGGCATACATACGAACAATCACCACAGAAGAAACCTTCTACTCTCTGATTCTTCTCAATTCCATAATCAGAGGGTTCAGGGGGTCAGGGCAGGCCACATGGGCCGTATCCTTATCTTCTTCCCAAGGTAGTTCCCCACCGAAACGGAGAACCCGCCAGTTCGGGAAAGCGGCATAAAATGCAGAGGGGCAAAGAGCCTTGCCGTTGCCTGAATATCCCAGGACAAAGTCTTTACTTAAATCAAATTCCTCCCCTACCTTGTGCCCTGCCGCACAGGTCCCCTTTACAGACGTAATCTTTAAGACCACCTTCATTGGATCGGCCATGGCGTTCCTTTCTTTATTCAATTTTATTTCGTCAAATGGATCGGTTCCTCTTGAATTTCAACCATTAACAATTGTAATCTTGCATACTTTTCAAAATCAGTCAATTGCCTTAGAAGAGGAAGTTGTCAGTATCAATCCTGACATTTCGTACTGACCTTTCACCCGCTCCTTTGGGTTATTGCATCACGCTCAGGCTGCCCCGCGTTTCCCGCTGCCTGGAATCCTTTTAGGTTGTATAACTAACCGAAGCGCTTCGTTCACTGCTTCATCATTTTGGAAATCCCTTGCCACATCCGGTGACAGTAAAACGAGGTTTGTCCCTTGCTCATAACGCTTGGCATCCTTGCCCCGCACACCTTCCTTGAGCAGGGTGGCAAGATCGTATTTGAGACGAAGTTCGTCAGCCTTTTCGTCTTTGGATTTCGTTTTCATATGCTTCACGCTCCTTTCGAGTAAGTTCCCGCGCGCTGATCATGCGGGTTCGATCACCCCGGTCGGTGTGGGCAACCATCAGAAAGCAGCCGGCAATGGATGCCCGTCTTCAGTCTGATTCTCCGATCACCTTATAGCCGATCAGATGGGGAACGGTGGACCTCCATCCTCCACGGCCGGATCAGGATCTCCATCCCCTCACCCCGTTCAGTCTCCGGCGCGCCCGGATCTCGATGGTTCGGAGCCGGTCCTTGTAAGCGTCGTGGCGATTCGCCTGCTCGACGGAAAGGGCTGCGTCCGTGTTCCCCTCCCAGCGGCGGCAGAGGTAGATGCTGTCGTAAATCCGGCCCATCCGGTATTCCCGGGACAGGCGGAGGGCCACCGCGTAATCCTCCCCGTAGCCGACGTTCGGAAACCCGATTCCGCGCAGAATCGTCGTATCGAATGCCCGGGGCGCCCCCAGGCCGTTGATCCGGAGGGCATTGTTCCGCCCGTTTGCGTCCGTCCACTCCCGGTGGTCGATCAACCCCGGCGGGATCTCTTGCAGGTTGCTATCGACGATGGTGTAGGAGCCGACCACCAACGCGCAGTTTCCCCGCCGCAGGGCGTCGACGAGGCGCTGGAGAACATCTTCCCCCGGATAGAGGTCGTCCGAATCGAGCTGAACGGCGTACCGGCCGCAGGCTTCGGAAAAGACCGCCTCGTTCCAGCAGCCGCCGATGGAGAGGTCACGCCGCTCCGGGATGAGGTGTTTCAAGGCGGGATGCCGTCCGGCGAGATCCGCGAGGATCGTCGTCGTGCCGTCGGTGGAATGGTTGTCCACGACGAGAACGTTGAAGGGGAAATCGGTCCGCTGCGCGAGGGCGCTCTTCACCGCGTCCGCCACGGTCCGGACGCGGTTCCGGACAGGGATGACAACACTCGCCTCCAAGGGAAAGGGGTGATTCGAACGCGGAACGTCGCGAAACACCGGGGCGAGCCAGGCCCCGATCCGTTTGAGATGCGCCGTCGCCTTCTCCTCCATCTCCTCCTGGAACGCCCGGTTCCGGGGATCGACGTAGGCAAAGTGGCCCCCACCCCCCTTCGTGGTCCCGTCCGCCCCGGCCGCGGCGGCTTCCGCCACGACTGAGAGGTGTTCCGGGAGATGGAAGAGTTCGCGATCGGTCGAGAGCTTCAGGCGGAGGTCGTACCAGCCTGCCCATCGGCAGGACGGGATCTCCCCGTATTTCCGGAGCGCCCGGCGGGCGGCGGCCTTCGAAATGAGGACCAGGGGACCGAAATCAAAGCCGTCACGGATGCTTCCCTGCTGATAGTCGTTCACGGGATGCTCCCGGAGGGTTTCGCCGCGGATCTCGGCATAGTCCGCGTAGACCATCCCCGCCCCGGTCGCCTCGGCCGCAGCAAACAGGCGGCCCGGGGCGCGGGGATCGGGCCGGACATCCCCGGGAGAAAAATAGAGCAGGTAGCGTGTGGCGACCCCGGCGAGGAGGGCGTTCCAGGTCCGGCCGGAGGCGGGGTCATCGCAGGCAAGCGCCTCACAGCGGGGCGGAAGCGGATATCCGCCGTCGGCGTCGAGGACAATGACCTTCCGGATCAGGGGATCCCGGAGAAGCTCCTTCAGCAGTCCTTCATTCCGGGGACCAGTGCGCCGGGGAATCACGGCGGTGATCATGGATGCCCTCGTAATAAGTCAACGCCATCGGTCTGGGGCGTCATGTTTTGGGCCGGAGCCGTTCCGGCAGTACGGCCTCGGGCGCCCAATCCCTGGGGATCAACTGTCCCGGCTGTTCTCCGGCCTTCTCGATGAGCTTTTTCAGACCCGGACGGGCGAATTCCGGGTGGCCTTCCCGTGCCGTCCGCCCGTTGCAGATCGCCTCGGAACGGAGGCGTCGGCCGATGGTTCTCTCCATCTGGCGTCCCAGCCAGAGGACCCGGTCCACATCGTACCCATGTTCGATGCCCATCTCGTCGATCATGACGAGCAGATCCTCCATCGTCACGAGGCCCACATAACGTGGATCCTTGTAATAGTATTCCCCCGTCCCCCGCACGGGGCAATCGTCGAGGAAATTGGTCGGCTGACCGCCCAGACCGCCCAGCGTCGCCTCAAAACGGAAGATGCCCGCCTGCAGCGCGGCCAGAACGGAGGCGGGGGCGATGCGCTTCGTCTCGTGAAAATGGGCCAGATGGACCTCCGGGTAGGGAATGGCGTCCAGGATCATGGAGTAATACCGGTAAACCTGGGCCGGTGTGGCGGAGCCGTCGTGATCGGCGTGTTCGATGTCGCGGGCGCCGAGTTCCAGGAAGCGCTTCGTGAACTCCACGGCGTCTTCCAGCCGTGTCGCGCCTGTGATCGGGCTCCCCCAGATGGTGCTCACCGTGCCGTTCATTTTGATCCCCGCATCGGCGGCCTTTTGGATGCACCGTTCCACCTCTTTCCAGTACTGCGAGAGGGTCGTCCCGGAGTTGGCATAGTGATGCTCCGGGTCCGTCGAAACCATCATGAGGATCCGGTCCGGGCCGATGCCCCGCTTGCGGAGCTCGATGGCCGTGTCCACGGCCTTTTCCCGGATGGTCACGGCGGTAAAGGTGATCTCCGCCGGATGGATGCCCCGGCGCTCGCAGTTCTTCTTGAAACGATCCCCCCGAAAGTACGCCAGGACCTGCTCGGCGTCCCGGAACTGTGGGATGCCCGCAGGATTGCCGAGATTTGTCAGTTCGATCTCCCGGCATCCCGCGAGGATCATCTCCTCGCCGTAGAAGATCTTGGCCGTGGTGGAGATGGTCTTCTCCTCGTGCTGGAATCCGTCGCGAATGGTAATGTCGCCGATGGTCACCTTCTTCGGCATGCGTGGGAAAATTTTCCAGTAGTCGTATTCCGTCATCCCTTTCCTCCTTTTTTGTTATGGTTTCGCTCCATTATGGGGGACAGATTTCAAATCTGTCCCCCATAATGGAGATCATAAACGGCGATGGCGTTAGTTAAACTTGCCCCGAATTCCTTGTCAAGAAAAACCTTTGCCGTTCAGCGTCTGTAACGGAATAGCTATCACGTTCATGCATCTCATATTCAGGTCATCTTTGCCCGATCCTCAATCGCAAAATCCTCGAAATAGCGCTGCTATTCCTGCGGTTTTGCTCAATCAGATCAGACAAATCTGACCCAAATCTGAGCGCCTTAACGCAACAGCTATTCCGTTACAGACCCTTAGACCCCGGGCAACATCCTTCTGCGACACTTTGATCCCGGATGGAGGCGGATTCCCCTTGAACCGTCTGTCCGATCATGCTACTGAAAGCGCCATGATATGGGACTTTTCGACGGTTTTGGGCCGTTGGTCATCGGGGCTTGTGCCGCACCGGATCCTCTATGGGATTCTGGGCGTCGCCATCATCGCCGCCGCCGCAGTTGTCGCTCCGAAATCGACCGCCGATCCGGCCGCCTCGCCGGAGGACCGCGCGCAGGAGGATCTGAGCCGGTACGAATACCCCAGCCTGGAAAGCATCCGCTGGAAGGCCTACTTCGTGAGACCGCAGGACAGCCTGGAGCGGCTCTTCGGCAAGGACTGGGTCGCCGTCGCCCGCTTCAACCGGATGGACCGCCGCCACGCCTACCCCGGCATGACGATCAAAATCCCGGAAAACATGGAGGAGATCCGAAACTACACCCCGATGGCCGCGACGTATGAAAAGGCCCGAAAGCACGAGAAATATATTCTCCTGAACATCACGGAGCAGTGGCTCGGGGCCTACCAGTACGGCAGACTCGTCTTCTCCATGCCGGCGGCGAGCGGCATCGAGGGGCACCTCACCCCGACCGGCCTCTTCCAGGCGGAGGCCTACCACCGGAAGCACACCTCGTCCCTGTACAAGACGCACAAGGGGGACGCCCAGTACCCGATGGATTACGCCATCCGTTTCCACATCGACGAGGAGCATGTCTCCTACTGGATCCATGCCCGCGACCTGCCGGGGCGGCCCGCCGCGCACGGATGCGTCGGCCTCTTCGACGAGACGATGCAGCACCGGGTCTACGGCGTCCCGGACGAGCCCCTCCTCGACGACGCGAAGAAACTCTACGCCTGGACGATCGGCGAGGTTTTATACGCCGAGGATGACGGAACCCAGAGGCTCCTCCCGGACGGCCCGCCCCTCGAGATCGTCGGCGAGTTGCCAAAGCGACTGCCGAGACCGCCGCGGTGAACCGCGCGGCCGCGCCGGGGGGAAAGGAATTTTTCGGCGCGGTATTGGATTTTGTGTGCATGTTGTGGTAATCTTCACCCGGAGGAACGCCATGACTCCCCGTTTGAACGCCGCCGTCTCCAGAACCGTGCCGCAGAACATCCGGAAAGACCCTGCCCGGATCGTTTATTCTTGCATTTTTGCTATCATTTTTCTGGTTCTTTTCCTCGGAACGGTCCGACCCGCCGCTGCCGACTGGAGACCACTTGTCGAACGCCTGGCCGCCGATGGCTTCAACCGGCAGATGGTGGAGGCGCTCTTCGCCCGCCCGGAGGTCCGATTCGAGCCGGACGCTATGGCCGAAAAGATCCAGGCCCTCCTCCGGTCCCGCTCCGAAAGCCCGGACTCCGTTGCCCGGTTGAAAACCACCGTCCGCCGGGATTACCTGAGCAACCGGGTCATCGCCCGCGCCCACTCCTATACCCTTGAAAACAAAGCCGTCCTGGAAGAGGTCCACACCCTCTATGGCGTTCCGAAGGAGATCATCGTCTCGATCCTCCTGATTGAAACCAACCTCGGCCGGAACACCGGGAACCGCTGCGTATTCAACCGTCTCGCCAGCATGGCCCTTAGCGCCGACCTGGAAACCGTCCGACCGCATCTGAGCGGCGAACTCCTCACCTTGGAAAACGAGGCATTCGCCCGTCGCCGCTGCCGCGAGAAGGGCGACTGGGCCTACGACGAGATCAAGGCGCTGCTCCGTCTGGCCGACCGGGACGGCGTCGATCTGCTCGGCATCCGGGGTTCGATCTACGGGGCGATCGGCCTGTGCCAGTTCATGCCCTCCAATATCTTCATCTACGGCGTGGACGCCGATCGGGACGGCCGCATCGACCTCTTCGCCAAGACGGACGCCCTCCACAGCATTGCCAACTACCTGTGCGGACACGGCTGGCGCCCGGAGATGGACCGGAACGGCCAGCACCGCGTTATCTTTGATTATAACCACAGCACCGTCTATGCGAACACGGTCCTTGCCGTGGCCGAAAAGTTGAAGGACCGGAGCCGGACAAGGCCGTAATTTAATTGGGGGACATCCATGATAAGTAGTGTCAAGGGGAAAACGGAGATTTCCCCTGACCTCCAGGATTGACGGACTTCCCGGCGGCTTTTTAATACGATTTGCCTTAACTCGACCTTTTTCTTCTCTCTTTTTGGTCCGCGTTA
>PLLC01000069.1 GCA_003141195.1 Syntrophaceae bacterium
CGCCGCTGCGCGACCGCTTCGGCATGAGCTTCCGGTTCGAATTTTATACGCCGGAGGAACTGGCCGTCATCATCCGCCGGTCGGCCAGAATCCTTTCCGTGGACATCGTCGAAGACGGTGCGGCCGAGATGGCCGGCCGTTCCCGGGGGACGCCGCGGATCGCCAACCGCCTGCTTCGCCGGGTCCGGGATTTCGCCCAGGTCAGGGCCGAGGGACGAATCACCAAGGAGGTGGCGGTGAATGCCCTCGCGATGTTCGAGGTGGATGAAAAGGGGTTCGATCACATGGACCGGACCATCCTGCTTACGGTGATCGATAAGTTCGACGGCGGTCCCGTGGGGATCGACAACCTCTCCTCGGCGATCGGCGAAGAGAGGGCGACGATCGAAGACGTTTATGAACCCTACCTGATCCAGGAGGGCTATCTCCAGCGGACGGCGCGGGGACGGATTGCGACGAGGCGGGCCTACGAACATTTCAGCCGGCAATGGGTCGCCGGCAATCAGAAGGAGCTTTTCTGAGCATGGCCGTGAATGTGAGAACCTATTATCCGGAATCCGGTTTGTGAATCGACGGTGAAAATATTACTGCATATCTGTTGCGCCCCGTGCACCATCTACCCTCTGCGGATCCTCCGCGGTGAAGGAAACGAGGTCTGCGGTCTCTTCTACAACCCCAACATCCATCCCTATCTGGAGTATCGAAGACGTCTCGATGCGCTCACCGCCTTCGCCGGTCGGGAGGGGCTCACAGTCATCCGGGAGGAGAGCTATCCCCTTGAGGCATTTTTACGACAGGTTGCCTTCCGGGAGGAAGAACGTTGCCAGCACTGCTATCATCTCCGGCTTTCTCACGTCGCACGGCTTGCGAAAGAGGGCCGTTTTGACGCCTTTACGACCACCCTCCTCTACAGTCGTTTCCAGAAGCACGATCTCATCCGGGAGGTCGCCGAGAGTGTGGCCGGAACGCAAGGGATTCCCTTCCTCTATCGGGATTTCCGTGAAGGCTGGTCCGAAGGGGTCCGGGTTTCGAAGGAGATCGGGATGTACCGGCAGCTTTACTGCGGCTGCATCTACAGCGAAAAGGAGCGGTACTGCCGTAACATCGGGAAGGAAAAAGGCGGCAATTCTTCATCCGCGTGATCACGATTCCAACCCATAACTTTCATCCGGGAGGGACCCAGCGCCGGGTGTGTCGCTTCCGACACAGTCCGGAAAAGCGTTCTCTCTTCAATCGACCGCGTGACCAGGGAAGCCGTTTTCGAATCATCCTGTTTCTGAAAGGTTAGAGGTTTTTGCCTTATTTCGGAAAATACACTGGAGATGGTGCGGATATTGCTAATGTAATACCGAAAGGTCTGATCAAAGGCCAGTTCGGAAATCAGCTGTCTGAATGGGTGCGCATGTTTTTACAAAGAACGGTAAAGCACGATATCGCGTGCAAAAGTATAGGTTTGCATTCCGGGAGGAAGGTCGGAATGATCATCCGGCCTGCCGGTGTCGATGAGGGTATTGTCTTCATTCGCAGGGATCTGTCGGGGAACAATCGGATCAAGGCGAATGTTCACAATGTGCGGGACACGACGCTTGCGACCACCCTTGGTCTCAATGGCGTGACGATTTCCACGGTGGAGCACCTGATGTCCGCCTTCAGCGGTATGGGTGTGGACAACGCGGTGGTCGAGGTGGACGCCCCGGAGGTGCCGATCATGGACGGCAGCGCCCGCCCCTTCGTCGATCTGCTCAAGGACGTCGGCACGCGGGTCCAGGGCAAGGGGAAGAAGCTCCTGGTGATCAAAGACAAGATTGCCGTCTCCGAAGGAGAGGGAACGGCGATGTTGCTACCCTCCCCGGAATTCCGGATCACCTACAAGATCGAATTCAACCACCCTGCTATTGGTGTTCAGTCCTATCACATGAATTTCTCTGACGTTTCTTATGAGGAGGAGATCTGCGCGGCGAGAACCTTCGGTTTCCTCAGGGATGTCGAATATCTTCAGGCGAAGGGTCTGGCCCTCGGGGGATCCCTGAAGAACGTCGTCGTCCTGGATGACCGCCGGATCATCAACAAGGACGGGCTCCGATTCCCGGACGAATTCGTGAAACACAAGATCCTCGATGCGATCGGCGACCTTTCTCTGCTGGGGATCCCGATCATTGGTCATTTTGTCGCCTATAAATCGGGCCACCGCCTGAACAACCTCCTCCTGAAAGAGCTGTTGATCCGGAAGGAGTGCTGGATGCTGGTGAGCCGCTTCAGCAAGGAGGGGATGTTGAATGAGCTGAAGTCTCTGCGCGTACCATCGTTCCGGGTCCTCGATTCCGTTCCGGCGTCTCCCGGGGTGATGTGAGGGGCGTTCCCGGTATTCGGCCTTTGTTTTCGTCTGCGGCAAACAGGTCCGCAAATAGGTCTTGCTTTTTAATCCCTACTCTCTTACTATACCCGCCAAACACTCAACATAACAAAAAAATTGATCATTTTGACGTTCTCGTAAAAAGTCACAAGAGCCGTCATTTTGCGGTGTAAGCCGGCCGGCGCCCGACAGCGGTTCGGGGGATGACGGCAGGGTATAAGGGATCTCCATGGTGAAACGGATATTGTATCGGTCCATTTTTCTTATTTTTTCGGTTCTTCTTTTCTTCTCACCCCCGCTTTCTGCGGAGAACGCGGGGATCCGCGACCTCCTGGTCACGAACAACGCAAACCACGTTCTGGTTTATGCCAGGGTGATGAACTGCTTCACGAAGGATATCGAGGCCGCAATCCTGGCCGGTGTTCCGACCACCTTTACGTTTGTCGTAGACCTCTTTCAACAACGTTCGTGGTGGTTGGACAGGAAAGTGACCCGCGTGACCATCAAGCATACGATCAAGTATGACAATGTCAAGAAACTCTTCTATGTCTACTTTGACGGGGATAAAGAGCCGACGTCATTCCAGGATTTTGAGGGCGCCAAGCGGGTGATGGCCGATCTGAACGGCATTCCGGTGGCGCAACTGAAGACGTTGAAGAGGAACGAAACCTATTACGTTCGGATCAAGGCGAAGCTCGACAAGGTTCGCCTGCCGCTCCACATGGAGTATGTCTTTTTCTTCGTATCCCTCTGGGATTTTGAAACCGACTGGTACCGGGAGGGGTTCTCCTATTGATGAAAAAGGTCCGCAGACCAGTCAAACTGGACATCCAGGAGGCGAAAAGGCGGAAGCGCGAGCGGATCATCATCCTCGTGACGGTGTTCCTCATCGCCCTTATGACCTATCTCGAAAGTCGCGTCTTCCGCGGCGAGGCGGTCGTCCTCCCCGTCTCCGGCAATGCGCTGATTTTCGGCCTCATCAACGTCAACATCATCCTGATCATCCTGCTCATCTTTCTGATCGTCCGGAATCTCGTCAAACTGATCTATGAACGGCGGCACGGAATCGTCGGTTCGAAACTCCGGACCCGTCTGGTCGCGGCCTTTGTCAGCCTGTCGCTCATCCCGACCGTCCTGTTGTTCCTTGTTTCGATCAATTTTCTCTCCTACAGCATCGACAACTGGTTCAGCATCCGCATCGGGGACGCCCTGAACCGAACCCTCGAGGTCGCGCAGATTTACTATCAGCAGTCGGCCGATCAGGCGAAGTACTACGCCCGCCAGCTCAGTGCCGATATCTCGAAAAACAGCCTTTATGAGGGAGAAAAGTTCCTTTACTTGAAAGCCCTGGTTGAAAGGCGGCACAAGACCTACAAGCTCAACGTGCTCGAGGTCCATATCGAGAACCAGAAGGACAATGTGGTCGTCCGCGACCGGGAATATCCGCAGATGCTCCCCAAGCCCCTTTCCGCCAAGGGGCTGGAGGATGTGTATGCCGGCCGGGAGCTGACCACCATCGAACAGGCAGGAAGCGGCGATCTGATCCGGGGGGTCGCACCCGTCTTTTCGCTCGCGAGCCCGAAGGAAGTCATCGGGTTTGTCACGGCCAGTTACTACTTTCCGGTCGGTCTGGTGGACAAGATCAACGTGATCTCCAAGACCTCCGAAGAATATCGGCAACTCACGCTTCTGAAAACGCCGATCAAATTCGGTTATATCATCACGCTGTTCATCGTGATGCTCCTGATCATCTTTTCGGCGACCTGGTTCGGCCTTTATCTCGCCAAGGGAATCACCGTGCCGATCCAGGATCTGGCCGAGGCGACCCGGAAGATCGCCCAGGGGGATCTGAACCATCAGATCGACATCGTCGCGGACGACGAGATCGGGGTCCTCGTGACCTCTTTCAACCAGATGACGAAAGACCTCAAACGGAGCAAGCAGGGCTGGGAGCAGGCGAACCTCGATCTGGAACAGCGACGGAACTATATGGAGACCATTCTCCGCAACGTCTCTGCCGGTGTGATCTCCATCGACGGGAACGGCGTCATCACCACGATCAACCGGGCCGCGGAGAAGATGCTCGGCATCCGGACCCAGAAGGTCCTGAACCGGCCGTATGAAGAGGTCCTCATCCCCGACCACCGCATTCTCGCAGAAGAGGTCCTCCGGGAGATGCGGGAGCGCGGTGAGGGATTCATCGAAAAGCAGATCGATGTCACCCTGCGGGAACGGACGCTGACGATCCTCATGACCATCACCGCGATCCGCGATGATGAGGGGAAGGAGATGGGCATGGCGATGGTCTTCGAGGATCTGACCCAGTTGCAGCGTGCGGAGCGGGCGGCCGCCTGGCGGGAGGTCGCAAGGCGGATGGCCCATGAGATCAAAAACCCCCTGACGCCGGTGCAGCTCTCCGCCCAGCGCCTCCAGAAAAAATATGGCGACCAACTGGGCGAGGACGACGGCGTCTTCCGGGAATGCACCAAGACGATCATCGATCAGGTCGAGGTCCTGAAGAACCTCGTGAACGAATTTTCCCGTTATGCGCGGCTGCCTGTGACGAGCCTGGCGCTCCACGACCTCAACGGGGTGATCCACGATTCGGTAATCCTCTTCCAGGATGCCCACAAAGAAATTGTGTTTGATTTTCAGCAGGGCGCCGATATTCCGAAAATGATGCTCGATCCGGAGCAGATCCGGCGGGTCATGGTCAACCTGCTCGACAATGCCGTGGCGGCGGTCGGTGGGAAAACCGGCCGGATCGAGATCCGGACCTCCTGCGACGGGAACGGGAGGACGGCGAGGGTGGATGTGGCCGACAACGGCTGTGGCATTCCGCCCGGTTATCAGGTAAAAATGTTCGAACCCTATTTTTCCACAAAGCGGTCGGGGACGGGGCTGGGGCTGGCCATCGTCAATTCCATCATGGCCGATCATCACGGCCAGGTCAGCGTTGCGGACAACCATCCCCGGGGGACCGTCGTGACCTTCGAGTTGCCCGTTCCCGACAAGGCGTAAGAACGATTGTGGAATTCTGAAGGGTTAAAAATTAAAACTTAAATTATCTCAAGTGGATAGACTTAATGCTGAAGGTTGAACGATGAACAAGACAATCCTGATTGTGGACGACGAAGAGAGTATCTGCCAGACCCTCGGGGGAATCCTGACCGACGAAGGGTATGAGGTGGTTACGGCCGGCAGCGGCGAGGAGGCTCTGCGGGTTTTGGAAGAGGAACCGCCCCAGCTGGTTCTCCTGGACATCTGGCTCCCGGGGATGGATGGGATCGAGACCCTCAAGGCGATCAAGGCCGCTCACCCGCAGTTGCAGGTCGTCATGATGTCGGGTCACGGCACCATTGAAACGGCGGTGAAGGCGACCAAACTCGGGGCCTTCGATTTCATTGAGAAGCCCCTCTCGCTCGAAAAGGTGATCCTGGCGATCAACCACGCCCTGGACCTTGTCCGTCTGGAAGAGGAGAATCTCCTCCTCCGGCAGAAGGTCAGTCACGAATACGAACTGACGGGGAACAGCGGTCCGATCCAGGATCTCAAGGAGATGGTCGGCATCGTCGCCCCGACCAACGCCTGGATCCTGATCATGGGAGAAAACGGGACGGGCAAGGAGCTGGTCGCCCGTTCCATCCATCGCCAGAGCCGGCGGGTGCAGAAACCCTTCATCGAGGTCAACTGTGCGGCGATTCCGGAAGACCTGATCGAGAGCGAGCTTTTCGGTCACGAGAAGGGGTCCTTTACCGGGGCGACGGCGAAGAAAAGGGGGAAGTTCGACCTGGCCAACGAGGGGACGATCTTCCTCGACGAGGTGGCCGACATGAGCCTCAAGGCGCAGGCGAAGGTGCTCCGGATCCTCCAGGAAAAGAAGTTCGAACGGGTCGGCGGGAACCGGCTCATCCCCACGGATGTCCGGGTGCTGGCCGCCACCAACAAGGACCTCGAAAAGGAGATGGAGGAGGGACGTTTCCGTCAGGATCTCTACTACCGCCTGAACGTCATCCCGCTCCGGATCCCCCCCCTGCGCGACCGGAGGGAGGATATCCCGTTCCTGGTTGATCGGTTTCTCCGAGATTTTGCGTTGAAAGAGGGCGATGCGGAAAAAAAGGTCACCGACGAGGTGATGAACGTCCTGATGAGGCACAACTGGCCCGGAAACGTGCGTGAACTTAAGAACATTATTGAGCGTCTGGTGATCATGACGCCGAACGGGGTGATTTCGAAGTATGATATCTTCCCCTTCTTTGAAGAAGGGGGGAAGGAAATTCTCCCCCCTGAGCCGGAGATCGCTTCCGATTCCTTCCGCGGCGCGAAGCAGGACTTCGAGCGGCAGTACATTGTCCGCAAACTCCGGGAGTTTGACGGCAACATCTCCCGGACGGCCGCGGCGATCGGTCTGGAGCGGAGCAACCTTCACAAGAAGATCCGGAGCTACGGTCTGGAGGTCAAAAACGACTCCGGGGAGGGTGCGGGCCATTGAGGGTCTGTAACGGAATAACTATTACCATTCATGCATATCATATTCAGGTCATCTTTGCCCGATCCTCAATCGCAAAATCCTTGAAATAGCGCTGCTATTCCTGCGGTTTTGCTCAATCAGATCAGTCAAATCTGACCCAAATCTGAGCGCCTTAACGCAACAGCTATTCCGTTACAGACCCTTTGCCCCGGTTTGGCGCCGGAGATCGGCAATGGAGAAGCGGTTGAAAGGCAGGAAGATGAGCCCCAGAAGGATCACGATCCCGATGGAGAGGGCGTGATAGATGATCGCGAAAGTCAGCGCATCCGTCTTCGGGATCCCGAAAAGGCCGAGACCGAGAATACAGAAGTAGTGCCAGTTTCCGATGAAGCCGGGCACCGTGGGGACGGCGATCCCGATGATCAGAATGATCATCAGAACGAAGGCGGCTGCGACCGGTAGGTGGAGGCCGAAGGCCAAAAAGAGCAGATAGATTGCGAGCACGTCGACGAGCCAGATGACGATCGACAGGAAGGTGACAAAGAGCAGAAGCGCCGGATCGACCACGATCCGGAATCCCTCGATAAAATGGTCGATCAGCCGGTTCACGGCCTCGGCATAGCGTGCCGGAAGCCTTCCAATGAGGGGGGCCAGGACGCGGAGCGTCGCCTCGCGCCGGACGATCATCAGGATCATCACCGCGAAAAGAGTGAGCGCCACAAGCAGGAACAGGACGCTGGAACGGACAAGCCACGGCGGCAGCGGGGTGAAAAAAAAGGCGACCACCGCGATGATGAGAATGGTGAGGCTGTCGAGCACCCGTTCCACGAAGATCGTGCCGAGCGCCGAGCTCATGGGGATGCGGCTCTTTTTCGTGATGAGATAGGGCCGGGCCAGCTCTCCCAGGCGCGCCGGGATGGCGATGATGGCCAGAAACCCGACGCTGGTGACGGAGAAGAGGGAGAGTTGATCGACCTTCCCGATGGGTCTCAGGATGAGCCCCCAGCGGATAGACCTCAGGAGCTGCATGAGAAACATGACGGCAACGGCGGGGAGGACGTATCCGCAACGGATCGTCCGGAAGCCGTCGACCACTCCTCGGAACTCAATCCCCCGGATCGAGAGCCAGACCAGCAGAGCGCTGAGCGCCAGGCCCGCAATCGCCTTTTTCTTCATCAGCCCTCTTCCGTTCTCAGCAGTGCGGAAGCCATACCGATATCATCCCGCACAGGCCTACTTTTTGACCAGGTTGTCCCCGATCTTGTCGTGGATGAGCTGGGAAGAGAGCTTGTTCCCGATCAGGCCGACACGGACGGAGACCGTGGTAACATTCTTGGCCTTGTAGGTGACTGAAATCACTACCTTTTCATCATTGATCACGGCCGAGATCTTTCCCTTCCCGATCTCCTTTTCCGGCAGGACATCCAGACCGCGCATATCCGCCACGGTCTTTTGGCAGGCGTTCCAGGCCGCGTCGAAGGATTGGTAATAGTCTGTTTTCATCTCGCCGTTGATGAAGAAGTAGGTTCCCGAACCGGCACCCACCGCCGCACCGCCGATCAACGCCGCTGTGCAGCCGGAGATCAGAAAAGCTTCCATGACCAGGAATACGACCCATCCCTTTGCTGTCCGCATGATTTTTCCTTTCTGTAAGATGATCACAGGGGACAGATTTGAAATCTGTCCCCCCTTAATGGAAATCTGTCCCCCTCGCCTCGTCGCTCAGCCGGTCGAACTCCCGGAGCAGCTCCTCCTGCCTTCGGGTGAGGTTCGAGGGTACGGTAACCACCGTCTCGATGATCTGATCGCCCCTCCCGTATCCGCGAAGATGGGCGATGCCCTTGCCCTTCAGACGGAAGACCTTGCCCGTCGGGGTTCCCCGAGGAATCTTCAGCTTCTCCGTCCCCGTCAGGGTCGGCGCCTCCACGCTCCCCCCCATGGCGGCCTGGACGAAGGTGATGGGGATGCGACAGTAGACGTCGTCTCCATTTCGCTCGAAGGTCCCATGAGGTTCCACCTCGATGAAGACATAAAGATCCCCGTTCGGGCCGCCGTCCTCGCCTTCCTCCCCTTCGCCCCGCAGCCGGAGACGCGATCCCGTCTCCACGCCGGCCGGGATCTTGAGTTGAACCGTTTTCGCGATTCGGATCTTTCCCCCGCCGGAGCACGCCTTGCAGGGGGTCGTGATGACGCCCCCCTGTCCCCGGCACTGCGGGCAGGTCGTGCTAATGCTGAAAAAACCGCTGGACTGCGTCACCTGGCCCCGTCCGTTACAGCGGTTGCAGACCTGCGGATAGGTTCCCGGGGCGCAACCCGATCCCCGGCAGGCGGTGCAGAGGGTGTATTTCTCCAATCCGACTTCGGTGCTCGTCCCCAGAGCCGCATCCATGAAAGAGATCCGGAGGTCGTAGCGCAGATCGGCCCCGGCCCGGGCGGCCGTGCGTGAGCGTGAGCGTCCCGTGTTGAAGCCGAAGACGTCGCCGAAGATGTTGCCGAAACTCGAAAAGATGTCCTCGAAACCGGAGAAGCCCCGGTAGCCGGCGCCGCTCAGACCCTCATGGCCGTAATGGTTGTAGATCTCCCTCTTTTGGGAGTCGCTCAGGACCTCGTAGGCCTCGGCCGCCTCCTTGAACTTCTCCTCCGCCTCCTTATTTCCCGGATTCCGGTCCGGATGATACTGCATGGCGAGCCTGCGATAGCTCTTTTTGAGCTCATCTTCCGCGGCGCCTCTTTCCACGCCCAGAATCTCGTAGTAACAACGCTTTAATGTCATTCGCCCTTTCGACTTCCTTCCGCGTTGATTTCCCCGATTCCCGCCGGACGGTATTTCCTCTGACCGAGACCGAACGATTTTCCGAATCTCTACAATGATATCATTCTAATGGATGGTCGCAAAACCTTGCGGACGCCTGTTCCATCGCGCCCTAACATAGCAATCCCCCCTGCGCCTGTCAACCGGACGCCTATCGGACCAGTCGGTTCAGCGCCTCGCGGTATTTCTCGCCGGTTTTCGCGATGATCTCCGCGGGGAGCTCCGGCGCCGGGGACTTCTGGTTCCAGCGGATGGAGATCAGATAATCGCGCAGGAACTGCTTGTCGAAGCTCTTCTGCGGACGTCCCTCCTCATAATCGTCCTTCGGCCAGAACCGGGAGGAGTCGGGGGTGAGGAGCTCGTCGATGAGGATGAGTTCCCCGTCTAAAAGGCCGAATTCCATCTTCGTGTCGGCGATGATGATCCCCGTCCGATAGGCGATGGCGACCGCCCGTTCATAGATGGAAAGGCTTGCCCGGATGATCCGGTCGGTCAGGTCCGCGCCGAGGATGTCCGCCATCTCCCTGCGGCTGATCGGCAGGTCGTGTTCCCCGCCGGCGGCCTTGGTGGAGGGGGTGAAGAGGGCCTCCGGAAGCCGTGACGACTCCTTCAGACCCGCCGGGAGTGTAATCCCGGAGACGGGCCTTCCCAAGCTGTAATCCTTCCAGCCGGAGCCGCTCAGGTAACCCCGGACGACACATTCGACCGGCAGGGGCTTCGCCTTCTTCACGAGCATGCTCCGTCCCCGCAGAACCTCCCGGTAGGGGGCGCAGACGGCGGGATATTCATCCGGATTCGTCGAAACAACGTGGTTCGGAATGATATCTCCCATCTTCCCGAACCAGAAGGCGGACATGCGCGTCAGCACCTCCCCCTTCCCCGGGACAGGATTCGGCATGATGAAGTCGAAGGCGGAGATGCGGTCGGTTGCGACGATCAGGAGGTGGGAATCGAGGGCGTAGATATCGCGGACCTTTCCCGTACTGGTGAGCGTCATTCCTTGAAAATCCGTTTTCAGGATCGCTGGGTGGTTCATGGCCTGTCTCCTTTTCCTTGGTCAGCGCAGGAAGGGATTGAACTGCTTTTCATGGCCGATCGTCGAGGTCGGCATGCTCCCATAGTTGTGACCCGGCAGGACCACCGTCTCGTCGGGCAGGGTGCAGAGTTTTTTCTGGATGGAGTCGAACATAACCTCTCCGGAGCCGCCGGGCAGGTCGGTCCTTCCGACCGCCTCCACGAAGAGGGTGTCGCCGGTGAAGGCGTATCCGTCCAGGAGGAGGACTATGCTCCCCGGGGAATGACCCGGGGTGTGGAGGACCCGGAGCCTGATCCCGCCGACCTCGATGAGATCGCCGTCCCGGACCGTCCGGTCGGCGGGCGGCGACGCCTTCCCGCCGAACATCCGGAGCATCGCCACCGGGGTGGAGACGAGCATCTCGGCGTCGTCTTCGTGGATGATGATCGCGGCGCCCGTCTTCTCTTTCATGTCCACGTTGCCGCCGATGTGATCCACATGGCCGTGGGTGTTGACGATNNGTAGGCGAAAACCGCCATCTGTCCGACCTGCCGCTGTTCGATGAACATGATCCCTCCCGTTTTCAGGGTATCGGCGAAGCCCCGCCGTTCCCCCGGAATTTTCGCATTTCACGTCCGATTCACGAGATACCCCTATCATTTTTTCGCTTCCGAAGTCAATTGGATTCGCGCCGGCTCCGCCCCATCGACAGCCGCTGGAGAGGGGAGGGTTTGAAATGAAGGCGGACAGCAGCCGCAAGGCCCCCGGGCGGTGATCCGGGGATCCTGTGCAGGGGATTCATCGCTGAGGATCTTCCAGCCACCGATCCAGGAAGGCCCCTTTGGCCGCACAGCGGGGTTCGTTCCAACAGGAGGAGAAAACGGCATCCGGTACCCCGGCGTTCCGGATCCGGACCTCATAGGGTCGCTTCTCTCGGACGACATGGAGATAGTTGACGAAGCTCTCGGCAAAATCCTCCCAGGGGCTGACGGCCGCATACAGCGTTGGGAAACCGGTCCGGGACAGATTCCGGTAGACGGCAGGCATCTGATCTTGTGTGAGGGCGGCATTGCTGAAGGCATAGACCTTCAACAACGGCCTCTCCGGAAAGGCCTCCTCGAAAAGGCTCTCGATCTTATCTCCCCTCATCCGCCAGGACAGTTCCGTAAAGGGATAGTCTTGCGAGAAGATCGCATCCCCTTTCCAAGAGGGGTGGACGCCGCCGGCCATCCCCAGGGCGTGGCCGATTTCATGCAGCAGGATATAGACGATGGCGTTTTCCACCGAATCGTTTTGATCCTCCTCGATCCGCAGGTACAGGTCGGTTTTCTTTCCGAGAAGCGGCCGGAAGAAGCTTCTCTCCTTCCAGGTCGCCCATTCGTTTGCCGGTCTTTTCAGGAGGAGCTCCCGGTCGAGGACGATGACGGCAAATCTCTCCTGCCCGGTTTCATCCCGGATCGCCTCTGTGTAACCGCTTCCGCCCAGGTCCCTGACCAGGAACAGTCCGATGATCCTCTCCCGGGCGAGCCGGCGGACCTTCTCGGGCAGAATGTCCTCGATATGCTTAAAAGCACTCATAAATTCCGGTGCGGGTTTCGCCGCAACGGGTCTTTCCGGAAAGTCGTACAGACGGTTTTCAATCCCGATCTTTTCGATGAGTTCCGCCGGGGCTGGCGCAATCCGTTCGCCAAGCGGCTTGGCTTCCCAACCCTTCCCCCAGTGGGCGATGAACATAGTCGGATGCTCGGCGGCCTGCTTCCGGAGCACCTCCTTGGATGGGGTGCAGGAGGCCAGAAGAAGCGCGATTGTGACCACAAGGACCAGGACCGCTTCTCCCGGCTTCCCCCGTTTCATCAGCAGCGGTATGTCATGCATTTCTTTCTCCTGCCGGCAGAGCCGGCTCGATGGGATTCACGGGGCCGTCCGGCTGTCGGCATGGACATTTTCCCCGGGACCGAAAAGATGTTTGATCTGCCGGATGTCTTTTACATCCCCGACCACGTTACTGAAGATCTGAACGAAGCCTCCATAAAAAGGAAAGCGGTGGTCTAAAAACATCGGCCAACCCTTTCGTCGTCGCTTTGAAAATAGCGCTGAACTGGTGCCGCGTGCTCATGAACCGTTTTGGGCATAAGAATATATATCATTAATATTTAAAATGATTTATGCGACTATGCGGGACGACTGTCAAGGAAAATACGCATATATAAGTAATGCTATCTGATAAAGATTAGACTTACGTATAGCAAATACAAATCTTCAGGGTGGCTGATCGGGCTATATCGCTGAATCCTGTTTGAAACGTGGAGGACTGAGCGGTGTATTCTCCCGTTCCGGGGGGAAAGGCATCCCTTCCTGCTATCAGTAAACGTCACCCCTGAAGAAATTCTTGATTTCATTCCTATGAAATGCAAGAACTTGTTTCATGCGAGTCGCGGTGGATAAACCCTGAGAGGTCGCAACGTCAATGACTTCCTCAAAAGCCCTGTTCTTTCTCCTGGAATTAATCAATTGCTACGCGGTTGTATATTATTCCAACTTTCTGTTTTTTTACATGAAGGCCATGTTTGGTTTCGGCGAGCTCGAAAACCTGCTTCTGGCCGCGCTGAACGGTATTGTCTATGCCGTGGCCGCCTGGCAGGGCGGGGCATTCGCCCAGCGGTTCGGATGCGTACGGTCGCTTTACATCGGGTTCGGTGGGCTGGCGGCAACGCTTCTCTGCGCTCTGTGTCTCCACGCCGCGCTTGGTCAGGTGGTCGTCTTCGCGGTGTGGTCGGTCTTCGTATGCTTCACCTGGCCGGCGCTCGAAGCGATCGTGAGCGATAAGGCGGGATCGCGGCTCTCGGACATGGTCGGGATATATAACGTCACCTGGGCGGCGAGCAGCGCAGCGGCGTATTTTATCGCGGGTATTCTACTTGAACAATTGGGGATGCAAAGCCTTTTCTGGGTTCCGCTCTGCCTGCATGCGCTGCAACTCGCGCTCCTGCCGCTTACCGTGTATGTTGCGAAAAGGGAACGTCACCCCGTTCCCTCCGCCATCAACGCCCCGGAAGCCATCACGTCCGAACATGCGGGACGCTTTATGCACATGGCGTGGATCGCCAACCCGCTATCGTACATGGCCATCAACACCATTCTTCCGCTCATCCCGTCAATCGCCGGGAAGCTCGGGCTCTCGACCGCGACCGCCGGCATCACCTGCTCGGTCTGGATGTTTGCGCGCCTGGGCGTTTTCGTCCTGCTCTGGCGATGGACCGGATGGCACTACCGCTTCAGGTGGCTTGGTGGGGCCTTCGTGCTCATGGCCGGCTCGTTCGCCCTCCTGCTCCACCCCGGCACCCTGGCCGCGCTTATTGCCGCGCAAATCGCTTTCGGCCTCACGGTAGGACTGATCTACTATTCATCACTCTACTATTCGATGAACGCCTCCGAAGAGAAGGGTGTGCACAGCGGTCTGCACGAGGCGATGATCGGCGCCGGGCTTTTTCTCGGTCCCGCGTGCGGCGCCACGTCCTTGCTCCTGTTCCCGGCCGTGGGAAGCGCAAGTACTCTTGCGGTGAGCGGCGTGCTGCTTGCCGGATTCTCCGGAATTCTCTGGCTGGGAAGGTTTAGAATAAAGACGCTGCGGGGGCGACAGTGACCACGAATGCAGGATGACCGGGGTGCTGGCGAAGGGTGGAAGGCGATGATTACCGGGTTACTCCCTCCAGCATACCACGAGAATGGCCGGCATATGGTCTCGTCAGCGCTTCGTTGTCCAGTGAAGACCCATTCAGTCACGCGGAAGGCTGTGTCGCCTCAATTGCTGACGTTGCTTTCTTTCAATGGCTAATTCTCAGTTCTGAAAACTGCCGACCACTGAAGGGTAGTTAGGTATACAAGAGCTCGGCTTTGTTGATATTTTATCAATATCATCCTTACTGATAACAAATCATGATTTTGCGTCGTGACGAGAAGGCTAATGTGACCGGTAGGGAGGTTGTATTGGGAACAGTAGTAAAGGCGAAAACTTACCGGCGGTATGTCCGCCGAGGCTTCGCTGAAGCGATGCTTGGTAGAGGGGTTATAGTTGTTGAGGGAGTGACTGAACAACTGGTGATTCAGGCTGTAGCCGAAAAGATGGAAGCTGCAAATGATGGTAACTACCCTTTGGACTTGACAGGCGTTACGATTTTCTGTGCCGAGGGTGATGGTAGCATGGCTGAGTTTGGCAGATTTTTTGTATCACTGGATTTACCAACCCTTGCCTTTCTTGACAAAAAGAAACGTATACAAAAGGAGCAGGATGCTCTCGACAAAGCAGGATTCGAGATTCTCAATGAAACAAGCTATGAAGGCATGGAAGAATTACTGGCAGCAGAAGTACCCATCAACCACCAATGGTCCTATCTTGAATATATAAGAGATATCGCGGCTGCCCCGAAGGTGCTCTTACCCAATGTATGTCCTGATGATAATAAAGTTCGAGACTTTACAAAACAAGTCCTAAAAGACAGTAAGGGATGGGGGCGGGCGGCCGAACTGATTGAGAAGTGTGATGTTAGCGAGCTTCCTCCCTCTATAACGGGGTTTCTTGAAAAAATTTACGCGCGTTTTCCATGACCTAAAGTGCCGGAAGTTTTTGTCGACGCTAAAGAAGCAGTCGAAACTAACAGTGTTGCTAAGCCGACAGTCGTTGAGGCTGACGACATAGCAGCGGAGACATAGAAACCGAGGGCAGGATGACCTTCATTTCTTGTCCCAATCGTGATCGTATATTGGATGCAACATGCCATGTTGTTGTTACCGGTGGACCGGGTTGCGGTAAGACGACAGTAGCTCTACGAAAAGCCCTATCCCGTATAGAAGACGGGTTGAAGCCAGGGCAGAAGGTTCTTTTCCTCAGCTTTTCGCGTGCTGCAGTTGCACGTATCATTCAAGCGGCCCGGTCGGATCTATCACGAGAGTCCCGTCATTTCCTCGAAATCCAGACCTTTCACTCATTTTGTTGGCAGATTGTCCGTGGCCATGGCTATCTGCTCGGTGCACCACAGCCAATCCGGCTGCTACCTCCCCATGATGAACATGCCCTACGTAATGGAGCAAAGGACGATGATCCCGCATGGGACGCCGAGAGGGAGAGGCTCTTTTTGAAGGAGGGGTTGATTACCTTTGACCTGTTCGCTCCGAAAGCACTGTTACTCCTCCAGGGTAGCAAGGCTCTCCATCGTCTGGTCGCAAATCGCTATCCTCTCATAGTCGTCGATGAAGCACAGGACACGGGCACTGAACAATGGTCTTGCATTAAAACTCTCGCTGAGTTTGCCCAACTCGTCTGTCTTGCTGATCTTGACCAGCAAATATACGACTTTCGCCGTGATGTGAGCCCAGAGCGCCTCAAACAAATAATAGAAGCACTCTCCCCTCTGGAGATTGACCTTGGTGTCCAGAACCATAGAAGTCCTGGTGTTGAGATCGTCAAATTTGGGAATGATATCCTCGCCAATACACCACGTGGATCGTCTTATAACGGCGTTACTCAGCTACAATTTAGGTCCGATGCCGTCAACCGCGATAAGGCGATCCGCCAAGCTGTAGGGATTCTGTGGAAACGGATACAGGATACAACAGGCCAACAACCTGAAAATATAGGCTACCTGACAAGTTGGGGAAAGGGTGTTACGATCATCGCTCACGCTTTACAAGGAGGTAATGGCTTAAAGGAAATTTCCCATCGTGTGCTAATGGACGAGGCTGAAGTTTTGTTGGCAACAAGAGTTGTCGCCTTCTGCCTTGAGCCTGTGGACGATCTCTGGGTTTCTCTTGCAACTGGCCTTGAGCTAATCAGGGAGCTTTACCGAGCGCGTGGTGACGCTAATAAGGTTGAAATACTCGGTCGAAATATCGCCGATGCCATGGATAGGCGAACGCGTGGGAATTCAAAATGTCCTAGAAGTCTCAAAGGAATTATTGAGCATCTTAAGGTAAATCCCTTTACCGGCAAGCCTGCTCAAGACTGGCTGTCAATTCGCCGCCTTTTTGAAATTAGCGGAGTGCAGGAACTTGAAAAAGTTGCGCGCACAGTTATTTACCTAATGGCTTTTAATCGAGGTCGTCGCATTTCCGATGCTCTGGCTGAAGTTTGGCAGCGACGGGGCAGATACGAGAACGCGCGTTCCTTGATAGAAGCAGCAGTCACCGAAGACCAGATTATGGGTAACGATGGAGGTTTGATTGGCATCAATGTGATGACAATACATAAGTCAAAAGGGAAGGAGTTTGATGGGGTTATCATTATGCATATAGGTAACAATATTTCGCCACTCAACCTGGACAAAGAACCCCCACCAAACATAAAAAGCCGGCGCTTGCTCAGGGTTGGCATTACGCGAGCGCGGCATCATGTTCTCATGCTTATGGATGCATATAGTCCCTCTCTGCTTTTCCGGGGGCATAGGCTCTGAGGAGTAGATAAAATAAAGCAGTGTGTGAGGATTAGCGACTTGATGGAATTCCGCATCGCCGACACCTTTACCGACAGCCTCGCCAGGTTGACCGGTGACGAACAGAAGGCCGTGAAGACTACGGCCTTCGACCTACAGATGAACCCGGCCAGTCCCGGCATGCAGTTCCACAAGCTCGACAAGGCCAATGACAGGAACTTCTGGTCGGTACGGGTCGGCAGCGATATCCGGTTGATCGTTCACCGGACTGCCGCAAGCCTGCTCCTATGCTACGTCAATCATCACGACGACGCCTACCGCTGGGCCGAACGGCGGAAGCTGGAAACCCATCCAAAGACCGGCGCCGCGCAAATGGTCGAGATTCGGGAGGTAGTCCGGGAGATCATCACCCCCGTCCAGGGGGAAGCCCCCAAGACGGCCCCGCCCAAGGAACCCCTGTTCGCTCATGTCACCGCGGAGGAGCTGCTCGCCTACGGTGTACCGGCCGAGTGGCTGCGAGACGTCCGCCAGGCCGATGAAGACGCCCTGCTGGCCTTGGCCGACCACCTGCCGGCGGAGGCGGCGGAGGCCCTGCTGGAACTGGCGACCGGCGGGAGGCCGAAGGTCATTCAGGCCGCGGCTGCGGGTGCCGATCCCTTCGATCATCCCGACGCCCGGCGCCGGTTCCGAGAGATGAGCGACGTCGAGGAACTGGAACGCGCCCTCGAATATCCCTGGGAGAAGTGGGCCGTCTTTCTCCATCCTGCGCAGCGGGAGCTGGTGGAGCGTCAATACGGCGGTCCCGCGCGGATTTCGGGGTCGGCGGGCACGGGAAAGACGATCGTCGGCTTGCACCGGGCGGTTTTTCTGGCCCGCGCCAACCCCGACGCCCGGGTGCTGCTCGCCACCTTTTCCGAAGCCCTGGCCCATGCCCTGCGAACCAAGCTCAGGCGGTTGATCGGCAACGAACCGCGTCTGGGCGAGCGCCTGGAGGTCCACGCCATCGAGGCGATCGGCCGGCGGCTCTATGAGATGCACTTCGGCCGTCCGCGGATCGCCTCCCGCGACGTGATCCGGCAGCTCCTAACGGAAGCGGCCGGGGAGGTTCCCGGCCTGAAATTCAATCCCCGTTTCCTGCTCACGGAGTGGGAGGCGGTCGTTGACGCCTGGCAGTTGGAGAGCTGGGAGGCGTACCGGGACGTCCGGCGGCTGGGCCGAAAGACGCGCTTGCCGGAGCCGCAGCGGGTCGGCCTCTGGTCGATCTTCGATAGCGTCCGCTCCCGCCTGAACGACCAGGGCCTGGTCACCGTCTCCGGCCTGTTCAACCGCCTCGCTGCCCGGCTTGAGGAACGCAACCATCCGCCATTTGACTTTGCCGTCGTGGACGAGGCACAGGACATTGGCGTCGCCGAGTTGCGGTTTCTCGCCGTGCTCGGGGTGGGCCGGCCGAACAGCCTTTTTTTCACCGGCGATTTGGGCCAGCGGATCTTCCAGCAGCCCTTCTCCTGGAAGGCGCTCGGCGTCGATATCCGAGGGCGCTCCCGGACCCTGCGCATCAATTACCGGACTTCCCACCAGATCCGGATGCAGGCCGACCGCCTGCTGGGGCCGGAACTGTCCGACGTGGACGGCAACACGGAGGAGCGGGGCGGGACGATCTCCGTCTTCAACGGGCCGCCGCCCAGCATTCGGGTTTTGGAGAGCCAGGAGGAGGAAAGGCAGGCCGTCGCCGCATGGCTTCTGGAGCGGCAAGGCGAGGGCGTGGCGCCCCACGAAATGGGCGTGTTCGTCCGCTCCGCGGCGGAGATGGACCGGGCGCGGGCGGCCGTCGGGGAGGCAGGGCTTCCGTTCACGGTCCTTGACGAGAATGCGGAGACGACCGGCGGCCGTGTCTCGGTCGGCACGATGCCTCTGGCCAAGGGGCTGGAGTTTCGGGCGGTCGCCGTGATGGCCTGCGACGACGAGGTCATTCCCCTCCAGGAGCGGATCGAGACGGCGGCCGACGACACGGATCTGGAGGAGGTCTACAACACGGAGCGCCACCTGCTTTACGTCGCCTGCACCCGGGCGCGGGATCGCCTGCTCGTGACGGGCGTCGCGCCGGCCTCGGAGTTTTTGGATGATCTGCGGATGTGAAGAGATGGAATGCAGATATATTCTTGACTCACTTGTGTTTTTGTTTCACAATGTCGCAAACGTAGCGTAAAGATAAAATGTCAGCCAATAGAGATAAAAGAGGAATGGATAAATGTCCCCAGCCGTCCTGAGGACCGGACCGTACAGGTTCTACTTTGTCAGTCACGACCTGCATGAACCGCCACATGTCCATGTTGACCGGGACGCCTTCTCCGCCAAGTTTTGGCTCCATCCCGTGGCATTGGCCTACAACCTCGGTTATCCTGCCGGGGAATTGAAAAAATTGGAAGCACTCACCTGGGAGCACCATAAAGAATTATTGGAGGCATGGAATGACTACTTTGGAACCCAAAGCAGGTGAACGGGTCAGGGACGTGCGCGTTACTGACGAAGCCATCAGTGTGGATCTTTTCGACGGGCGAACCATAACGGTTCCCTTGGTTTGGTACCCGCGACTGCTGCATGCGACACCCGCGCAGCGCGCGAACTGGCGTGTCGCAGGAGCGGGGTACGGAATCCACTGGCCGGATATAGATGAAGATCTAAGCACCCAGGGTCTTTTGCAGGGCGCACCCGCGCCTCGCGGGGTGGCCAAGGCTGCGTAAATAAGGACCTGCAATTCCCTGTTGACCAAAGCGCTGGATAATCCAGGGTCAACGGATGTATTCATGAATAACGTCGAGCGGGCCAAATAGGTCTACACCGAAAAAAGGAGCAGAGCCCCGTCTGTAAGCGTAAGGCGAATTCTTCTGATCCAAACCGCCTTAAGGGTTGCCGATCCGCACGACGGGCTTGATCGTATCGCCTTTCCGGGCGTCGGCGATGGCCCGGTTGATGTCGGCGAATGGGTAGAACTTCACGAGGCGGTCAAAGGGGAACTGTCCTGCCCGGTAGAGATCGATCAGCTTGAGGATGAAGCGCTGGGGGACAGCATCGCCCTGGATCACGCCGACGGCTTTGCGTCCCCCGGGAAAGGATCGGGTTTCCATGAAGCCGGTAAGGAGCGCCACGCGCCCCTTGGGCTTCAGCACATCGACGGCAAGACGGATTATCTCCGCGCTGCCGGTACTTTCCACGACATAATCGACACCGCTCCCGGTGATCTCGGCAATGCGGGTGGCGACATCCTCACGGCGGGCGTCGATCGCGTGGGTGGCCCCCAACTGCAGGGCGAGTTCGAGGCGCCCGGGCACGATGTCCACGCCGATGATCGGCCCGGCGCCGACGATACGCGCCGCCATGACCGCCGCCAGGCCCACGGCCCCGGTGCCGAAGATGGCGATGCCGGCACCGGCCGGGACCGCAAGCGTGTTCATCACAGTGCCGGCCCCGGTCTGCAGGCCGCAGCCCAGGGGCGCCAGAAGCTCCAGGGGCAGGTCCCGGGGAACGACGACGACGTTGCGTTTGGTCGCCAGGCTGTGGGTGGCAAACGACGACTGCCCGAAGAAGTGTCCGCGGACGCCGCTGCGCCAAAGCGCATTGCTGCCGTCGAGGCGCTCGAAGCCGAAATTCGCCTCATAAAAGCGCCCGCAATCCGCGGGACGCCCGTGTCGGCAAGGCGAGCAACTGCCGCAGGACTGAAAGGACATAACTACGTGATCGCCCTGCGCGATCCCTTTCACGCCCCTTCCGACTTGCTCCACGATGCCTGCGCCCTCGTGTCCCAGGACGACCGGTTCCTCGGAGCCGATCCAGCCTTCTATGATTCCGATATCCGTGTGGCAGATGCCCGAGGCGACAATGCGCACGAGTATTTCGTCTGCCCGGGGACCCTCCAATTCGAGGGACTCGATCTTCAAAGGGCCGCCCCACTTGCGCAAAACGGCTGCCCGAATCTTGTGCACCGAAACGCCGGAAGGGTGTTTCACCATCTCTCTCTTCATAAATCCGCCCTTTGGAGCCCGTGCGCCGGATGATGCCACTTGGCCCCGTGTAAACCATCTCTTCACAAGCCGTGCGCTCTTTCACAGGCCCGGGTCTTTTGCATCAGAATACCCCAAAACGGGCACTGCGTCAAAAAAATGGGGCGTAGAACGCCCCATAAACTTGAAATTATTAGTGTTCTTCTGGATTCTTGATTATTGAAAAATCGTGACTATATTGAGATAGCAGTCAATCCAAAGAAAAGAGGTTCACCTCATATGATGGGGAAAAATATAGACATCGACGAGATACAAAAAGATATCAGCGAGTATATCTCCAAGAAGTACGGGATGAAATTCAAGGTCGCGGCGTTCGGGACGGTTCCGGAGGCGGCAAGGGAAAAGGGCGAAGCGGAGGCCAAGGAGAGCAAAAACGAGATGGTTTCCATCCATTTCGACATGAAGCCCGGGGAATTGAAAGCCTACCTGGACGAGTACATGGTCAGGCAGGATGAAGCGAAGCAGGTCCTGGCCACCAAGATCTGCACCCATTTCAACCGGATCAAGCGATTTGAATTGAATCGCAAGAAAAAGCGGCCGGACACCGTAGGCGAGATCAAGAACAACATCATCATGATCGGCCCGACGGGGGTGGGGAAGACCTTCCTGGTCAAGCTCATTGCCAACAAGATCGGGGTCCCCTTCGTCAAGGGCGACGCGACGAAGTTCAGCGAGACGGGGTACGTAGGCGGCGACGTGGAGGACCTGGTGCGGGATCTGGTTCACGAGGCCAAAGGAAATATCGAGCTCGCCCAGTACGGGATCATCTATCTGGACGAGGTGGACAAGCTGGCCGCTTCGCGAGGTCTGATGGGTCCGGATGTCTCCCGCTCGGGCGTGCAGCGCGCACTCCTGAAGCCGCTGGAGGAGACCGAGGTGGAGCTGAAGGTTCCCCATGACCCGATTTCCCAGATAGAAGCCGTGCAGGAATACCAGCGGACAGGCAAGCGGGAGAAAAAGAAGATCAGCACCAGGCATATCCTGTTCATCATGAGCGGGGCGTTCAACGGCCTGGACGAGATCGTTGAAAAACGGCGCCATCAGAAGGGGATCGGTTTCGGTGCGGAAATGCCGGTGAAGGACAAGCAGACCGAGCATCTGCGGCATCTAAAGGCGGAGGATCTGATCCAGTATGGTTTCGAGTCGGAATTCGTCGGCCGGCTGCCGGTCGTGACCGTCTTCGAGTATCTGGAGACGGAGGATCTCTACAAGATTCTGTGCAACCCCAGGAGCCCGATCCTGATCGGGAAGAAACGGGATTTCAAGGCCTACGGAATCGATCTTCAGTTCGAGGACGAGGCGCTCCGCAAGATCGCGGAAAACGCCTCCAAGGAGCGGACGGGGGCCCGCGGCCTGGTCAGCGCCGTGGAGCGCGTCCTGATGAAGTTCGAACACACGCTCCCCTCGACTGATATTCGTTGTCTCATGGTCACCCCGGCGATGGTGGACGATCCGGCCGGGGAACTCGAGAAGATCCTTGCCCGTCCGGACGACCCGGAGAGGGAAGCGGCCTTTCGCCGCCTGGTGGCGGCTGAGGAGGAGCGTCTGGAAAAGCTGGTCGCCCGGAAGATTCCGGAATGGGAGAGCGCCTATGGGATCCCCTTTGCTGATGACCGGGTCAGGCTTATCATCAAACATGCCCTCGATCGGCAGACCGACGTGGAGGTGGCTGCCGAAGAGCTTCAGGCCATCCAGAAGGCGGTTCAGGATTTTGCTGGTCAATTCTCCCTGAGGAACGACCTGGACGCCTCCTTCAGCGACGGCGCCGTCGACGCCCTGGCGGAAAAGGTCTGGAAGGAGCCCCAGGATCCGGCGGATTACCTGAAGTGCGCGCTCCATAACTACGACCACGGGCTGAAGCTGATCCGGGAAAAAACGGGAAACCGGCAATTCCTCATTCCTGCCGGGGGGGTGGAGAATCCCGAACACTATTTGAACTGCTTGATTCAGGAGGCCTACCGGCAGAAGATCTGATACGGCCCCGGAAGGTCGGATGAAAGTCAAAGGCGCCCGGGAAGGTGGAATTATGCCTTCCCGGGCTTTTTTCGTTTCGACAAAGATCTGGACAATCCAGGGCCGATGGATGTATTCAGAGCGATCCTCAAGACTTCGTGATGAACAATGGACCAGATCTTCAAACTCGCCTCTTTCGTCAGGCCATATTGGAAACGCTCTGCCCTGGCCTTGGTCCTGCTGACCGCACTGGTCTTCATGGATCTCGCGATTCCCCGTCTGGTCCAGCGGATCATCGATCAGGGGATCGGGCGGCACGACCAGCAGGTTGTCATCCAGACCGCGCTGCTGATGCTCGGCATTTCTCTTGTGAGCACGCTGTTTGCCGTCGGCAACAACGTCCTGTCCGTACAGGTCGGGGAAAGCGTGGCCCGCGATCTGCGCGATGCGCTTTTCACCCGGATCCAGACCTTTTCCTTCGCCAATCTCGATGAGCAGAAGACCGGCCGGCTTATGGTGCGCCTGACCAGTGACGCGAATGCCGTTCAGCGCGTGGTAATGATCACGCTTCGGATCGGCACGCGCGCCCCGCTTCTGATGATCGGAAGCCTCATCCTGATGGTCAGCACCAGCCCCAGCCTGGCCTTGGCCATGCTGCCGCTTCTGCTGGTCACATCCGTGATCATCGTGTTTTTCGTCATCCGGATGGAGCCGCTTTTCCGGTCCGTGCAGCAGAAGCTCGATGGGCTCAACACCGTCCTTCAGGAGAACATCGCCGGGGCGCGGCTGGTCAAGTCCTTTGTGCGGGCCGATTTCGAAGGCGAACGTTTTGAAAAGGCCAACGAGGCCTACACCGGCCAATCGGTGCGGGTGCTGCAAGTCGTCTCGACCATATCGCCCGTTCTGACGATGTGCGTGAATATCGGCATGGTCATCGTCATCTGGGTCGGCGGAATCCACTCCGTCCAGGGGAATCTGTCCGTCGGACAGATCGTCGCTTTCACGAACTACCTGCTCACGACCATGACACCGCTCATCATGATGACCGTGCTCTCCAACGTCTGGGCCGGCGGGATCGTTTCGGCCAAGCGCGTCAGCGAAGTCCTGGATACCGTGCCCGACGTCCGGGACGCCCCGGACGCGATCGCCCTCCCCGAACCGGTAGAGGGGAGGCTGGTCTTCGAAAACGTCTCCTTCCACTACAACGGCGCCCATGCCGAATCCGTTCTTGAGGGGATCGACCTGACCATCGAGCCGGGTCAGACCGTGGCTTTCCTGGGATCGACCGGTTCGGGGAAATCGACGCTGGTGAATCTCGTGCCGCGTTTTTACGATGTCTCCGCCGGAAGGATCCTGCTCGACGGGATCGACATCCGCCGGATTCGGCAGGACTCCCTGCTGGCGCAGATCGGGATCGTGCCGCAGGAGACGGTCCTTTTTTCCGGGACGGTGCGGGACAATATCCGCTACGGCGTCCCCGGCGCGAACGATGAGGAGATCTTCGCGGCCGCCAAAGCGGCCCAGGCCCATGACTTCATCACGGCGCTTCCCAAGGGGTACGACACCCATGTTGAAGAGCGCGGCACGAACCTCTCCGGCGGCCAGAAGCAGCGGATCGCGATCGCGCGGGCGCTGCTGACCCGGCCGAAGATCCTGATCCTCGACGACAGCACCAGCTCCGTGGATGTGGAGACCGAAACCCGGATCCAGGAGGCGCTGGAGGCTCAGATGCGCCGGCACACCACTCTGGTAGTGGCGCAGCGGATCAGCACCGTCCTGAAGGCGGACAGGGTTGTCGTCCTCGAAAAGGGCCGCATCGCGGCGGAGGGGACGCACGGGGAACTGATGGTCGCCAGCCCGATTTACCAGGAGATTTTCGAATCCCAGTTGGGTAATGACATGGATCGAGAAGAGATGGCAGCCAACGGCGTGAAGAGGAGTGAAGAATGACATGTGATTTGTTTATCAACAAAATTCAGGTTTCAACATGAAAATTCCGTCTCGACGCCGCACCACCGGCGATATCCGCTCCGCGATGCAGCCGCGCTTGCAGGGGTTGCGGGGAACGATCGAGGCGGCCCGCAACCCGCGCCACGCGCTGAGGCGCCTGCTGCCGTACCTGAGCCCCTTCAGGCGGATGCTGATTGTGGTCTGCGGGATGATCGTGATCTACACGGTTCTCGGGCTGATCGGCCCCTACCTGATGGGGGTGGCCATCGACCGGTTCATCGCCGTAAAGGAGCTGGCCGGGCTCGCGATAATCTCCCTCTGGATGCTCGTCGTCTATCTGTTGAACAACCTGTTCCAGGCCGTCTCGGCGTGGCTGATGGCCGACATCTCCCAGCGCGCTCTGAAAGAGCTGCGGCGGGATCTCTTTTCCCACATGCAGACCCTGCCCGTGAGTTTTTTCGACGGCAAGCCGGCGGGTGAATTGATGAGCCGCCTGACGAACGACATCGACGCCGTCAACCAGGCCGTCTCACAGAATGTCACCTCCCTGCTGGCCGGCGTTCTTTCCCTGATCGGGATCCTGGTGGCGATGTTCGTTCTGGACAAGTGGCTGGCGTTGGCCTCCGTCCTGGTCGTCCCGATCATGTTCGGGTTCACCGAGTTCGTTGCCCGGTACACGCGCCGAGGGTTTCGGGAACTTCAGAAGCATATCGGCGAGCTCAACGGGGTGATGGAAGAGGCCATCAGCGGGCAGAAGGTTGTCAAGGCGTTTCGCCGGAACGAGTCGTCGATCGAGGTCTTCCGCCGGGGCAATCAGGCGGTGTTTCGCGCGGCCGTGTGGGCCAACAGCTATGCCTTCCTTCTCATGCCGCTGACGAACGTTCTGGGAAACTTCTTCGTGATCGTTCTGGCGGGCCTGGGCGGCTGGCTCGCGCTGCAGGGGCTGGTCAGCGTCGGGATCATCGCGACCTTCATCAACTATGCGCAGAACTTCATCAGCCCGCTGCGGCAGCTCGCAAATATGTACAACGCGATCCAGGCGGCCCTCGCCGGGGCGGAGCGGGTGTTTGAGATCATCGACACGCCGGCCGAGGCGGACGACGCCCCGGACGCCGCGCCGCTGGAAGCGATCCGGGGAGAGGTCCGGTTCGACCATGTGAACTTTGGCTACCGGCCCGGGACGCCCGTCATCAAGGATATGACCCTTGAAGTTAGGGCAGGGGAGACGCTGGCGCTGGTGGGACCGACCGGCGCGGGGAAGACCACCCTCATCAACCTGTTGACCCGTTTCTATGAGATCGATAGCGGCCGCATCACCATTGACGGCAAGGACATCCGGTCCATCCGGAAGGCCGACCTGCGCCGCCGGCTGGGGATTGTGCTGCAGGAGACTTTTCTCTTCTCGGGCGCCGTGATGGAGAACATCCGCTACGGACGGATTTCGGCCACCGACGAGGATTGCATCGCGGCGGCCAAGATGGCCGGCGCCGATCCCTTCATCCGCCAATTGGCGCACGGCTACCGGACAGCCCTTTCGGAGCGGGCCGGGAATCTGAGCCAGGGACAACGGCAACTCTTATCCATCGCCCGTGCGATCCTCGCCGATCCGGCCATCCTGATCCTCGACGAGGCGACCAGCAGCGTCGATACCCGCACCGAGGCCCGCATCCAGAAGGCATTGCTGCGACTCATGGCGGGGCGGACCAGTTTCGTGATCGCCCACCGCCTGAGCACGATCCGCGATGCCGGCCAGGTCCTGGTGATCGATCAGGGGCAAATCGTCGAGCAGGGGACCCACCGGGAGCTGCTCGCCCGCCGCGGTTTTTACCACCATCTCTATGTCAGCCAGTTCAAGGGGCGAGAGCTTTGAAAAATACCCCCACTTTGTCATTCCCGCGTAGGCGGGAATCCAGAAGGTCTTGAAAGAACTAGACATGATGGCTGACAGT
>PLLC01000056.1 GCA_003141195.1 Syntrophaceae bacterium
CTATTTCCTATAGAATTATTGGATATAGAGGGGTCCGGGAGAGTTTCTCGGAGGAAGATGATTACTCCGGCAGGAATCCAGAACAGAACTGGATGCCGGATCAAGTCCGGAATGACATCATATATGTTTGATCGCCGGAGTAGCAAGAGACTCAGCGGGTGAGATCAAACCAGCCCCTTTTCCTGGGCGTACCGCAGGAGGGCCAGGCGGCTGTCCACGTTCAGCTTTTCATAGATATTGTGCAGGTGGACCTTGACCGTGCCCTCGCTGATGCAGAGTTTGTCGCCGATCTCCCTATTGCGCAGGCCCTGGGCCACCATCCTCACCATCCCGATTTCCCGCGGCGTGAGGAGGGCTGCAATCTCGAGCGCTCCGGCTTCCCGCCGCAGCAATTTTTCGAGGGAGAGGCTGGTCGTGCGCCGCTCGAGCCATTGCTCGCCCGCATGCACCTTGCGGACGCATTGCACCAGGAGCTGCGGCGCCATCTCTTTCAGGACGACGCCCTGAACGCCGGCGCGAATCGCCTCCAGCAACTGATCCTCGTCGAGCTCCGCCGTGAAAAGCACCACCCTGGTCGGGAGCTTCTCGGCCAGAATCTCCCGCGCAATCGTCAGACCGTCTTTTCCGGGCATGCGGATGTCCAGGACCAGGACATCGGGAAGATGGGCTCGCACCATTTCCAGGGTTTTAAGGCCATCGCTGCACCGTCCCACAACCTGAAAGTCCGGTTCCATGGAAAAAAGATTTTCCAGGGCATTGAGAATAAGCGGATGGTCATCGGCGAGTGCCAGGCGGATTGTCATTTCACGCTCCTTCTTTCCGGAAGGGAAGCACAATCTCAAGAGTCGTCCCGGTAGGGGCGGATTGTACCGTCAGTTTCCCTTCCAGGGAGGCAATCCTTTCCCTCAATGTTGCCGGGCCGAGACCGAGTTTTGCCATAGAGGCCTCATCATGGGAGCCGTGGAAAGGGAAACCTCGCCCGTTGTCCGCAATGACGATGTGCGCCTGTTGGTCATTACTGCTGAGATCAATGTGTACGGGGAAGCCGCTGCATGCTTTGCTGCATTGATCAAGGCCTCATGGATTATGAAATAGATTTGCTGTGACCGTTGCTGCGAAACAGGCGGTTCAAAATGCTCGGCGTTCATTTCCACGTTCAGGCCCCAGTTTTGCCGGATTCGATCGGCCAGTTCTGCCAGCCGGTCCGGTAAAGGGGCCATGGTCTCCGCCATCATGGACAAAGGTAATTTCAGCTCCTGGATCTGCAGCCGCAGATCACGCTGCACAGAGACGATAAACTTCTGGATTTCCAGAAGACGTGCGGGGGCCGCTTGCGGGTCTTTTTCCATCCGCTGGTGCACGACCTCCATTTGCAGAGCAGCCACGGTCAAGGATTGGAGTATGCCGTCGTGCAGGTCGCGGGCCAGGCGCAGCCGTTCTTCTGAGGCCGCCGCATTCTGAAGCTGTTCGGTCAAGAAGAACTGATCCAGGCGGGAGGCTATCTGTCGCGCTGTGATCTCTCCCAAAACCAGGTCGTCCTCATTTATGGAGGACTTGCCGACGGCAAAAAAACGGCCATAAAGCATCTCGCCTTGCAGGGGCACGGAAAGGACGGATTTTATGTCAAAATGCTTCTGGAATTGTTCCTGAAGAGGAGAGCATGGCACAATCCGGAAACCGGCGGAGGATGCCGTCACGATGGACGGTTGGGGCGCGGATGCATCGAGACAGAAAAAACTTGTTCCCGTCAGGGATTCTGCCACCAGGGGACTGAGGGTCGCCTGAGGAGTCTCGCGTTTTTGCTGGAAATCATTGCCGGACCACGATGCCAGATGGCGCCCTGGTTCCTCCTTCTCTTCCCAGGCCAAAATTATGCGGGGGGCTTTGAGGACGCCCGCGACATGGGCAAGCATCTCGCACAACAGGGCGCCCGGATCGGAGTCGAAAAAGCTTGGCCAGGCCGCAATATGAGATAGATCACGGCGCATCTTGTCATCATAGGCGCCCACGTACCCAAGCAACAGCGAGATGACTGCCAGATATACGATCTGGATTATAAAGCGGTTCAGTTCGAACTCCGGCTCGCGAAACAGAGGGCTTGGGTAGAAAGCAAGGATTATGACGGCCATCAAGGCCGCGCCGGCCGTCCAAAGAGTTCCCCGCCACTGCCACCGCAGTGAGGCAGAGACGAGAAGATAAACAAAATAGACGAAGAAGGGGCTGGTGGGTCCCTCGGTGAAAAACAACACGGCGGCAAAGACCAGCAGGTCTATGATATGAGTGACGATGCGAGGGAGTTTCTCTACAAAATAACTACGCCATGTTGCCAGGAAAAGCACAACGGAATAAACGAAATACCATGACAATATGGCATACGTGACCTGTGCATGCCGGGACGGCTCGGAGGGATCGATCCAGATGGCCAGAAGGAAAAAGCCCGACAGAACCATTCGGCCGGTGGCGATGATACGTTCAACCCGAATTTGCGGGGAATAGATCATTCCCGGTGCATTCGCCTTCATCGTTCGGCCAAGGTTATTCAATTCTATAGCCTTTAAGCGTGAAAAAACAGTTCTTCGATTTAATCTTTCATCCTTATGTGCTTCCGTCTCGCTGGTATTTTCGTGCTCGTATCCTAAAAGGCGGAGCAAACCGTGAATGAGAAGGAAATCCAACTCGTTTTTTGAAAGAACTTCCTTTTTCAGGGGGGAATATAAGAAAAACAGTCGCCGCGTTCTGCGACCGAAAAAGAAAGATACCAATAATTAAGTATACTGTCCCCGGAATTACCGGAATTACCTGCTCATTCTTTGAGTTTGCGTTCGGGATAAAGGTCCGGGAACAGGTATCCCGCCACATGGGTCGGTATGCCGAACCTGATCGCGCCTTTGGGAGAGTCGGATACCAGCGACCCCTCTTTTAGAAGCTGTCCCAACAATATCCGACCGGTCCGTTCGGCCATGCCGGATGCCCGGATGAGGTCTCCTCTAACGGTTTGACCGCGGAGTAACGCCTCCTGAAGCATATAAGTCGCTTCCGGCTTTAGCGGCGGGAGGTCTTGCAGAGGCCCCGGAATGAGCCCGGCCCTGCGCATGTTCACATAACCTTTTATCCTGTCGAGGAGGCCATCCAGCCCGAGCAATCCGCGCATGAAACCGATCTGGTCAAGACAGACATCCAGAAAATACATGCAGAATCTGACCAATTCCTCGTTGGAAAGGCTTCCCCGTCCATCGTAGTCATTCCGGCGCGGCGCATCGGCCGAGGTGAGAGCGGCCATATATTCGTCCCGACGCCGGGCAAGACCCCGGCTGACGTTCCAAAGTCCATAGCCGGGTAGAGGCAGTCGGCAAAAGCAGGCGTCGGTGTAAAGACGCGCCACCCGGCCGTTGCCGTCGAGAAACGGGTGAATCCACATCAGGCGATGATGGGAAGCGATGGCCGCCATGAGCGGTGCGAGACCATGGAAGGCGGCCGGTTGGTAGAAAGACGCAAAACGATCCAGAAAAGCGGGCAACGTTGCCGCTTCCGGGCCAATGTGGCGTCCGACAATGACCTCGCGGCGCCGCAGCTCGCCGGGGACAACATCAATCGTTTCTCCTGTCTCTTCATTCTTGACGCGCCGCAAACTTGAAGGCAGTTGCTCATAAAAAATGCGATGGAGCCATACGATGAAATCCTGACCGGCGATATTGAGATCCGGTTCATGGCGCAGGCGCGTTTCCACCGAGCGCTGAGAGCTGATGTGGGCCAGGCTTTCCAGTTGCAGGTCCCGCCGGGCGGGGTCGCCGGCCCAGGCCTGTCGCATGGCGCGCTCGATGTCAATGGGATGGGTGCTGTGCCCCTCGATGATATTGGAGTAATAGCTGTTGATGAGGCGCAGGAGCTCGACAACCGAATCCCGGGTCACCGGATGAAGCCGGCCGCCAAGCCCCGCCGACTGGCTGACAACTTTTTGCGCCAGGTCCTCCAGAGCAGGTGACCCGCTCGGAAGAAGTGGTTCCATCTGTGATGGCCGTGTATACATTTTGCCGATCTGTTTGCCGATTTATATTTTAGATATCAATATAATATCATTAGACAGAATGTCAATTTATTTTTCGAATAGCGGCCCTATCTGCCGATCTTAAATAGGGAACACAACTAAATCGTTCTGCGTGAGCGATAGAAACTTCCCCGAGGGCGCAACAGGGACACCGACGTTCTGACTCTAAGTTCCGCTTGGTTTTCCTGCCGTAGCATGGATCAGGAAATCCCGGCGCAGCGGCGTGAAGGTGTCGATCAGCCGGGCGGTCGGCGTCAGCAGTTGAATCCGGTGGGGCAGGTCGGGGGGGACGGCTACCATATCCCCCGGAGCGAGCCGGGTGGACTCCTCGCCGATGAAGAACATGACCTCCCCCTCCGCCACGTAGGTCACCTGCTCATGCGGGTGGGTGTGGGGAGGGTCCGGCTGCGCGGCCGGACCCTCCCCAAAGTCGAAGGCAACCATCATCAGATGATCCGTATGGAGAATGCGGCGTGTCCGTCCCGGCTTGACTTCGAATGATTTTTCCTCGGAAATTTTACTGACTTTCATGTTCACTCCTTTTCAGGCCGGCGGCCCGGTATATTCCCAGGACGGCCGCCAGGCTGCGTCGTCCTTCCTGACCGTCGATCAGAAGACGCTCCCCGCCACGGACGCACGGCCCCCGGGTGCCTCCGCTTCCGGGAAAATCCGCGCCCCTGCGCCTACACCTCGCGGACGGGATCAACGGGGCGGATCGAACCCGTATTCCAACGCCGTTAGAGTTTGTATGCCTCCTTCGCCAGCCGGTACGCCAGATCGACCGCCACCTCGGCCGCCTCGTCCTCGTCGAGTTGATGCCGGCTGACCAGCTCCGCCAGGAACGCGCAGTCGATCCGCCGGGCCATGTCGTGCCGGGCCGGGATGGAGAGGAAGGCGCGCGTGTCGTCGTTGAACCCGACCGTGTTGTAGAAACCGGCCGTCTCCACCACGAGGCGTTTGAAGCGCATCATCCCCTCGGGGCTGTCGAAGAACCACCAGGGAGGCCCGAGCCTGAGGATCGGGTAATGGCCGGCCAGCGGGGCCAGTTCGCGGCTGTAGGAGGTTTCGTCCAGGGTGAACAGAACCACCGTCAGGTTGGGCTCGTTTCCGAAGCGGTCCAGCAGGGGCTTGAGGGCGTGGGTGTAGTCGGTCCGCATGGGAATGTCGGCCCCCTTGTCGCGGCCGAATCGCCGGAAGAGATCTTCGTTGTGGTTCCGGAAGGAACCGGGGTGGATCTGGATGACCAGGCCGTCATCGAGACTCATCCGGACCATCTCCGTGAGCATCTGGCCCCGGAAGAGTTCGGCCTCCTGCGCGTTCATTTTTCCCTTCAAGGCCTTTGCGAACAGGGCCCGGCATGCGGAGGCGTCGAGGTCGGCCGTCACGGCGCTGGGGTGGCCATGGTCGGTGGAGGTGCAACCCATCTCCTTGAAGAACCGGCGGCGTGCTGCCAAGGCCTTGAGGTATCCCTCCCAGACGGCGGTATCCTCACCCGTAATCTCGCCCAGGCGGGCGACGTTTTTCGCAAAGCCAGGGAATTCCGGATCGACCGCCAGGTCGGGCCGGAATGCGGGAACCACCTTTCCCTTCCAGCCGGAGGCGGCGATCCTCCGGTGGTGTTCGAGGGAATCCAGGGGGGAGTCCGTCGTGGCGAGCGCCTCGATATTGAAGCGGTCATACAGCGCGCGGGGCCTGAATTCCGGCTGGAGAAGCGCCGCTGCGAGCCGGTCGTAGATCTCGTCCGCGTTGGCCGGATCGAGGCGCTGATCGATGCCGAAGAGGAAAAAGAAGACGTGTTCCAGCCACATCCGGGAGGGGGTTCCCCGGAAGAGGTAATAATGCTCCGCGAAAAGACGCCAGATCTTCCGGGGATCGGTTTCGACCGGGCCTCCGTCCACCCGGGGGATGCCGAGCTTCTCCAGTGGCACGCCCTTGCTGTAGAGCATCCGGAAGAGGTAGTGGTCCGGGACCAGGAACAGCGTCGTAGGGTCAGGAAAAGCCGTATTTTCGGCGTACCACCGCGGATCGGTGTGGCCGTGGGGGCTGATGATGGGCAGGTCCTTGACCTCGCCGTACAGACGGCGGGCAATCTGCCGCTGGATGGGATCACTTGAAAAAAGGCGATCATTGTCCATGATGATGGTTCGTCCCATGGTGTTTTCCTTCTGTTTTGATACTTGGTGTATGGATATCACAAACGAGGGGTAAAGTGAACGATCCCCTCGCTCCCTTGCTGCAGCAGCTTTTCGAAAATGGCTCCCCCTGTTGCGCCCATCTTCCCCTTCTTACCGGATATACCGGGTCAGGGCGTCCATCCGGGAAGCGAGCGGTCAGCGCTGATCCATTTCGGTAAAATCAAAAGTAAGTATCAACCGGATGAACCACTAAAATCATGCAATAATCACCGCTTACATAAAGTGGAATAAGCGCGGCAAGAACGAAACTATCTCCGGAATATAGGTAATAATCATAAGCACTATTACCAGTGTCAGATAGAAAGGGGCCATGCTTTTTGTTAACTTATCGATCCTGATATCGCCTATCGCGCACCCTACATAGAGAGCGGAACCGACCGGCGGCGTAAGAAGGCCGATACCGAGGTTGAGCATCATTATGACGCCGAAGTGGACCGGGTGAACGCCAAACGCTACAAGCGCAGGCAGAAGAATCGGCGTACAGATGAGAATGAGAGGAGCCATGTCCATAATGCATCCAAGAAACAAGAGCAGAATGTTTATTAAAAGAAGCAGCATGTTCTTGTCCGATGTAAGAGACAATATCACCTCTGTTATTTTATGCGGAACCTGCAACTGGGCGAGCATATACCCGAACGCGCTTGCCGTGGCAATAAGACTCATGACCATCGCAAGGGTCTTTGTCGTTTTATAAAGAACGCCTTTCATTTGCGTAAGCGGAACTTCGCGGTAGACGAAGAAGGTGATAATGAACGCATAGACAACCGCGACAGACGATGACTCGGCCGCAGTGAAAACTCCCGAAAGAATTCCCACAAGTATGATGATCGCCGTCAAAAGACCTAGGAACGCATGCCGGAATGTCTTGAATAAAAGGCTCAAAGAAAATTTATTTCCCTTGGGATACTTTCGCAGAATCGCAAGAATGAAAGCTGCAATCATAAGGCATATCGCAAGAACAACGCCGGGGATGATTCCTGCAAGGAAAAGAGCTCCTACCGATGCGCCGCCGCCGATTGTTCCCGCTGCGATTGAATAAAGAATCATATTGTGGCTTGGCGGAACAAGAACGCCCTGGACGGCACCGGAAATCGTAATTCCAACCGCATAATCATTGTCATAGCCCTTATCCTTCATCATCGGAATCATGATTGCGCCGATTGCTGAAACGTCTGCAACGCATGAGCCGCTCACGCCGCCGAAAAACATGCATGCAAGCACGTCAACCATGGCAAGACCGCCCCGAACGCGTCCGACAAGAGCATTCGCAAAACCGACCATCCGCTTGGAAATTCCCCCCTGACTCATGATCTCGCCCGCGAGAATAAAGAGCGGAATCGTCAGAAGGGCCATCGACTGAACGCCCTTCGCCATGCTCTGAGCCAGCGCCATAATTGGAAGATGCATATAAATGGCGGACGCAATCGAAGAAAGAATAAGGGCAAATGCGATTGGAATCCTGATTATCATGAATAGGAAAAACGAACTGAAAAGGATCGCAATAGCCACGGCTTCGCTGTAATTATGCATTTTTATCCCGCTCCCCCAAAAAAATGGTATCAAGATATTCAGGGCTCTTTGGCCTCTGAATGAAATTTTCAATAGATGTGTATATGACCAGCAGTCCGCTCACCGGAATAAAGATATATTCGGTGTAAGAAGGGAGATCCGTCGCCGCAAGCGTCGAATATGCTCCGAGTTTGCAAAGTTCAATCCCAAAATAGACAAAGATCACTCCGAAAATAAAAGTGAATACGTCGACAACGCGCGCAACAATTCCCGTCTGAATTTTATCCGGCAGCCAAGAAAGAATAAAATCAATCGCAATGTGGTTTTTTTTACGCACTCCGATAGCGAGAGCAATGAAAGTAAACCAGATCATCAGAATGAGACTCACCTCACCGGCCCAAAAAATGCTGAAGCCTAATAGATACCTGCAAAAGACATCCGTAAAAATGAGAACTGTCATGATAACAAGCATCGCCATGGCAGCCCACGTCAGAGCGGCAAATATCCTGTCAAAAACGAATTTGATGGGATTCATCTATTATTTACCTCACCATTATTAAAAAAGGGGCCGGATCAACCGGCCCCTCATTTAGACCTTGCGCTTATTTCACGTCCTGGATTTTTTTGATCAAATCTGCATAATCTTTGTAATCAGCATAGATGGGTTGAACGGCTTTCTGAAATTCTGCAATGGTTTTTGCGTCAAGATAGGTAATCTTGCAGCCGGCGGCTTTCGCTTTCTCTTCGTTTACTTTTTCAGATTCAGCCCATTTTTTCTTCTGGAACTCCACGGCGTCTTTCGCGGCTTTACTGATAAGGTCAAGATCTGCTTTTGAAAGATTGGAGAAATTCTTTTTGCTTCCCACAAGAATTTCAGGAATGCACGTGTGTTTGTCGACCGTGTAGAATTTTGCTACCTGATAGTGGCTGAAAGAGATGTAGGACGGCCAGTTATTTTCAGCGCCATCGATAACATTTGTCTGAAGGGCAGAATATACGTCGCCTGTAGCCATAGGAGTGGGAGACGCTCCGAGAGCCCTGACGAGATCCATCATGAGTTTTGCTTCCTGAACGCGTATCTTCATACCTTTGAGATCGGCGACAGTTTTAATATCTTTCTTGGAGTTATAGAAGCTGCGGGCGCCTGCATCATAATATGCAAGACCTACAAGGTTTGCCTTATCAACTGACTTCAGAAGATCCTGACCGATAGGGCCGGAGAGGACTTTCCACATGTGAGCAGAATCCCGATAAATATAGGGAAGCGAGAGAACGCTGAGCTCTTTCGCGAACTGCAACACTGGAGCAAGGCTGATACGGGCAAAGTCGATCGCGCCCATTTGGACCTGCTCGACAACCGCTTTCTCGTCACCGCCAAGCTGACCGCCGGGGAATACGGTGATATTGATGCGGCCCTGGGAACGTTCCTTAACGAGACGGGCAAACTCTTCGTCTCCCAGCTCTGTAGGATAGCCTTGGGGATGGATCTCAGAGAGCTTAAGCTCAATCGTGTCCGCAGCAGAAACAATACCTACATTGAATACGACATTGAGCATGACAGCTGAAAATGCCACTGCCAACAAAGTAACCAGGTTTTTCTTCATGTTATTCCTCCTTTTTAAGATTGTTTTTATTCGTACGTTATTTGAAACAACTGTTTTAATCTCTCCGGGTAAATTCCCCGCCCCTTGGGGCGAATAGATTGACTACCGTGGTTTGATACCCCGCTGCTTGCGGCGAGGTAGTTCATTGAAACTGGTGACATAATAATCATATTAATAAAAAAGTGTCAACAAATGTTTTTTAATAGCCGTCTAAAAGGCACCTGTCAAGAGAAAAAATATACTAACTGTTCCTTTGCTCATTGGTTCTGAATATTACGACGGCTGCTTGCCGATATAGGCGAGAATCCCGCCGTCAACATAGAGGATATGTCCGTTGACAAAATTTGACGCATCGGAAGCAAGGAAGACTGCGGGTCCCATGAGATCCTCAGTCGTTCCCCAGCGACCAGCGGGCGTCTTAGAGATGATGAAGCTGTTGAAAGGATGACCGTCAACGCGCAACGGAGCGGTCTGGGGTGTGGCGATATACCCAGGTCCGATACCGTTGCACTGGATGTTCTGCGCACCATATTCGGAGCAGATGTTTCTGGTGAGCATCTTGAGTCCCCCCTTCGCAGCGGCATATGCAGAAACGGTCTCACGTCCGAGTTCGCTCATCATCGAACAGAGGTTGATGATCTTTCCGTGACCCTTCTTGATCATGGAGGGGATGACTGCCTTTGACACAATGAAAGGCCCATTGAGATCCACGTCAATCACCTGTCTGAACTCGGCAGCGCTCATTTCCAACATCGGAATGCGTCTGATAATGCCGGCATTGTTCACGAGAATGTCTATGACACCGACTTCCTTCTCGATCTTCTTCACCGTTTCATTGACGGCATTTTCATCGGTCACATCGCAGACGTAACCGTGAGTTTTGATACCTGCTTCTTCATACGCAGCCAGTCCCTTATCGACCAGATCCTGCTTGATATCGTTGAAAACGATTTTTGCGCCCGCCTCAACGTACGCCTTTGCAATCGCGAACCCGATGCCGTAGGATGCACCGGTAATAAAAGCAACTTTACCTTTAAGGCTGAAACTATCCAGTATCATGATTTTCTCCTTTTATGAACCGTGTTCTACTTCAATATTGACATAGCAACATCGTCCATGTCCGTGAAGGTCTGATTTTCCCCGACCATCCCCCAGATGAAGGTGTAGCTGCCGGTCCCCACACCCGAATGGATGGACCAGCTCGGCGAGATGACGGCCTGCCCGTTGCGGACAACAAGATGCCGCGTCTCCTGCGGCTCCCCCATGAGATGGAAAACCACGGTATCGGCCGGCAGGTCGAAATAGAGGTAGACCTCCATTCGCCGGTCGTGGGTGTGACAGGGCATCGTGTTCCAGTTGCTGCCCGGCGCCAGAATGGTGAGCCCCATGACAAGCTGGCAGCTCTTGAGCACCTTGGGGTGGATGAACTGGTAGATCGTCCGGACGTTCGCCTTGAGCGGATCGCCCAGATCGAGTCGCTGGGCGTCGTTCAGGGAGAGTTTCACGACGGGGTAAGCGGCATGGGCCGGCGCGCTGTTGAAATAAAACATGGCCGGATCGTTCCGGTCGGCGCTCGTGAAAAAAACCTCCTTCGTTCCCATGCCGATGTAGAGGCACTCCTTTTTCCCCAGCGGATACGCCTTTCCATCGACGGAAACGACGCCGGCGGCGCCGATATTGATGATCCCCATCTCCCGCCGCTGCAGGAAAAAATCGACGCCCAGTTCCTTGGTCCCCTTGAGCTCCACGGTTTCATTCACCGGAGAGACCCCCCCGGCGATGATCCGGTCGATATGGCTGTACACCATGTTCAGCCGGTCCTTCTCAAAGAGATTCTCCACCAGAAATTGCTCGCGCATCTTTTTGGTATCCAGCGTTTTCATCTGCTCCGGATGAACGGCATAACGGATATCCATGAATTTCTCCTTTCCTTTTATCTCTGAACCCTTCCCGAACCGGATCCCCCGACCAGGTTTTTGACCTCCTCCAGGGAAAGCAGCGGCAAATCCCCCGGGATCGAATGCTTCAGACAGGAGGCGGCGACCGCAAACTCCAGAGCCTCCCGGTCCGATTTCAGGGCATGGAGGCCGTAGATCAGCCCCGCTGTAAAAGAATCCCCCGCTCCCACCCGGTCGACGATGTTCCGGATTTCGTATTTCCGCGATACCAGGAATTCATCCCGGTTGTTCAGGACCGCCGACCAGCCGTTGTGGTCCGCTGAATGGCTTTCCCGCAAGGTCACCGCGATCTTCCGGAGATCCGGAAACTGTTCGAGCACTCTGTCCGTCAGCCTCCGGTAGTGATCCGCTTCCACCTTCCCGGATTCGACGTCCGAATCGGCAGAGATGCCCAAGGCCTTCTGGCAGTCCTGCTCGTTGGCCGTGACGACATCCGCGTGTTTCACGATTTCCGTCATCACCTCTTGCGCCGTCCGGCCGTATTTCCAGAGATTCTTCCGGTAATTCAGGTCGCAGGAGACGATCAGGCCTTTCCCCTTCGCCTTCAGGACCGCCTCCAGCGAGACGAGGGCGGCGGATTCGGAGATCGCCGGGGTGATCCCGGTGATGTGAAACCACCCGGCCCCAGCAAAGACCCCATCCCAGGGGATCTCCCCGCGGACCGCCTCGGCGATCGCGGAATGCGCCCGGTCATAGATGATGACGGAAGGCCGCTGATTGGCTCCGGCTTCCAGAAAATAGATGCCGAGCCGTTTCCCCTTCCGGATGACGTGGGAGGTGTCCACCCCCTGTTTGCGCAGCTCCGCAATGCAGGCATCCCCGATCCGGTTCGGAGGGATCAGGCTCACGAAGGCGGCGTCCATTCCGAAACGGGCCAGCCCCACGGCCACATTCGCCTCTCCACCCCCGAAGGTCGCCTCCAGCGACGGACCCTGGAGGAGCCTTTCGCTTCCCGGCGCCTTCAGTCTCAGCATGATCTCGCCGAAGGCAATGATCTTTTTCATAGGAATCCGTTACCCCTTCTGCCGGAGATGGATCGCGAATCCGGCAATCTCCTGATCCAGGTAAACGAGGATCGTCTTTCCGTCCTCTTCCTTCTCCGTTCCCGCAACGGGCCGGATTCCCTGCCGGCCGAGGTAGAAGAGCGCCCTGGAGACGTCGTTTGTCGCAAAGGCGAGGTGTCCTTTTTCGCCGCGACCGGGACCCTTCATGATCTCGATTTCCTTCTCCCCGAGAAAAAAGGAACCCTGGCCTTCCGCGACGGGGAAATGGAACATGCGGGAAAATAGTTCCACGCTTTTGCTTGCATTTTCAGCGTTTTCCTCGTTGATTCCCACATGGGCGAGCGCAAAACCGAGCAGAATGCGGACCGCCTCCCGCGTGAGCTTCGTGATCTCTTCGAATTTCCCCGTCGAGATGAGTTCCGTCTTCACCATCCAGCTCCCGCCGCAGGCGATAACGTTTTTCAAGGAGAGATAGGAAATGAGGTTCGCCGCGTTGATCCCGCCGGTCGGGATGAACCGGATCCCCTCGTAGGGAGCCGCGACGGCCTTCAGAAAGGCGGCGCCCCCCGACTCCTCCGCGGGAAAGAACTTCATGACACGGAGGCCGCATTCCATCGCCGCTTCGATCTGCGTCGGCGAATTCACCCCCGGGATCACGGGAACGCCCTGTTCGCGGCAGAAGGATACGATCTTCGGATTGAATCCGGGCGAAACGATGAAGCTCGCGCCCGCCCGGATCGCCTTTCCCGCCTGCTCGGTCGTCAGGACGGTCCCGGCGCCGACGATCAGCTCCGGCACCCGCTCCGTCAGGGTCCGGATCACCTCCTCCGCCGCCGCGGTCCGGAAGGTGATCTCCGCGAGCGGCAGACCACCCGCCAAGATCGCCTTCCCGAGGGGAAGGGCATCTGCGGCATTTTCGATCTTGACCACCGGAACGATTCCGTAACCCTCTATCTCTTTCAGGATTTCATCCATCATGCCTCTCCTTCCCGGGTTTTTCCGATCCGGATGATTTCGACAGCGATATTCCGGAGCGAATAGATCACCATGATCGTGCCCGCGACCGGCATGCAGGAATAGAGAACCCTCTTGGGAATCGCAAAAACGTTTGTTACATCCAGTGCCAGGATCGTCAGCCGCAGATTCGTTCATTTGCTCCTTTCCCGTCCCGATTCTCCGTCCTGAAAACCCAATCGCCGGGAGATTTCGACGGCCGCTGCCAGAACCTCTCCCTTTATAACATCATGAACGGCCTTCTTGGTCACCTGGAAAACCGAACCCGAAACACTGATCGCGGCCACGGGTCTCCCCTTTCCGTCAAAGATCGGAGCCCCCAAACAGCGGATTCCCTTTTCATTCTCCTCATCGTCCATCGCATATCCCTGGCTTCGGACGATCTTCAAGTGCTCTCGGAAAGCTTCCGGATCGGTAATCGTATTCGCCGTCCGCCGGGGCAGCCCATTCCTCTGAAGAAAATCCTCCAAAGCCTCTTCCGGAAAATAGGAGAGCAGGACCTTCCCCACCGCGCTGCTGTGAGCGGGATTCCGGGAACCTACACGCGACGCCATTTTCAGACCACCTGCCTGCTGTTGCGTCTCAATCTTGTCAACGTAGACCACCGCATCCCGGTCAAGAATGACCAGGTGCGCCGTCTGTTTCGTCTTCTCCGCCAGATCCCGCAGAATCGGTTCCGCGACCTTTCGAAAATCGAGTTGGTTGCTCAACTGGGCGTTCAAATCCATCAATTTCAAACCCAGAAAATAGATCTTTGTCTCCGGATTCTGGCGGATATAACCAAAATAGGACAGGGAGGAAAGAATGCGATGGATCGTCCCTTTGGGGAGATTCAGGCCGGCAGACAAGTCCCTGATGCTCATCCCCTGGGAGGTTTGTCCCACCATCTCGAGAATCAGGGAGACCCGCTCGATCGTCTGGACGAGATTGTTCGGCTTGGATTGGGCTGTTTTCCGTTCCATAGGCTTTTTTTATCCTGCCATATCAAGGATGGATCACACTCTCCCGATCGTCTGGACGATAACGCTCCGCCGGGAGACGGAAATGGTTCCATAATACGGAACCTTGTTTCTAATAACAAAACTGTTTCCGTATGTCAATATTTTTTTCGCTCTCCCTGACAATGCATATTTTGGGGTTCAATGAAATGACCCGATGAAGAAATCGTGACCGATTTCTTCATCGGGTCAATAGTGTATCCGTGAGATCGATTACATCAAGGATCCTGTCTTGCAGACCGGATATGGATTATGGCGAGAATCGGGGAAAAACATGCCGGAGGAAACAACGGATGAACTCCGATGCCTCAAGGGTCGTTGTCTTCTACCGCCACTCGCGGGAATCTTTCATTACCTTTCCCCTCTCTTCAGGAAGTATCCGGCTGTTGGTAATGGCAGTTTGTGGATATCGTGGGCGAGACAGATCAAGGTTTTACCGGCCGCAGGGATGCAGGATTTGCAGTAGACCACCCATCGAGCTTTCCCTATTGACGGGGGAGGGAAGGCCGGGAAGAAATCACCGCCGTCACGGCAAAGCCGCCAAAGTCAAAGGAACGCCTCGAAATTCCGGTCGCCCCCTGCTCTTTTTGCTTTGACTTACGTCTTAGGGTCTGTAACGGAATAACTATTACATTCATGCATCTCATATTCAGGTCATCTTTTCCCGATCCTCAATCGCAAAATCCTCGAAATAGCGCTGCTATTCCTGCGGTTTTGCTCAATCAGATCAGACAAATCTGACCCAAATCTGAGCGCCTTAACGCAACAGTTATTCCGTCACAGACCCTTAGATGTTCTGGACCAGGTAGCCGCCGTCCACCGGGATGGTGATGCCGGTAACAAAACCGGCGGCCTCGTTGGCGCAGAGGTACAGCACCGCGCCCATCAACTCGTGCGCCTGGCCGAAGCGGCCGAACGGGGTATGGGCAATGACCGCCTTGCCGCGGTCGGTCAGCGAGCCGTCCTCGTTGGTCAGGAGACGCCTGTTCTGCTCGCCCAGGAAGAAGCCCGGGGCGATGGCGTTGACGCGGATGCCGTAGGGGGCGAACTCCTTGGCCGCGCCCTCGGTCAGGTTCTTCACGGCCGCCTTGGCGGCGTTGTAGGCCCAGACGCCTGAGAGCGGCACGTAGCTGGACATGCTGGCGATGTTGATGATGCAGCCGGGGATCTTCTTCTCGATCCAGCGCTTGGCGACCACCTTCATGGGCAGGAAGCAGCCGGCCTCGACGTTGAGCTTCATCACGAAGCGGAAGTTCTCCATGTCCTGCTCGATCAAGGGGCTCTTCCCCCTGCCGCCGCCGCAGGCGTTGAGGAGGATCTGGAAGTCGCCCGCCGCGTCGATGGCCGCGAGCATCCCGTCTTCGTTCATCAGGTCAACTTTGTGGTACTCGATGCCGTCGGTCCGCCCGGTTTCCTTCTTGATGCGCTCGGTCGAGGCCTGCAGGGGATCCTCGCGGGAGGCCCAGAGGACCACGTTCGCGCCCGCGCGGGCCATGGCGCAGGCCATGTCCGTGCCCAGCACGCCACTGCCGCCGGTGACCACGGCCTTCTTGCCGGCCAGCGAGAACATCTTGCAGAGGTAATCGCAGACCGCGCCCGTCGCGTCCTGCCCCTTGATACCTTCCTTGGTTTCCATCCCCCTTACCTCCTTAAGATAGGGTTTAATCTCTCAGGGTAAATTCTCCGCTGCTTGCGGCGAGGTATCGCATTGACCGTTTTCATTGCTCCCTCCTCCGCTGCCGGTTGTGCTGCATTTCATATTATCAATATCATAAATGATTGGATCGCGCGAAGTCAAGCGGCTATTTGAGTGCGTTTGTCTTTGAAGCTGGAAGGGAAGCGGATTTGCCAACGCTCAGGGATGAGATACGGGGGGGATTTTTTTCTTGACATGGCCAATGTATGAGATACAATGCTTTTCAAATTTCATCATATGAAACAATATCGAGGCCAAATGAAATCAGGACTCTCCCATCAATCCCTCGAACGCGGACTACGGGTCATCGAAACCATCGCCGACTTTGGCGGTTCCGCCTCTGCATCCGTAATTGCCCGAAAGACGGGGTTGCCTCGGAGCACTGCCCACCACTTGCTCCGTTCATTGATCACCTTTGGTTATCTTCTCCAGGACGGCGAGGCGCAGCCCTATAAACTTGCCCCCCGGCTTTTCAAACTCACCGGGCGTGCCTGGACCCAAGGACAGCTTGCCGAGATATCGGTTCCGTTCATCGATGAACTGAGCCGGCGCACGGGCGAAGGGACCAGTCTGGCCATTCTCCGCGAAGGGGTGGTTTCGGTGGTGGTCAAGAGGGATTCCGAGGGCCCGGTGCGCGTCGTCCAGAAGGTCGGGACCGTGCGACCGATCTACTGTACGGCCGTCGGCAAGATCCTCGCGGCGTGGCTGCCCGAAAAGGAACTCGACGACATCATCGGCCGCATTGTGTTCGAGAAGATCACCGCCAAAACGATTACATCGCCCGCAGTCTTGCATCTGGAACTCGCGCGCATCCGGGCGAACGGGTTTGCCATCGACAAGGAGGAGCACATCGAAGGCATCCGCTGCATCGCCGCCCCCGTCCGGGACCATTCTGGAAAAGTCTGTGCGGCGCTCTGCATTGTAGGACCGAAGAACCGATTTTCTCCGCGCAGGCTCAAGGAACTTCGCGGGCCGCTGCTGGACGTGGCGGCCAATCTTTCGGTTCAGCTTGGGTACGGAGCGAAGGAAGATGCCGCAACATGAAGCCGGAAGAGGCGAAAGACCGATTGCCGAAGGACAATGCCATCAGAATTATCGCCGGAAAGGAGGATGATGAACAACCGGGTAAATCGTGAGAGACAAACACCCGTGAAGGTTTACACGTCGGCGTCCGGGCCGTGGCGGTTTTTCCGAAGGAGCTGCGCAAAGGGATCGGCAGAGATGTTCATGGACATGTTCCGAATAACAAAATGATCGATGGGAGGAGGTATTATGATGAAGAAAGCTAAAAGAATCATTATGTTGGTAATTTTCATCTTGTTGTCCCTGGCGGTCGTTTGCACGACGGCGCAGGCAGCCGACAAGTATGTTCTGAAGTTTAACCACGTGCTGGCCCCGACGGATCCCTTCCATGCCGGATTCACGAAGTGGGCGAAAGCGGTGAACGAAAGAACCAAGGGCGGCATGGATGTGCAGGTCTTTCACAGCGCCCAGCTCGGCGTCGAAGAAGACATCATCGAGCAGCTCCGGCAGGGCGCCAATGTGGGGCAGAACACCGATTCGGCGCGGCTGGGCAATTATGTGCCCGAAATTGCTATCATGAACGGCCCCTATTTTGTGGACAACTACCAGGATGTCTTCAAGCTCGGCGCGCTTCCATCCATCAAGTCATGGAAACTTAGACTGGAGAACAACTACGGCATCAAGATCCTCTCCTTCAACTGGGTTCAGGGTTTCCGGCACATGATCACCAACAAGCCGATCCGAAGACCGGAGGATTTGAAGGGTCTTCGCATCCGGACCCCGGGAGCGCCGATCTGGCAGGAATCCATCCGTTCCATCGGTGCAACCCCCGTGGCCATGGCCTTCGGCGAAATTTATGCCGCGATGCAGCAGAAGGTGATCGACGGTCTGGACAACGTCTACAACGCCACCTATGCCGGAAGGCTCTACGAGGTTGCCAAATATGTCAGCGAGACAAAGCATATCCTGCTGATCAACTTTGAGATCGTCGGCGCGAAATTCTTCAACAGCCTGCCGGCCGATTACCAGAAAATTCTCGTCGAGGAGAACGAGAAGGCGGCGATTGAAACCTCCAAGCTCGTCATGGACAAATACTCCGCCGAGTCCAAGCAGAAGCTGATCGACAAGGGAATGACCATCGTCACCGACCTGGACATGAATGCCTTCAAGAAGGCCGGAGAAAAGGCATACGAGGTTTTGAAGATCACCGACGCGAGAAAACAGGTCTACAAGGAGTTGGGAAAGTAGGGATGACATCCTGACCGGTTTGTATCCCGGCAGGAGCGGAAGTTCCGATCGCTTCCCCCGGCGTTGCGGCGCCGGGGGAAGAGCCGACCGGCATCGGCAAAGGGGATCCATATGAAAAAAGCGTACGAGGTTCTCTGCAAATGCGAGGGTTTTATCGTCAAAACTTTTCTGGTATTCATGTTGGGACTGGTGTTTCTGGCCGCAGCCACGCGGTACGCGGGCTACCCCATCAACTGGTCGGTTGATGTCTCGGTCTGCATTTTTGCATGGTGCACCTTTCTGGGCGGCGATGTGGCTATGAGGAACAAGAAGCTGATGAAGGTCGATATGCTGATCGGCATGCTGTCGGCCCGGAACAAAAAAAGGATCGAAATCCTGACTCTTTTGATCATCATGGTCTTCCTGGCGGCCATGATCGGATTCGGCTTGTGGCTCTCCTATACGACCCGGTTCCGGTCGTTTCAGGGCATCCCCGGTTTCAGCTATACCTGGGTGACGCTCAGCGTGCCGGTGGGAAGCATCCTGATGATGATCACCGCGGCGCTTCAAATCCGGGAGATCCTGGAAGATCCGGGGAAAGGGTCTGCTCCGGAAAGATGCGAGGGCGATGTGTATTGAAGCCGGTCGGCCCGTGCCGCCGGTGTAGGGAGGATTGACAAGATGCTGCTGGTCACGATCATATTCATCGTTTTCCTGGCGATGGGAATGCCCGTAGCGTTTGCGATCGGCATTTCCGGGACCTTCTTTTTCCTGCAGTACACAGGGCAACTGCCCTTTACCATGACCATCCAACTGGCGATCTCGCAGACGCAGAACTTTCCGCTGCTGGCGATCCCGCTCTTCATTTTTGCCGCAAACCTCATGAACGACACGGGCCTGACCCAGAGACTCATCACTCTGTCGGCAGTGCTGACCGGGCATATGCGCGGCGGGCTCGCGCAGGTCAGCGTGGTCCTGAGCACACTCATGGGCGGCGTTTCGGGTTCGGCGATTGCCGACGCCGCCATGCAGGCGCGCATCCTGGGACCGGACATGATGAAAAAAGGCTATTCGAAGGGCTATGCCGCCTGCGTGATCGCCACAACGGCGCTGATCACTCCGATCATCCCGCCCGGCATAGGACTGATCCTCTACGGCACCATCGGCGAGGTTTCCGTCGGCCGGCTTTTTGCGGCGGGCATCCCGGTGGGCCTGCTGATGATGGTGTCTCTGATGACTACCGTCTCCCTGACCGCGAAGAAGAAAAACTATCTTCCCGACCGCAAGATGGCTTCCGTTAAAGAGATGGCGAGGGCGCTTTTTGCCGGCATCTGGGCCTTTCTCTTNNGCGGGCGCGTTCGCCGGGGTCTATGCGCTCGCCATCGGGCTCCTCTTCTACCGGGAGCTCACTTGGGAAAAGTTCAAAAGGACGCTCGAAAACACCATGATCGACATCGGTTCGGTGATGCTGATCATCGCCCTGTCGGGGATATTCGGCTACGGCCTCGCCTACGACCGGGTCGGGGACGCCTTCACCGGATTCATGCTGGGCATCACCCAAAATCCCCAAATTCTGATGCTCATCATGATCGGCCTGCTCATCATCGCCGGCATGTTCATCGAAAGCACGGCCATCATCCTGCTCTTTACCGCGATATTCCTGCCCCTGGCAAGGCATGTCGGGATCGATGACGTCCATTTCGGGCTGGTTTTCGTCCTCGTCTGCACCATGGGGCTGATAACCCCGCCGGTGGCGGTGAACATGTATGTCGTCTGTTCCATCATGGATTGTCCCGTCGAGGATTATATCAGGGAGTGCCTGCCGTTCATTTTGACCGTGCTGCTGGTCTTGATTCTGATCGTCTTTTTCCCGGAGGTGGTCCTGTTCGTTCCCAACTGGATCTTCGGAAAGGGCTGATGGAAACGGGACAACCGGTATTGGAGACTTGGATCGGCGGGTGGGTTCAGGGGGACCCGAAATCATTCAACAACGAAAGGATGCGTCGGGAGGGAGCGGGATGAGATTCCAGGATCAGGTGGCCGTCATTACCGGAGGGGCTAAGGGAATCGGCAGGGCCGTTGCCCTCGCCTTCATCCGCGAGGGGGCGAGGGTGGCCCTCGTGGATATCGACAAGGCGGGATTGGCGGCGCTTCGGGAGGAGATTGAAAAACTCGGAGGGCAGGTCCTTGCCGTTTGCTGCGACATTTCGAACAGCTCCGAAGTGAGGGAGATGATGAATCTGGTTCAGAAAACCTTCGGCCGGATCGACATCCTCGTCAACAATGCCGGCATCATCCGCCGGGGGACGATCGAGACGGTGACGGAGGAGGACTGGGACCGGGTCATCGCCATCAATCTCAAGGGGACTTTCAACTGCTGCCGGGCCGTGATCGAGCCTATGAAAAGGCGGGGCGGAGGGAAAATCGTGAACGTCTCCTCGATCGCCGCAAAGACGGGGGACATCACCTCCGCCCCCGGATACGGTTCATCCAAGGCGGGGGTCGATGCCTTGATGAAGACCCTGGCGCGGCAACTGGCGCCCTACGGCATCCGTGTGAACGCCGTCGCCCCGCATGCCATTGAAACGGAGATGAGCGCCCAGTGGCCGGAGGAAAAGAGAAGGGAGATCATCGCCTCCATTCCCCTCGGCCGGCTCGGCAGGCCCGAGGATGTGGCGGAGGCGGTCCTCTTCCTAGCCTCTAAGAGCGCCTCGTTCATCACGGGGGAGATCCTCGATGTCAACGGGGGCATGCTCATGGATTGACCCCCGGGTTGTGCATCCTCATGGAATGAAGAGATCGTCCGGACGATTAAGTTGCGAGAAACATTTCTGGTCAGGGATTTGGAAGTTTTCAGACGTTGAAGCGGAAGTTGATGATATCGCCGTCCCGGACGACGTACTCCTTGCCCTCGAGGCGGAGCTTCCCGGCCGCCTTGGCGGCGGCATTGGTTCCACCGCAGGCGATGAACTCGTCAAAACCGATCACCTCGGCCTTGATGAACCCCCGTTCGAAGTCGTTGTGGATCACGCCAGCCGCCCGGGGGGCCTTGGTGCACGCGGGGATGACCCAGGCCTTGACCTCGTCCTCGCCGACGGTGAAGTAGGAGATCCGGCCGAGCAGCGAAAAAGCCGCACGGATTACCCGACCGAAGGCGGCCTCCGCGACGCCGAGCGATTCCAGGAACTCCTTTCGTTCCTCGGGCGGGAGGGCCGTCAGTTCCGCCTCGATCGCGCAACAGATCCCGATGGCCGGGACAGCAGGCCCCGCCTCCCGAATGAAAACGTCGGCAATGGATGGGTTCTCCTCGGGGGTGTTCACAACGACCAGCTCCGGCCGGATCGTCCAGAAGGAAAAGCTCCGGAGGCCGTGGCGCTCCTCTTCGGCCAGGGAGAGCTCCCGGAGGGGCTTCCCCGCTTCGAGCTGTTCCCGGAGCCGCGGCAGCACGTGGGCATGAAGGGCGTCCTGGGGCGTCATCGGCTTCTTCGCCATCTTCGCGAGCCGCTCCAGACGGTTTTCGACGATCATGAGGTCGGCGAGGATCAGTTCATCCTCTAATTTTCGGTAACGGCTCAGGAGCTCGGGGAGGTCCGCCGCGGTGAAGGCATCGACGACGTGGACAAGACCCTCGGCCCCGGAGAGGCTCTGCCGGACGGCATCCCAGGCCTTCTCCCCCACGGCGTTCACGTCGCTGAAGGGAACCTTCGCAGGAGAGACCTTGACCGGCCGGAAGATCTCCACCAGGCGGTCGAAGCGGGCGTCGGGGACCGAAGCCAGGCCCCGGACGCAGGCCTCCCCGTGCATCTCCCGGCTCCGGACGCCGGTCATGATCTCGAAGAGGGTGCTCTTGCCGCTCTGGGGAAGCCCCAAGATGCCGATTTCCATTGTCTTTTAATCTCTCCACTTGGCAAAACACCGCGGTCGCACCCTTCAACAAGCTCAGGGTGACATGGGATGGCTGGTGTCATGGTGAGCTTGTCGAACCATGAATCAAGCCTTTCCCGGGTGAAGGGTCGAATCCTCGGGTTCAGTTGCCCGCAAAGGCCTTCTCGATTCGGGCCAGCGCCTCCTCAAGGCGGGCGTCGGGGACGGTGAGCGAGATCCGGATGAACCCCTCGCCGTACTGGCCGTAGGCGGTCCCCGCCGCGACGACGACGGCCGCCTTCTCAAACAGCCGGTTCGTGAACTCGATCGAACCCATCTCCTTCGGCGTCGGGACCCAGAGGTAGAAGGTTCCCTTCGGCGGGTTGAAGTCAATGCCGATTCTGGCCAAAGTTGCAAGAACCTTTTTCCGCCTCCGCGCGTAGATCGCGAGCATCCGGTCGATGTTTGAGGCCTCGTGGCGGAGGGCCTGGATCCCCGCGTACTGGACGGCGTTGAAGATTCCGGAGTCGGTGTTTTCCTTCACCTTGCTGATCGCGGCGATGAGCTCCGGGTTCCCGACGGCCATGCCGATCCGCCAGCCCGTCATGTTGTAGGGCTTGGAGAGGGAGTTGAGCTCGACGCCCACCTCCTTCGCCCCGTCGGCGGATAGAAAGCTGAGCCGCTCCTGCCCCTCGAAGACGACCTCGCTGTAGGGGTTGTCGTAGCAGACGGCGATGTCGTTCGCCTTCGCAAAGGCGACCAGCCGGCCGAAGAACTCCCGGGTTGCGCAGGCGCCGGTCGGGTTGTTCGGGTAATTGAGAAACATCCCCCGCGCCTTTTTCACGATCTCCGCCGGAATCTCATCAAAAACGGGGAGGTAGGCGTTCTCCGGGCGGATCGGAACGTTGTAGGGAATCCCGCCTCCCATGAGGATGCTCGCCCGGTAGGCGGGATAGCCGGGATCGGTCATCAGGACGACATCGCCGGGATTGATCCGGGCCAGGACGAAGTGGTGGCACCCCTCCTTGGAACCGATGAGGCCCAGGATCTCCGTCGCCGGATCCAGCGTCACGCCGTAGCGGGTCTGGTACCAGCGGGCGACCTCCTTCCGGAAGGCGAACATCCCTTTCTCCTCATCCGTCGGATAGCGGTGGTTCTCCGGGTCGCGCGCCTGCCGGCAGAGCTCGTCGATGATTGAATCGGGCGTCGGCTCCACCGGGTCGCCGATCGCGAGGCTGATCACATCCACGCCGTCGGCCTTGGCCCTGGCGATCTTCTTCCTCAGTTCCATGAACAGGTAGGGCGGAATCTTCGCCAAACGGGCGGCAGTCTGCAACGTTATTCTCCTTTCCTCTTCCAAGCCTCATCCCAGAGTTTTCCCTGATAAACCACTTTGGTCTTTCCTTCAAGATAAACTTTCGTGAAGCCGCCTTCCGTCTGGTCGAAGTGGATCCGGAGGGTTTCGCCGCTCTGCACGCGGACATTCACCGGGGATTCGACAAGCCTCTTCCGGGCGGCGATCAGGGCGGAGGCGACGGATCCGGTCCCGCAGGCGAGGGTTTCGTCCTCCACGCCGCGTTCGTAGGTCCGGACGCGGAGCGTATGGTCATCCACGACGGCCGCGAAATTGGCGTTCGTCCCGGCGGGCTGGTAATGTTCATGACGGCGGATTGCCCGGCCGGTGTTGAAAACATCAAACCCTTCGAGATCGCGGGCAAAATGGACGACATGCGGAACGCCTGTGTTGACGCTGTGGACGAAAAGGGTCTGCTTTCCGACCTGGATCCGGTCGTCCATGACAAGGTCCCGGGGATCGGTCAGGCGGAGTTTGACCACGTCGTCCCGGACCTCGGCGTCGATGATCCCGGCCACGGTCTCGAAGGACATCTTCTCTCCGGCGATCCCCCGCAGGAGGGCGAAACGGGCGGCGCAACGGCCGCCGTTCCCGCACATCTCCACCTCGGAGCCGTCGGCGTTGAAGAACCGCCACCGGAAATCGACCTTGTCGGACGATTCGATCACGATGAGGCCGTCCGCCCCGACCGACACCTTCCTCTCACAGACGCTTTTCACAAAGGCGACGATGTCTCCCACGGCGAGCGACCCGTCCCGGTTGTCGATCAGGATGAAGTCGTTGCCGCTTCCGCTCATCTTATAGAATTCGATCATAATCCTTCCCCCTCGCCCCTCACTCCTCATGCCAGAAAGCAGACCGCCCGCTGGCTCTGAGGAAAACAGGGGCTCCGTCCCCCTATTTAATCCGCTGCCTCAGCGCCTCCAGGTTGTGGATCAGGATGGCGCTTCCCGAGAGGCTGACCAAATTCTTTTCGCGCAGGGTGCGGAGCTCCTTGTTGACGCTCTCCCTTGTTGTGCCGATCATTCCGGCGAGGTCCTTTTGGGTAACGCTGAGTTTGATGGGCCCGTTCTCCCCTTCCCGGAAGCCGTTGCTCCCGGCCAGTTCGATCAGCTTCTTGGCGATCCGCGCGGCGACTTTCAGAAAAAAGATGTCCTCCAGAAAATCATCGGCCTTGCGCAGACGTTTGGAGAGGGCGGAGAGAATGGCCTTAACCGCCGTTTCGTTGTTCATGACGTAAGCGAGAAAATCCTTCCGGTTCAGACCATAGAGGTGGGTCTCCTCGACGGCGACGGCGTCCGCGGACCGGGACAGACCGTCGAGCAGGGCCATCTCCCCGCAGAAATCGCCGGTGGAGAGAACCGCCAGGATCATCTCGTCCCCATCCCGCGACTGGCGGACGATTTTGATCTTCCCGGCGATGATCATGTAAAGGGAGTGACCTTCCTCCCCATTCCGGAAAAGAACATCCCCTTTCCGGAGGGTATGTTTCTGGAGGAGCGCCGCGATGTGCCGCCTGTCGTCGGCCCGCAGAGACCGGAACAGGGGAACCTGCTTCAAGAGGATTTCAGGATGGGTCATGTCCTTCCCTCCCGGCCCCACGGGGCCTTCTCTTTAAGGCAACGTCATTACGGCAAAATCACAAGTGTGCCGGGTTTGACTTTGCATTCGATCCCCTTGAGATCGTCACCCCACCCATGAGCTGCACCTCCGGAATCTCGATGACGGTCGTGTGGTTGCCCTCAAGCCCCTTTTGACGGTGAAGTTGAGCGTCAGGATCGTCATCCCCTTGCCCTGAATGCCCCGGGCGCCGGCCGTGACGATGATCAGCTTCCCCGGTGTCTTGTGGTTGATGATGTGTATCAGGGACTGGGTGCTCTAAGTCTTGACCCCCTTCTTGAATGTGAGCAGTTCCTTATCGTAGTGGAGAATGAGCTTGACGCCGGCGAGGTTGGCCGTCTGATCGATCACGAGCGGCGCCCGGACCTCCTGGCCGGATTTCCCTTTCAAGTCGGGAATACGAAGCTCCGTTCCCCAGGCGGGAGAGGTCGCGAGAACGGCCGGCGGATGTCCGCAGCTCCTTCAGCCATCCATGGGCACACATATATGTAATTTATGCGGCATGACGTTCAAAATGTCAACAGTTTTCATTAAGGGCTCAGGACTATAAAGATTCCGCTTGAAACTTACCAAAACCGGCAAGAATAGCCATCCGGGACCCGAAGATAAAAATAACGCGCAAGACCTGTCCTTCGAACGAAGAGGAAACTACCCGGATTATTCTTAAGGAAAAGTCCTGTAAAAACTCCTTGACATTTTGACCATCCTGCTGGATAAAAAGCGCGCGGGTGTGCTCGTGGATAGCTGAAGGGGTGCGGACATGCACAAACTGTTCGCGGAAATACTTGATATTCATTGTACTTTGTGCTTGCTGGTTTTTTATGAAGGGGGGTGGGAGGCAGGCGAAGATGTTGCTGTTTGCTGCGTATCGTGAGACATACATGAAACCAGGGGTTAAACTAAAGTAAGCAAGGAGGAAACAGGACTATGAAGAAGCTGTTAATGGGTTTGCTTGCTGTTGGTGTGGTATTGGCGTTGGCCATGCCGGCCTCGGCGTTCGACAGTGAGTTTGGAGGGTACTTCCGCGCGAGAGCCTATATGCAAAATAATTTTAGCGGGAGTGATACCGGTGCGCAGGATCTGACGCGGACGGATATGCGGACGAGGCTGTTTTATACGGCGGTCTTCAGTGAGGACTTCAAGTTTGTCAACAAGTTTGAATTCAACAGCACCTTTGGCGACGTCAACACGGGCGGCGAGATCGCGAGTAACACAGGCAATCGCGATATCTTCAGGATCAAGAATTCGTATGTCAATTTCAACCTCGGGTCATTCAACTTTATGGTAGGCATCCAACCCCGCGTGCTCAACCGCGGTTTTCTGGTTGACACTGATTTTGCCGGCATATCCGCTACCTATAAGGCCCCCGGCATTGACTTTCCCTTTATCTGGATGAAGGCGTACGAGGGTGGTCAAGGCGATAATGCCAATGACAATGATGTGGATTACTATGCCCTGAAACCGACCTTTAGGTTTGGGAACAGCTCCCTGACGCCCACCCTGGTGTATATGTACTCAAAGGATGCCACCAAATGGTCCGCGACGACGGGGGACAAGAAAATACAGGTTTACTTTGTGGGGTTGGACGCGGACGTGAAATTCGACAGCGGGTCGGTATGGTTCACCGGCATTTATGAGGGCGGCTCGGTCGACAAGATCAGAACGGGCTGGACGCTGACGGACTCCGTGGACGTGCGGGCCTACCTGCTTGCCGTGGGCGGGCAGGTGAATATCGGTACTGCCGACATTCACGGGCAGATTTTCTATGCGACGGGCGACGACACGGGGACAGCCGATAAAGTGGAAGCCTTCACTGTTCCGCGGGGACAGATGTATTACTGGGCGGAGATCATGGGTTATGGAATCTTCGATAATCAGGTCTCGGCCAACGCCTGTGCGGACCAGATCAGCAATACCATGGCGGCCAATATCGGTGTTGGCTTCAAGGTGTCTGACGCGGTGAAGATCACGGCGGATCTGTGGTATGCAAAGCTTTTGGAAGACACCAAGTTCACCCAGGCCGGTACCTTGGGTACGGAAATCGATGTCGTGCTCACCTACAGCCTGATGAAGAATCTGAATCTGGATCTGGTGGGCGCCTATCTGTTTGCCGGGGATGCAACCTACGGCGGGTCAAATTCCAAGAATCCCTACGAACTGGGCACCCGGCTGTCGTTTAGCTTCTAAGGGGGCCGCAAAGGGTAAAGAGAAGGGACAACCTATCCCTCTCTCCTCCGGAAAAAACGATACTGCATCAACCTGATAAGGGGGTTTATTATGAGAAAGAAGATGTTACTTGCAGCGGTTTTGGCGCTGTGTCTCGCCATGCCGCTGGGTTCAGCGTTTGCCGTTGAGTCGTTCGTTCAACCGTCGGGGGTTATCCAGTACAACGCGGCAAAAGTCAACGGCGGCTACGTGCTGTTTTCGGGAACCGGCGCAGCCAACACCACCACATATCTGATCGATATGGAAGGGTATGTCGTCCATGAATGGAAGAGGGATTACGTGGTCTCACTACACGAGACCCTGCTTGACAACGGCAACCTCCTGGCCGCGCAGGCGGCGTGGTCGCTGCCACTGCCGGCCGGAGTAAATCCGAACGTGAAAATCAAGAAGCAAACATGGCCTAATGGTGCCACACCGAGCAGCACAAATATCATAACCGTCGGCGGCGGGCACGGCGGCTACCTCCAGGAATTCGACTGGGACGGGAACGTCGTCTGGGATTACGAGCTCAATGACGCGACCCACGTTCAGCACCATACGTTCGCCCCGCACGAAAGCATTTACACCCCGAACACCAGCAGCGACGGCAACGTGCTCATCCTCGCCTGGGAGTACCACACCAACGCCGAGGCCATCGCCGCGGGCCGCAATCCCGCCACCGTCGGCAGGGGAATTTGGTCGGATTATCTCATAGAGGTCAATCGGGCCAAACAGATCGTATGGGAATTCCACATATGGGACAATCTGGTCCAGAACTTCGACCCGACCAAGCCCAATTACGGGAATCCTGTGGATCACCAGGACAAATGGGACATCAACTGGATCAACCCCGGCATGCCCGTCCCCGGATCAGCCACGGTAGCGTCCACGACTCAGGACTGGACGCACTTTAACACGATCAATTATCATCCCACGGACAATAACAAGATCGTCACCAACTCGCGCCATATGGGCGAGTCCTACATTATCGACAAGGCCGCCAAAAAGCTCATCTACCGGTTCGGCAATCCAAGCGTGTACGGTGGGGGCAAGGCCCCGTCATTCCAGAACGACGGCGATCAGCTCATGTGGGGGCCCCATCATGCCCATATCATCCCGCCGGGGCTGCCCGGCGCAGGGCACCTGCTGATCATCGACAATGGCTGGAACCGCCCTGAGGGCAACCGCACCCGCAGCATCGAGGTGGATATGTCCCAGACCAGCAATACAGCGGTAGCCGCCGGGGTCGGGGGGCTCCCGACCGGCAACACAGCCATCCCCGGCACCATGCACCCCGGTCACATCATCTGGCAATATGCGGGGGCCAGGCCCAACAGCATGTACTCCGCCTCCCAGTGTTCGAACGAGCGGCTCCCGAACGGAAACACGTTCATCACCATCACCGAGACGGGCCATATCATCGAGGTGACCAAGGGCGTGGCATCCGGCGTAAACTGGGTCAACAAAGAGGTGGTCTGGGAGTTCATCAATCCCCTCGAGTCTACGGGTAGTGTGGCGGCCGGCTACACCTACCCGGTTGTGAGGTGTCTCTTCAATGATGGCGGCGTAGGCGGCACTGCCACAACCGACAACCCCACGGCCATCCACCGGTCAACTCTCATTCCGCCGAACCATCCAGGTCTCAAAGACAAAGACTTGAGCCGAAAATACCTCATGGCTACGGGTTGCCCGGAGTTCTGGAAGATGCTGACCTATCCGGCTGTGGGGACGCAGGGCCCGACGACGGGCTGGAATGCGTTACAGGTGCCTGCGGCTTTGCCTCTCACCGGGTGGGGCTTCGGCAGCTTTGGCACCAGCGGAAGCGAAGGTTTGGATGTTACCACTACCACCAGAGGTACCGGCAGTAGTGGCGGCGGCGGCGGCGCCGGCGCCGGTGCCGGCGGCGGCGGCGGCGGTTATTAGTGCCGTCTACGATCTAACCGCATACGGTAAGGGATTTTTCAGGTAAATGCCTCCGGGCCATGGACGATTTCATTCATGCGCCCGAATGTGAGGAAAGAAAGGCTGCAGAACGTTTTAGTTCGGCAGCCTTTTCTTTGAAAGATCCGCTTCCGCAGCAAGCTGCGGGGTATCTGAAACATCAAGGAAAGAAGCAAACTTCGGAGAATATAACCCGAAGAGATTTAATGAACGGGAATCAATTCCCTTTCGACAATAATGTCGAAGACTCAACAAAGCAGTCGAACGTGTAACGGTACGTATTCTTTCAGTCATTTAATAATCGTCCGGAGATAGACGACATTTCTTTCCGAAAAAGACGCTTTCTTCCGGCGGGCAGCACGGCGGCATCTCATAAATATTATCTTTAAATATAATTAGTTAAACAGTTATTGCACTTCTGGCATGGTTAGTGCTGAAAGAAAGGCAACTCTTCAGTCCAGCATAACGGGCGTGCTTAACTGACAGTGGTGCAACCAAGAGAAAAATAGCCCTTCATTCCTGTTTAGCCGGGAGGTCAGCAATGATCTCCCGGCGCCTCCTTTTATGATACTCCTTACCATAACCCCTCCGGATAACCAACCGGTGCACCGCCCATCGGAAAAACGACCAGTCATATATATCGTTCTTCGCCCGCAGCAGTTATTCGTTTGACAAGGCGTTTTGAATCGTGATAGCAATCGGCGATTAATTCAAAGTGGAGGTCCCATGAAATCAGCAATCATCGTTTTTGCAGGAATTCTATTGTTGGCAGGCCAGGCTTTGGGGGCTGATGATGCACTCCTCAAGAGCCAGAAGGATAAGGTCAGCTACACGATCGGGGTGTATACCGGAAATAACCTGAAGCAGCAATCCATTGATATCGATACGGACATCATGGTGAAAGGCATTAAAGACAGTCTTTCCGGAGGCAAAATGCTCCTGACGAACCAGGAGTTGCGGGAGGCAATGGCGGTTTTCCAGAAGGATATGGCAGCCAAGCAGATGGAAAAACGGAATGCCCTGGCAGAAAAAAACAAGAAGGAGGGTGAAGCCTTCCTTGCCGAGAACAAAAAAAAGGAAGGGGTCAAAACCCTGCCGAGTGGTTTACAGTACAAGGTCATCCAGGAGGGTACGGGTAAGAGCCCGAAGGAAACGGATACCGTTGTCGCCCACTATCGTGGAACCCGGATCGATGGAACCGAATTTGACAGTTCATACCAGCGGGATGAGCCGGCAACGTTCAAGTTAAACAATGTCATTAAAGGCTGGACGGAAGCGCTCTTGATGATGAAAGAGGGTGCGAAGTGGCAGATCTTCATCCCTTCGAATCTGGCCTATGGCGAAAACGGCTCCGGCCCCATAGAGCCGAATGCCACCCTCATCTTCGAAGCCGAACTGATCAACATCGTTGCAGATCCTGCTGCGCCATCGCAGACGACGACGCCGGGGACAAAATAGTCCACGCCGGCAGTAAAATCTTCGAAACCTGCGGCAAAACCTTCGAAGCTGGCAGCAGGAAAGTAGCTCCCACACACCGTGCAGGTTACTTTGGTCGATGGGTGGACCCGATAAGCGGAGCGACGAGGGAAATGATCGCCATCTATTTCCCTCGTTGCCCTGTTCAATTTTCACTCTCGGTCAGAACCCCGGAACGCACGGAATACGCCTCATGCCCGCTATGTCGGACATACAGAAACATTCTGGAATACCCCTTCTCGGGTCATCTTGCAGAGCATGAAGCACTTCGGGGCATCCGCAACGATTGCAGCAATCATCTGATAATAGGGATTTGCCAAAAAGGCGTTATCCCGCCACCGCTGCCTTTTCCGTCGCCACCGCTATCGCGGGCCTGACCGCTGTAGCTGAAGGCCATGTTCGCAGTTCCCGGCGGCAGCAGCAGCTTCTCACTAAAACGAATCTGATTGTTGGGGTCGTCACTGCCGGGGGTCGGGATCCCTCTGTCCTCTAAGATCCTTCCCTGCGCATCGGTGAAAAACACGCTCAGAAGAAAAGAAGGGATCATGTTGAAGTTGTTTCGTATCCTCGGGGTGAATTTTGCCAACCCGGAAAGTTGCAGCTCATTTCCGCTTCGCTCCCATTGGTATTCGATGGTCAGCTCGGGTGACTGATAGCTGGCGCTCTTTTGAGTTCCATCCGTCAGGGCAATGAGGTAGGCGTCACGAACCTTCGCGCCTTTGTAAGTCAAAAGGACCCCTTGACAACCCGTCCATACGATGCTCGACGCCGCCAGCAACAATCCGCCGCGTTTCATCCATTCAGCAATACTCCATGCCTTGCTCATATCAGCCTCCATCAAACGCTTTTTCCAGTTTTCAATTTCTGGATCTGCGATGTTTGCTCGCTTCTGACAGGCGCATTATTCTACCACTATTTTGTTGACATGCAAGGGCGCGCATCTTATAGTCGGATCGCGTAAAAAACAATATCTTGTCAGCCTTTGGCTCTTGACAGTCAGTTCTGGTTACGGGTATAAGGATAATCATGGCATAAACAGATCGGAAACGACGCATAGGGAGACGACAGAATCAAGATAAGGAAGGAATAAGATGAAAAACAAAGCGATATATCGCCTAATCATCACGACCGTTTTTTTCGTTTCTTTGGCCGGTTGCGGAACTTTTAACAAGAATCTCGGAATTGCACAGTCGCGGACCGGGAGGCCCGTGGAGAACAACGTGTTCTCATCCTCCTTTCCCGAGATAAAGCTCCAGGTGGACCAAGAACTCAAATATCTGGGCAGCGTTCAGCAGCTCAACGAAAGTCCCGAAAATCGAATCAGCGACCATGCAGACCCTATGGAAAATATCATTGAGGCGACATCCTATCTCTTCGGGCAGATCGACCGGAACAACCGGATGGCAAAAGGCGTCCTCATCCGGATGCTTGTCATGTATGGCGATCCGAGCCAGGTTGTGCCGGAGATGTTTGCAAAGATAAGCAAGAATATCCTGGAATCAGGCGAGATGAAAATTCTTGAGGAAAAATACCAATATGACCTCCACACCGAACAGGAGCTCTTCACGCAGAAGGAAAAGAGGTTGCTCGTAAACAGCCGGGTGCCGTCATGTTTCCTGGTCAAACAGCTCTCGATCAAGGCCGGCCTCGGGAATAAGTCACGGGTTCAGGTGCTTTATTTTGAGGATGTTTCCGACACATGCGGAGACTGGCCGTGCGGCGCATGCCTTGATTCAAAGAGCCGTACTGCAGAGCAGAAGCAGTTCCTCCAGGGATTCACCGACAGGAGCTATGCGAGTATCCGTTTCTTAAAGACGAGGACCATTGAAGACACCACTTCCCGGTATGTGGACGCCGAACCCAAAATGCAGCCCGCTCCTGCTGAAAAAGTGCGACCCGCTCCTGTTGTCGTTCCTGTTGCTCCTATTGAAAAAGCGCCCCCGGTTGCTGAGTCAATCAAGGCCGATACCGTGGAAAAGAGGCTTGAAGCCTTGAAGAGGATCTACGAAAAGAACCTGATATCAAAGGAAGCCTACGAAAAGAAAAAGGCGGAGATCCTCAACGAGCTCTGATCTTACCGCGCCCGGGCTGAAAAATCCGCACAATGGCCTTGCCCGCTAACGGCGTGAGATGACCCCGAGGCCGAGGAAGAGGGCGGATGCCAGCAAGAACGGCCAGTAGATGTCGCTAAATACCTTCTGCCCGCCCGGAGATCGGCCCAGTTTCCGAACATCGTTGATGATTTTGGACGCGATGACCACATCCGATTCCGTGTCAAGCTCGAAGTACCTGCCTCCGCCCAGCGCCGCAATGCGCCGAAGTGAATCGCGGTCTATGGATGAATGGATTCGCTCCGTCGGTATCCCCGCCCGCTTTCTTTCCCATTCAGCATAGTACCTCATGTTAACTTTGCTTGGCTCCTCCGGCGGTTTCGGCAGTGGAATGAGACCGCCCGATGGGGTTCCCACGCCGACGACATGGATGGGGATGCGGAGTTGCCGGGCTTCGGCAATGGCCGGAAGGGTCTCGCCGCTAAATTGGTCGCCGTCCGACAGGAGGATGAACGCCTTCGGGTTCGTATTCTTTCCGTAGTACTCCTCATCCTTCACGACAAGCTTCAGGCCCCACCGGATCCCTTCGAACGCGTTCGTATCCCAGCTCGTGTTCTCTTCGAGTGCGAACGGCGATCCGCCCTTCAAATGCTCGATGAAGAAGATGACCGTGTTCGGGTCTCGTACGAGACGGACCTGCGGCAAGGCATGGTTCGCAAACACCGCGAGACCCATCCGGTCATCCTTCCATGGAAGCGTCTCCACGAGCGTCCGGAGGAACTTCATCGACCGCTGCCACCGGTCTGGGTGGACATCGGTAACGCGCATGGATGCAGACCCATCCTGGAGGATGATGAGATCTACCGGGTCGGCATCGGACACCGTCAGCGTTTGAGGCCGTGCCAGTGCAAGCGTCGCGTATGCAACCGCCAGGATCAGGAATCCCCAAAAAGCAAGGGGACCCGCGAAACGGAATCGCTCGGGAAAGGGTATGATTCGGGAATATTGGAGACGACCGACATCCTGCCTGCGTTGTACAAGACGCAGGATCCAGAGGAGCGCCAGCACACCCGGAACAGTCAAGAACCAGAGGAAAAGGGGTTGGGCAAAGCGAAATGTCTCGTGGGTCACGGTATTCGCCCCTCAGCCGCGTTTTTTCGTGGCCGAACCCTTACCGGGCTCCGGGCCCCGCTTGTTGGGATCCTCGTCGCCTTCCCTTGGAACCAGAACCTTCATCTGCTGCGGCACCTTGAAGGCCGGTTCGGCACCCTGCTCGCCATGAATCTCTTTCATCCGATCCAGCAACTTCTGCGCACCGGGATGCCTGAACGGGGTCGACCGCCTGCCGCCGGCAATGTCGTCGCGCAGCATCAGCAGGAACTCATAATTGAACGCGGCGTCGGTGAACGTCGGATCGGTCTCGATGGTCTTGGCGTAATCACGGATACTCTGCCCGAGGTCCCGGATGACCTTCTCGCGATTTTGCTTCCCCGTGATGGCGCGGTAGCGGGCGTTCGCCCGGATGAAGCGCAGAGATGGGCTGAGTGTCTTCTCATCTTCCCCGTTTGCGGCCGTTTCTTTGAGGATCGCCGCATAGTCCTGCCTCCAGTAGGAGAGGCGGCTCCTTCGAACCTGCAAGTCCTCGCGCACCGTTTTGAAGATCCAGGGGATGCGCCTTCCGGTCTCCAGTGTTTTCTCCAGGCGCGCATAGATGCGGTCCGCCCGGGCGGCGTCGAATGTCGCAAGCGCTTCTTCCGCCCTCGCGACCTCAAGATGATAGAACCCGATGCCCAGGGCGCCGCATGCCAGCATGACTGACAGCGTCATCGCCATCGCGGTGCCGAATATTCTCTTCATGACCTCCCTCCTTTCTTTAGGGAAACTTCCGGAAGAGCCGAAATACGAGCCACAGCGCAAGCGCCAGGCTCCAGCAGAGCGTTGCAACAAGCGCGAAGAACGGGAACTGGGGGGTACGGGCGCTGTAGCGCGTGTACTGAATCCTGCCTGCCGCAATCTTGTTGATCTCGTCACAGGCCTGGACGATGACGTCCGCATTGGCGCCGGCATAGAGCTTTCCTCCGGTCTTTTCGACCGCGGGGCCCCAGAGTGCGTCATGGGTGGACGGGTGTCCGAGCGGCTTATTGCTCGCCGTGCGGATGAAGAATATGGGAACCTTGTTCTTGCTGCTCTCGGCAAGAATGTCGTCGAGTTTCCGTCCTTCGTGCTCGACCTGCATGTCTTCGCCGTCGGAAATGAGCACCATGACGTTCCCCGCAGATTTCAGGAAAGAGAAGGTCTTAAAGAGATTGACGCCCTGGTTGATGGCCTGGGCGATCCTCGTACCGGAATCGTTGAAGCGATTATACTCCTCCGGTTCCGACAGGAGGCGTATGCTGGTGAGGACGTTCTCGTAGTCCGTGTTGAAGGGGCTGATGATATACGATTCGTCCCCAAATTCGATGAGACCGATAAGGTCCTGATAGCCGCTCTTCATCCGCGCGCGGACGAAGTACTCGGCCGCCGCGGCCGCCGTATAGAAAGGCTCCACGTACCTGACCTTGAGCGTCGTCGTCGTCTTTTTGAACCGGTTTTCATACGACCCGCCGCCCATGCTGCCGGATGCATCGAGCAGGATCAGGATGCGCCGGCCGGGATTGGTGACATCCTGCTTGATGAAGGTCGTGTAAGGATCGGCGAGCGCGATCAGGAAGAAGAAAAGTCCGGCAAGCAGGAGCACTGCAGGCAGGCGCCGCGCTCTCCGCCCCGAGCCGGGGGTCAGCGATGAGAGGAGCGCCGGGAGGACGATGCCCGCCCTCCCGGGGGTATTCCTGCTTAACCGCCCAACGAAGAAGGCGATGGCCGCCAGCGCCGCCAGCGCGAAGACCGCCGCCAGCGCCTCATCGCCGTGAGAGAAATGGAGCTTCATCCAATCGAGATTCCAACCGTCCCGGAGTAGACGTCCGCAGAGGCGGATGAAGCTCAGGATCGTTTCCATTGCCGCCTCCACCGCGCGTAACGCTCGACGGCCGTGCGCATCACACGAACGAACAGGAAGTGGTCATGCCGCAACGCGCGCAAGAGCATCAACCCCTTCTTCAGCGCACCGTCGAGCGCCTCCCGGCCGGCGGCATTCCCCGGTGTCGCATAGCGGGTTTCGTTGAACGCGGCAAACGCCCTTTGGGTTTCGTCGAGCAGCGCCTTCCGCCGGGCCTTGCCGACCCCCTGCCAGTCCGCGCCGGCCAGTTCATCGGCCATCTCTTCGGGGGTGAGACTCGCGGATACCAGAACCTTCGTCCGGGGCCAGAAGCCATTGCGGAGTTCCATCTGCCCTTCACGGCCGCGGGTTCCGACTTCCACCGGCGCCTGGGCAATCCGACGCCCGATGGCCAGGGCGCCGCCCACGCGGAACACCGACAATACCGTCCCGATCGACGCTTCATCCCACGAAGCCGCGCGGCAATGCTTTTCGACGCGATCGAGTTCCCCCGCCAGACGCCTCAACAGATCCTTGTCGCGGAAGACCGTGCCGTTGAAGACGCTCTCGCGTTTACCGCGGATGGCCCACACCAGGACGGGAAGCATGACCACCAGCGGCAGGAGCAAGAAGATCCCCGCGGCAATGAACGCGATGACCGCATTCCTCCGACGGCCTTCGATGTCGCCGAACGTCTCGTTCCCGGCATCCCGGATGGCGTCGGCGGCTTTCGGCACGAGCGACTGGATCCTCATCGGCAATGGAGGGAGGACATAGGTCCGCTCTTTACCCGGCGTCACAGCGTCTTTATTCGTTACGAGATCGATGTGGTAACGGATCTCGAACGGGGGCAGCGGCACGTCCTTTCCGAAGAATCCCTCACCTATGAGCTTGACGGTATAGGCATACTGCACGCTACGGAGCGTCACCGGCCCGTCCGGTCCGGGGAGAATCCGGATGATATCCTTGTAACGCCTGCCGTTCTTCACCTGGTAGGGAGGAAGCGCCAAGGCGTTCGGATCGAGCAGCGATTCATTGAGAACGGTCCTTTCCCGGCCCGTCTCAGCCGACCGGCAGGTCAGTACGACCGAGAACTCCTCGCCGATGCGAATGGAACTCTTGTCGGATTTCCACCAGCAGCTCAGCGCATCGGCGGCAGCCGTCTCGGTCTCCCCGTATGACGCACCGGGGGAGGTCTGCGCAACCGCGCCGGCTCCCCAGAAGAGGGCGAAAGCGACGAGTATAACCGCCTTTGATACGACAACTCCCTTCCAACGCATTGACTTTCGGGACATGTGCCGTTTCCCTCCAACGTGTGATTTTGCCTTTAAACGCATAACGGAACGATTTGCACCCTATCAAGCCCGTCAATCCGGGGGCCGGATGGCCGGCACGGGCAATTACCTCCTCCGGAGCCTGCGCTCCAGGAAAAAATCAACGATAGCGCTCTGAAACTGTTCCGCGTCCGGGAGGACCCTCAAGACCTCCAGGTCCATCCGTTCCGCATAGTCCGCGACGGCATCCTGATGGCGCCGGATCAGGTCGGGAAGCCCCCGGATCTGCGCGTGTGAGAGGTCGACATGGGCCCCCGTTTCGCTGTCCACACAACCGATCCATCCCGCAGAGATCGGGAGAAGCTCGAATGCAAAGGCGCTGTCGGCCATGACCAGAAACACGTCATGGGGTTGTTTCAGGTCCGCGAGTTCCTTCAGGGTGGAAAAGACGTCGGGGAAGAGGAAGTCGGACGCCACGATGACCAGCGATGTCCGGCGCAACTCGCCCGCCAGGGTCTCGGCGAGGCGCTCCTTCCCCGGAAGTACGGGTACAGCCGGCGTGGTCTGGTAGAGGTCCACCATCCTCTCGACATGGTTCCGTCCGCCGCGGGGCGGCTCAATGACAGGCTCTTTCCCGCCGAACAGCACCAGTCCCACCGTGTCCTGGAAGATGGATGCGGAGAGGCCGATCGTCGCAATGGTGCGGGCAATGCCCTTGCCAATCAAGGCGCTGAAGACGCCACACCTCGCGGAGCAGGAGACGTCCGCCGCGATCACGATATCGATGGAGCGTTCCTCAATGCACTCCCGCACTTGCAGCGGGCTGAAGAGCGTTGTTGTGGAATGCGCCCAATCCACCTTGACCTGCGGGTCTCCGGGTTCGAAGTCGCGGATCCCGGAAAAATTGAATCCCCTCGTTCCGGTGAATACGCTGGCGTGCTCGCCGAATATCAGCTCGCGCACCCTGGCATTACAGAAGAGGTTGATGGCTTCGACCTCGGACGGATCGAGAAGCGGAGCTGCGTTGCCTCTCGTCATGGGATCGGCACCCTTTCGACGATCTCGTTGATCACATCCTCCACCGTCACTCCGGCCTTGCGGGCGCGGGACTTCAGGTTTATGCGGTGCGAAAGGATGTTCTTCGCCAGCGCCTGGATGTCCTCGGGGAGGACCTTGTCGTCTCCGCGAACGAACAGGGCCCGCACCCGCGAGGTCGGCCCCCACGCGATCGTCGCGCGCGGGGAGGCGCCGAGTTCGACAAACTCTTCGACGAGCGGCGACGGAGAGTGCTCATCGCAGTGGATATCCGGGTTGTATGGACGGGTGGCGCGGACAAGCCGGCGGATATATTTCTTGAGCGACGGGTGGAGTGCAACCCGGGTCGCGATGGCCGATCGGAGTCCGATGATCCTCTCGGGTTTCGCAAGCGGCAGGATATCCACCGCCTTGATGTCGAAGTCAACCAGTTTCCGTTCCTCGTCCGGTGAAAGGTATCCCACGTCGATGAGGAATGTGAAGCGGTCGGCGTTCGCCACAGAGAGCGGGAACGTCCCTTCGCCGGTTTCCACGGGGTTCGTGGTCATGACGGCAAAGTAGAACTCGGGCAACTCGAATGTGTAATCGCCCAGGGTCACCGTCCGGTCCTGGTTCACCTCCAAAAACGCGCTCTGGGACTTCGGGGAAATGCGGTTTCCTTCGTCGAGCAGCAGGATGTTCGCCCTCACCACGGGCCCCGGACGTTTCTCCCATTCGCCGGTCTTCGGGTTGAAGATCTCAACGCCGACGATATCGCCGGGCGTAAGATCCGCACGGCCCTGGATACGCGCAAATTCGGACTCGGTGGTCTTCGCAAGGACGAGCACCATGTAAGTCTTGCCCACGCCCGGGACGCCCCTGTACCATACAAGACCTGCGTTGACGCGCCTGTTCTTCTTGGCGCTCAGCGTGGTGGGAATTTCGGACATGAACGCAATAAAGGTTGCCTCCTTCACGGAATTCAGACCCACGACACCCTTGTCGGCCTCAGCTTTCAATGCTTGATAGAGGGCAATCGCCTCTTGGAGATCAGGATGCAGCACGGTATCACCCCCCTATTTCGAAGGTTTGTCTATGATAAGATCCTGGGGAAACCTTACCACAAGTGTAAAAGTTGAGTCGAGAATTTAAGACATTGCTTTTTGGCGGGAAGAGTATAAGAAGAACGGCCTTGGGTGTCAATGAATTCATCGCCGCAAAACGACGTACGGACTATGGCCAAAATCTATGAGTACCCCCCAGGCTTTCGCCGGGGGATACTCATTACTTATCGGTACACAACCAGCCTCCGGCAGCATCTCCGGTTTTGTCCCTCTCAGGAAACCATCAGGTCTTAGCACTTGGAAGGCGATAAAACCGGTTCCGCATCGGGATCATAAATCACATCGCCATTTTTCAGGACGGGATTGAGTTTTTCAAACCAGGCATTCGTCATGCCGGGCACCTTCCTGAGCTGCAGAGGATCCTTGAAGGGACCGTTTTTCGTCCGGTATTCCACGATTGCCTTGCAAAGGGATTCGGGAAGCCGAAGATCCTCGAGACCCATCAAATCCTTCACGGTGGCCTTGTTCAGGCTGAGCACCTTCGACTGGGCTTGGGCGACCGACATCGTCCCTCCCAACAAAACCAGCGCAAAAACAAAGATCGCCACGGAACACAGCCCCAAAATCAGCTTTTTCTTTTTCATATACTGCCTCCTAAAAAATGTATTTGGTTTGTTGCCCACGGTTAAAGGCAATGGGATTGGGACCCCTCGCCCGATGTTAAAAACTGCCTTCCTTGATCCGCCTTCCGCTATTTCATCATTTTACGGAAATGTCTTTGATCCGGAGTTTGCCGTTATCTGGAGGAAGCACGGCCGTCTCCACGGGTTTCTGCAACTGAGGTATATAGTCGTAGGGCACCCGGTAGGCGCGGTACACCAGGTTGAACTTCCCCGTATCGACGAAATAGGGGCTGATGTACTCCCAGACGATCTCCAGATCCGGGGTCACTTCCATCAACTGACCCACGGCCCCATGGGTGATGAGCGTGTTGCCGTTGGGGAGGCGCTGGGCCGAGCTGACATAGCTGCTGAAAATCTTGTCTTCGTCGCGGTATCCGTAGGTTCGCCCAGAAAATTCCCAGAGGATTCTGAGCGTCGTGGGATCGATCTCGATCACCCGCGAGGTTTCGCGGATCGCGTTGTTCATACCGGTCGGACTGCCGGGGTTCGGGGCCCCGTAGCCGGCGCGGCCGCCGTTGTCGTAGATCAGGAGGTTCCCCTCTCCCGGAAGCCCCTTCGGGATCATGTGGGTGTGGTGCAGGCCGATGAGCCAATCGAGGTTCTTGTAGGCGTTCTTATACTGCCTGCCGGCAAAGGTCCAGACGGTGTCCGGCGCGTAGTAGGGGCCGATTTGATAGACCAGCTTCTTCGTCTTTTTGTCGATGATTTGAATGGTATTGGTCTGGCGCCCGTCCGAGATGATGTTTTCCGGATTGAACATGGCATACTTGACCGGGTCCTGGTCATACCACTTGTTGGGTCCGACATAGGACGCGCAGTTGATATGGGTCCAATCCCCTCCCTGGACCCCCACGACGCGGGTTGCCTCGAGATTGGGATGCTTGTACAGCGTGTTCTTGTCCTGTTCCGTAAACCCCATTTCCGAGAAACCGTCGCTGTAGAGGTAATCCCAAAGGATTTTGCCTTTGGTATCCACCTCGACGAGATAGTCGTCCTCGATGAGCTTGTCGGTGAGCTTTTTATTGTTCACCATCTTGTGGGACAGGATCAGGACCCTGTCCGTATTGAAGGTCATCGGCATGCCCGGCACCCAGTAGCCGACCGGATTGCCCGGCAACTGGAAATCGTGGTGCATCCCCGCCTTGGGGAAAGACCAGACGATCTTGCCATCCCAGTCCATGATGGACAGATCCGTCGATTCGGGGTTCTTCCACTCCCGTCCGGTATGCTCGATCTTTTCCCGGGTGGAGCCCATGATATATCCGCCCTTGAGGATTTTGACCGGATGGTCCAGGTTGCTCATGTCCTTCCACTGTTTCACGACATTGCCGTTCATGTCAATCAGAACGGAACCTTCCCCTTCCATCTCCGTGGCGTAAACCGTGTACCCGCTCTGGCATTTATCCGGCTTGTAGATGGTCGTTCCGGTGGGATAGACGGTCGGAAACCCGAAAACGGCTGCAGGGGCGATCAACAGCGCGCAAAGCCCCACGGCGATCCATATCTTTTTCATAGCCAACCTCCAAATAAAGGGTTTATTTGTCTTTCCATTCAAGCGGCAATCCCGGTCCCTCAATAGGAAGGCGTCCCGCTCTTGCCCGTCGCCTCGTTCTCAATTCCAAACCAACCGAAGATGATATCCATCCATTCCGCCCGGTTGCCTTTCCGCGCCGTTTCGACGCCCTTGTCACCGGCGCCGGTAAAGACGATGACCTCCTGGCCCTTGCCCCAGACATCGGACTTCACGTACATCGCGCTGCTTCCGGCCTGGTTCATCCTCTCAAACTCCGATTTGCTCAACGCCTTTTCGGCCAGCGGCTTGATCCCGCCGGCTTCATCCATCGCCCCCAAGAGAACCACGTACGGCGCGTCTTTGAAGGCTGCCAGGTCCGACGGCGCCACATTCTTGATGGGGATGTTCTTCGATTCCAGAAACTTCGCCCAATCCGCGGCCTTGGCGAAGCTATCCGGCGTGGCAACAACCATCAGATCTGCGGCAGAGGCGACCGGCGCCAGCGCCAGGCCCAGAACCGCAACCATGCCCAAAACCATGAACATTTTTCTCGCTTTCATATAATTCCTCCCCATAATGGACTTGACAGGCTCCGGGAGACCCATCCGCTGCGGACCCGCCCCGGGGCGTTTCCAAAAATCATGTCAAAAAGATCAAACTTTCAACCCTTTGACGTCATGCCGCCTTGAGACTAATATTTGAAGATCTTGAACATCTCCGGGCATTTCGGCGCCAGTTTCCCCTTCGGGCTTAAATCCTTGCCCTTCAAGCCGGGATAATCCTTGCCATACCGGTAGGCCCTATGAATGATGTTGGCCAAGTTATCGGGGGCCCCAAGCTGCACATTCTCCTTGTCGTCGTCGCGCATCGTGCAGATCATATTGTCATTACATATCGGGCTCACGAAATCCCAGACGATCTCGCCTCTCTTGGTCACCTCGAACAGATGGCCGACGTTGCTCGATGTGATAAACCAATTGCCGTTGGGAAGCGGCTGGGCCATGCCCTGACGGTGGGTGAAGAAGCTCGACTGATCCCACGCCTCAAATTTCCATTCGATTTCATTGGTCTTCGTATTGACGATCAAGACGCGGGACCGGGTCCCTTCCGGATTTTCGGAGCCGTTGTCGAAGACCGACACCTTGCCGTTGCCGAGCCACCGGGCGTCATGCGAACCGAACATCTTCTGATCGCCCGCATCGAAGTAGGACGGGCATTTCCCGGCGCCGTAGGCGCAGGGGTTGCCCCACCGGTATACGATCTTTCCGGTTTTGTAGTCGATCAGATAGAACTCGCTGAGGTTCCGGGAGTTCATCAGGACCTGATTGGTCTCCGGGATGTATTCGACGCTATTGAAATGGCTGTAGTCATAGTAGGTGTAGATCTCCCCGACCGGCAGCGGCAGGATGTAGTTGGGGTCCAACTTGTCCGGCCCCTTGCCGAGCTGGTCAAAGACATGCCACTCCCAGACGATCTTGCCGGACGGATTGACCTCCCAGACGAAATCCAGCCAGAAGTCCCGGTGATAGATCCCCTTATTCTTTATGCTTTTCGTCGGGATGGTCTTCGGGTCCCGGCCCTTGGCGATCATTTTTTCGTTTTCGATCCGTTCCCATCCGAGGATCATCGTGTTCCCGTTCGGCAACCGGGTGAAGCAGTGGTGCTGGACCTGGTTTTTGGTGTACATATCCTTGAAGCTCCAGACCACCTTCCCGTCCCAGTTGAACTCTTCCATGTACCCGCCGACGCCGTCGATGCCGCAGTAAACTATCCCCGGCCGGGCGGCCCGGAGCAGGTTGCCGTTGGGGAGCAGCTCGGCGTACAGACCCGGGTAGTACTGCGACTCCCAAGTATGGATGAGATTGCCCTCCATGTCGATCAGAAACGTCTTCTTGCTGGTGAGGGGCGCATACAGCGTGTAGCCGTCGTACGCCTTACCGCTCTTGTAAAGCAACACCCCGGTCGGGCCCACGAGCGCCTGATAGGCATAGACGGATGTTCCAAAACCTGCAATGATAACCAAAAGAGCGATAACCCAAGTTATTTTTTTCATCTCTACCTCCTTCTTGTCTTTCATCATTCGGTAATTGATAATCCTGGTCCGTTTCCAGACCGGACCCCTGACCCATTCAGCACTCTACCACCTTGCCGGCGAACTTCTTGCGGAGCTGAGTGGCGAGGTGCTTCTGCAGGAGCGGGAACAGTTTCTTTTTTTCTTTGGCCAGATAGATCATCTCGTACCCTTTTCCCGCCTCAGCGATAACGGTCGATACCACGTCATCCGTCTCCACCGGGTCAATCTCCAGGGAGACGCCCATATTGCGCGCCTTCTCCCGGAGTTCTTGCGCCTCCACTCCTCCGCGTTCGAGCACCTGATCGCGAATGTAGAGCAGAAACCTCTGCTTGTTGAGGCGGGGGGCGACCAGGTCATTGTGGCCGTAGTGGTAGAGGTCCGAATCGAGGATCTGGAGCACCTTTGCCTTTCTCGATGAGGACTGAGCGGCCCGGAATGCCGCATCGGCGGCATTCCCACTGCCGCTGCCATTAAAGACGATAAGGATATCCTTCATCATCCCGGCCCTCTCTTCTCCAATCCGTTTCAGATTCGTCGCGACCCGCTCTCAGTAGAGCCCCAAAGACTGCAATAACCAGAGGATGAGCACCGCGCCAAGGGCAATAACCATCGCGATGTACTCGTCGACGCGGTGGCGCAGCTGTTTCGCTTCAGCCGTGGCGGCAACCTTTTTCAGTTCGGCGTCATCCAGGTCCGCTTTCTTATCGATATCGTCAGTCATACCATACTCTCCCTATCATCATTACGTTCGTGTCATGCCTCGGGCATGTTCCAATCCCCCAAAGGGAAACACTATTTGAAGTAACCCATCTTGATCACGATAAAAAGAAGTATCAGACACATGCCTATTCTCAGGCTTCCGGCGGTATACCCGATCACAATCCCTTTGGGCCCTGCTTTTCTCAAATCTGCCAACTTGGTCTGAAGTCCCAGACCAACAAAACAGAGGGAGAAAAACCAGTTCATCACATTACCCATCGCCTCGCTGGCCGGAACAGGCCAGACCTGCAGGCAATTCATGGTCCACACGGCGGCGAACCCGAACACAAAGAGGGGAAACTTCTCCTTGATAACCTGCCAGTAACTGACCGTCGCCGTGCGCAATTCCTTGCCCAAAGTCATGAAATAGATAAACAGAACGCCGGCGGGAATCAGAACCAACCGTCCGATGTTCGAAAAGCCGGCAACTTTCCCCGCCTCGAAACTGAAGTTGAAGCCGGTGGCGATGACCTGGTTCGAATTGGGAACCCCTGCTGCGGCCAGCAAGCCGAAGGCCTCGTTTGACATACTCAGAAGCTTCCCCACAAAGGGGAGCGCAAAAAGGCAACAAAGGCCGAACGTGACCGAGACGGCCATGGCATAGGCCACCTCCTCGCTCTTGGCCCTTACCATCGGGGCGATGGCGATACACGCCGACACGCCGCACATGGAAAAGGCCGCAGCGAGGAGTCCCGTCATGGCGTCCCCCATTTTGAAGTGGCGTCCCATGAAGGTGAAGATGAGCGCCCCGCCAAAGACCATAAACACCATGACGATGATGCTGACGGCGCCCAGCTTCACCAGATCTCTCAGCATGTACTGGGACCCGAGCATGATGATCCCCACGTTCATGAAGACGCCGCTGTACGTCAGGCCCGGTTCCCACGATTTCGGAACACCGATGACGTTCCGAATAACGATGCCTGCGACGAGACAGGTCACCACATAGTTGAAATGCAAGAGGTCCACAAAGAGACCCTTGCCGTAGATCGGCGGCAACATTGCATCGAAGTAGCGCAAAAGACTATCAATCGTAAAAGAGAAGTCGACGCCCGGCAGGCCGCATGCTATCGCAATGATCGCCGTGGCCAGAAGTCCCGGCCAACTCTTCTGAAAGCTGGGGAGCGCACTCCAGATCGAAGGCTTGCGCGCCTCCGGGCGTCCCGCAACGACTTGATTATAAGTTACATCTTGTGCCATTTTGTACCTCCATTTCCCTTTACTTTTGCCAAATGGCCCTTATGGATCACCCGTATATTGTGCTCCGAATGCGTATCATCACTTCAGGCGCCATATCTCACGGTAGGCCAGTCTCCTCAATAAGGTCTTCCGGAGGAAATGTTCCGTCGTGCCGTTCACTCCGACCATCACATCAACGTTGTTCCGGGCAAGTTCCGCCAGGTTGGGGGTTTTCCATCCCGTCTTGTCTTCCATATGCCAAGCCTGAATCTTCTCGCCATCGAAGTCATCGATAACGATCTTGAAGTACCCCTCCGGCCCGGTATAGGTCGGGTTTTTGGCATCAAGGATAATCGACTCCGGGTTATCTAAGATAAACTCATTCAACATGTAGCAGTGGCCGCACACGTCGGGGCGCATCATGAAGCGCGGATCGCTCGCCCACGGTTTGTCCCGTTCAAGCTTGTGCGCACCCTTCGTCGCGTAGAGCGTCACCTTGCCCTCCTTGAAATCGGCGGGAAGATCGAGCTCAACATGGATGTCCTTGTACTGCATCATCACTTTCTGCTGGGCGGGGCTGTACTGGGGGAGAAGGTCATACACCTTCTGATCGACGGGGCCCAGCGTTTTCTCCATCGCCACCTTGCCGCTCTCGTCGAGAAGGAGCAGTTTCACCGTTTTGCGCCCCTGATCGACGCTCGCAACCTTCAGTTTGTATTTGCCGACGGCGGCCTCTCCCCCCGCCTTCAAGGCGAGTTTTTCCGGCGCCTCGTACGAGATCGTAAAGGAGTCCATCCCGGGGCTGCCCATCTCGGCAATCTCCACGACGTCCGGGCTTACCCAGCGGGGAATCGCGTACGTCGCCCCCTCGGAATATACGTCGGGCAGTGAGTAGTTCTGATTCTGGAAGGACTTGTCGCCGTAGATAGGCGCGTAATCCTTGAGCCCCGGTCCCAAAAGCATGTCCGCCCCGAATGCGTTGCCGGAATACTTTATGATGCGCGCCTGGGCCACCGGCCGTCCCCAAAGCAGCCGCGACTGCAGAAACCGCACCGTCTTGCTTCCGTCCCCCAGGGGAATATCCTGCCAGAACAGGGGGTTTCCATCCCCCATGGGCAGGAGTTTCCAGAAGTCCATCACCATATTTTTCTTGACAACAAGGTAGCTTTCCGTACTCAGGAGATACGCCTTCTTGCCAAGAATGTAAATCGCCTCGCCGGCGAGGGGGCGCACGTTTCTCCCCAGACGGGTCGAATAACACAAGCCTGCCGGAGGTATGATGATTTTCCCCTTCCGGTAGTCCACATAGCTGCCGCGTATGACAATCGCATCCGAAGAGGTGAGCCGTTCGCCTTTGCGCGTCTCCACAAATTTGCGGGTAAGTCCCTTCATCTTGGGTACGAACGGGCAGTCGGGGTCGGGGGCAAATCCCTTTGCCGAGGCGATCGCCGCCGGATAGGACGTAAACTTCGACTTCACGATCGGCACACCGTAGGTCGGGTCGGCAAGCCGGTTGAGGAAGGTGTCCTCCATGACGGAGACGACCAGTTCGCTCATGCCGATGAAGAAGTCCGCGTTCTCCCTCCCTTCTTTCCAGAGGATCAGATTATCCGTCCTGCGGAACCAGGAATCCCTGGCATAGCTGTTCTTCACCACATCGCCTTCGATCTTCCCTACCACAACGCTGAAATATCTCCTGTCCCAGTAGTTCGACATGCTGATGGGACCGTCGTACGAGTCCTTCTCGTTGGTGAGCTCGAAGGGCTCCTTGTTTTCCAGCACGACGCGCTTCAGCATGCCGGACATCTGCTCCGCCTCGAGTCCCACCGTGTACCGTTTATCTCTCGGCCACGGCTCGCCATCCTTCAGCTTTACCAGGTCATGATAAATAACGAAAGAAATCGTCCCCTTAGTCCATCCGTACGGCACATCATTTGCCCATGGTCCGAAGTCAGAGCCTTTAAACCAGGAGGGATCAACCACCAGTTCAATGTGCATATCAAGGTCGAAATCCGTGAGAGCCATCTTCTCCTGATCCGTCACCTTGTATTCCTGCTGAGTCGTCGGGAGAAGAAGCTTGGATGCCAGGACCGTCTTGCCGGTCCAGTTGCGGATTTCGACCAGGATGCCGTTCTCCTTCCTGAACGCGTAGATCCTCTTGTTGCGCCACCAACGGTAACTCTCCTGCTGGATACCGATCACATACGGCCTGTCGAGGGAAAAGACCGCCTCCTGAATTACCGGGTATCTCACCTCCGAGAAGAGGGCCTCTTCGTGCGTAAGCTTTTTGGTGACGAGTTTCGTCGCACCGTATGAATACGTACTGGTCAGGAAGAACTGTTCCTGCTGGGGATTTATCCCCTCTTTCAGCTTTAACGCCCTCGCCTGCGCAGGTTCGGGAAAGGAGGAAGAGACGGGCATCTCAGACTGCCAGCCACCGGAGGGCGACATCACCGCGAATTCGCCGTAGGGTTTGCCGTAGTGATCCGTCGAGTAATCGAACCAGAGGCGATACCCTTTATCATCCAGGAGGGCCTTATCCCTCCTTTTCAGCGAGAAATTCTGCTTCGAGACCTGCCCGGTTTTCAGGGACAGGAGGTAGGAAGTCTCTCCGAGAATGAGGAAAGGGTCGCTCCTCAGGGGCTTGGCGTCCAGCGACGTGGAGGACGCATAAAAGAGCCCGCCGGCCGGCACCGAAACCTTGCCATCCTTCACCATGCTGCCCCTGAGCACAATACACTCGGCGAGTTCCTTCTCCTGCCCGTAGTGGTTCCTCAAGGTCTTGTTCAGCAGGCCTCCCAGTTGCGGGATGTATGTGGCGTCGTCAGCAGGGGGGAGACCGTGAGGTCGGTCCGCTCCCGCCGAGTACTCGGGGAGCACCATGGCAAACGACAGCACGAGGAGGAGGGAGAGAAGGATCCCTCTTCGAAACTGCAAGGGTCTTATGATGCGCAAAAGTTTATTTAACATGTGCAATCCTTTCCTCCGATACCTTCAAGAATAAAAAAATTAGTCCATTTCTTCAGAAGCGTCCGGTCCATGCCCTTGACCTGGAGAAGTTCTTCCAACTGCTGATAATCGCCGTTATCCTTTCGATATTTGACAATATTCTTTGCCAGCTCCGGCGGCATCTGCGGGACATTCTTGACCAGCTCTTCGGCAGTAGCCTTGTTGATATTGACCGATTTCCCCTTCAGCGCTTCAGCGGCCAGAACCGTCCCCGCCAGCATATTGCAGAGAAACAAGGCAACCAGAAACCATATCCATACTACGTATTTCCTTCTCATGAAATCAGCCTCCCTCATTCACGGCATATACGTCAGGCGATACGCCGCGGTGATAACATGCTCCTGGCCGGTAAAGACCAGGACCAAGCGCAACAAGAAGCCCCCGGCCAGAAGAGAACCGAGAACAACCAAAACCCTCGAAAGACTTGCCTTTGCCTTTCTCAAGCCAAGAAACAGCGGAAGCATACTGCCGACCCCGACCACACCCAGCCACCAGATAAGGCCATTCCCCCCGGTTATCAGGGGCAACACCTCTTCCCGCCTCATTCCCGGGACAAAATATAACATGACATAGACGAGAATCGCAAGAAGATAGGCCGGCAGAAGAATACGATAAGAACCCTGCAGCCACGGGAATGGTCCGGTGATGATCCCTTGCCGCTTTCCGGGCGAGAATAGGAGGGCCAGTAAGAGCCCGGCCGCAAACCCTGTAGCCATACTGGAGAAACAAAAGAGGGCCGGCAGGGCCGGGTTCCGCCAGATGGGGATGGAAGTGGCGGAGAGCAAAACACCGGTGTAAATCGAGACAAACAGGGCAACCGGACCGCCCACCAATCCCAGTGCGTCGCGGACCCTCCGCTGCGACCACAACGGCCATCTCCCGATCACGGGAATGCGCTCCCGTACAACAGCAGGGATCCAGAATATGGCATAGAGCGCCGCGATGACGGAAAACAGGGTGAGCAGCCAGACCCCCAGGGACATGGGTGAATCACCGTTGAATACGGTCATCGTAAACCAGAAACGGGTTTTAGACCGGAGATCAAGGATCAGCATGGACAGGCCGAAGGCAATCGACAGCGGCGCCAGGAGGGCAGCTGCCCGCGAGCAGGCCTGGAAACTCTCACTCGCTCTTCGGCTCGCCAGCACCGCAAAGCAAAAGGCGCCCGCGGCCAAACCGGCGAAAAAGAGGTCCAGGACTACAGGCATGCCCCAGGTGATCTCACTCATGCGTTTCCTCCTCGCTGACAGCCCTTTTCCACAGCCAGGCCAGAATGAAAACTCCGGGCACCAGCCCTCCCAGCCACTTCCACACTTGCTGGCCGGTTACCGTATTGAGGGGTACCGGGTCGGGCAATCGGAACTCCTCCGGTTTTCCCTGCAGGGCGTAAATCATATGGAGACGCTCCGCTTTACCGTACGCGGTGAGCCCTGCCGGGATTTTTCCCGCAGGGTAATAGGTAAGCGAGCCTGTCGGGCACTTCGCCACACATGCCGGCTCTTTGCCGTAATCGATACGCTGGACGCAGAAGCTGCATTTCCTCATGGTATGTTGCGTCGGACTTACCTGGGGCACGTGGAACGGACAGCTCTGTATGCAATATCCGCAACCGATACACCGTTCCCGCCGATGTTCCACAACCCCGTCAGCCCTCCTGCTGAGGGCTCCCGCGGGACAGGATGAAACGCAGGCCGGATCATCGCAGTGAAAGCACGCCGTCGATATGAAACGCTCGTCGCCATCAGGAAAGCGCCCTTTGATGTGACTCCTCACCCCACGGAGCAATACGCCCGGCGGGGCATCGTTTTCCAGTTGACAACCCACCTCGCACGAGTGACAGCGAATGCACTTCTTCCCATCAAAAAGGATCAACCGTTCGCTCATGGTGATTACTGCAAAGGCGGATCAGGGATTAATGCATCGAAAGGATTCATCGCTCATCGAAAGAGACTTGGGCGTCCCCGCCTCATGGGTTCCTTACCCTTCAATCCTTGCTGCTTTTCATCCTGTCCTTACGCCTTTTATCCTCCTCATGCATCAGGCTTTCGTCAGCCTGCAGCCAAACCCGTTGTACTGGGCCGAAACCTTGTCCCAATTGCCGGGGATAATGGTATTGATCGATACCCCTGTATTGGCCTTTATAGGGCTGCCGCCTCCCGGATAAGAGGGTGTCCAGACGACGCCGGGCAGGATCATTTCGCTTAAGTGAAGCCTTGCCTTGATCTTACCCAACTCGGTCTCCAGATAGACCCAGTCACCTTCCTTCAGCCCCAGGCTCTGTACCGTCCGGGGATTCACCTGGACGTAATTTCCCTCCGAAAACTGCGCCATGTAAGCCGACCATTGCGTGTATGTGTGTTGCCAGTGCTGTACGACTTTACCCTGCGTGAAGATCAACGGGAAGGCTTTTGCCTCTTCGGAATCCCCGTAAGGGCTTCCTTCAGGCTCGGTCCACTCGATGGGGCCGAGCGCAGGGGTGTTGAGTTCGACCTTTCGATCGGCCGTCAAAAAACGGTTGTCCGGGTAAAGGGTCCCCAACGTACCCGGATGCCCTTCCGCGGGGCAGGGCCACGATATGCCCGTGGGATCTTTTTTCAAGCGTTCCAGCGTCAGCCCGGTCCATGTCGGCGCGTTCTTCCTGACCAGCTCGAAAATATCCTCGGGGCTATCGAATGTGGGGAACGTCCCCGGGTTGATCCTCCTGCCAAGATCCGCATAAAAACGCCAATCCTCCACCGTTTCACCGGGAGCAGAGACCGCCCTGTTGCGCCAGACAACCTGCCGCTGCGCCCCATACTGGGAACCGGAACTCTCAAATACCATGGTGCCGGGAATGATGAGATGGGCAAGTTGAGCCTCTTCGTCCATAAAGAACCCGCGGTACACGACAAAATCGACGTTCGATATCCCCTTTCTCACCCGATTGGCGTCGGGGTAGCGCCGGTAACTGGAATTGAGCAGAAGAACCTTCACCCGTTTCTGCTCCATTCCGTAAAGCACCTTTCGGTAGCCAAGGGCTGCCGCCAGGTCTTTGGCGCTATACTTCTCCTCCAACATTTCCAGCCCGCCCGGCTTACCCCCCTGCATGTTCATGATGCCTTTTCCGGGACCCGAAAGGTTTGCGGTCAGTGCCTGCAGCGCAACGATGGCCCGGACAGTCTGAATGGCGTTGGTAAAGCGGGAGAGGGAACCTCCCATCCAGATGATCGTTTGCTTGCTCTGCGCAAGCATTCTCGCCAGGTCGATCATCTTCTCTTTCGGCACCCAGGTGATCCTGGAAACCGCCTCCGGCGTGTAGGACTCGGCTGATGCCGCGAGTTCCTTGAAACCTTTCACGTAGCGGGCAATATAGTCACGATCATAAAGATTTTCATGGATAAGAATACGGATCAGTCCCAAAATGAGGGCGCCGTCCGTTCCCGGGCGTGCCATGACGTGCGTATCACTGTGGTTGCTTGTGGGCGTCCGCCTCGGATCGACGTAGATCACTTTCACGCCCTTCTTGCGGGCGCGGTCGATCCAGCGAATGTATGGCGGATAGGTTTCCGCTATGTTCGCACCCCAAAGAACGAGTGTCTGGGTATTGAGCACCTCATTGAGCGTGGTTGAGGAAACCGCGCTTCCGAGGCAGATACGCAGTGCCGTTGCGGAATTTCCGATGCATGTGTCCCCTGAGGAGCATATTTCGGGAAAACCTGCCATACGGAGCGCCATTTGAGCCACAATCTCGCTCTCGTGAGACTCCCAGAGCGGGGCAAAGAGGGCCACCCGGTGGGCATAATCGTCGGGGAATTCTTCCTTTACCTTGACTATGCGGTTGGCGACAATATCCAGGGACTCTGCATATGAAATGCGCTTCCAGACGTCACCCTCCCGCTTGAGCGGGTAGAGGAGGCGATGAGGGCTGTTGGTCAGCTCGACCAGTGACTGTCCCTTGGGACACATGCCCCCCTTCGTCCAGGTGTTGGCCGGATTGCCGTACACGTTAACGACCTTATCATCTTTCACCTGAACCAGGGTCGTACACCTGACCTGACAGAACTGGCAGCAGCTTATCACCTCGCGGTCGATCCGGTTTGGCGATGAGGGACCCTGGACCTGCCCCATCCCTTTCGCTACGGAGGGGACTGCCAAGGCGCCTGTTGCCAAGGCGCCCGCCTTGAGGAAGCTTCTGCGTGACATGCCAATTTGGTGTTTCTTCACCATTTCATCCTAAATCCGAGTCACGAATCACTGACCTCAAATTAGAATTTTCAACTTTCCGCTCCCTACACCCTATCCCCGGTCGTTACACCGATGAAGATCATCCGATTTCTCGAAAGGGCCGGCCTTTGTTCGATCATCTTTTGATCGCCTTGGCGACCCCGCTCGTAACGCCGGGCACCTTGCCCGGTTGCGCTGAATTTTGACCATTCAGCCTTATTTTTTCGCCAGCCCCCAGGCAGCCGCCGGGCCAGAGGAATCCCGCATGAAAAGGCCTGCCAATAGCGCCAAAGCCACTGTTAGGTATATGCTTTTCCTCGTTCTGAGGTCCTCTTTATGCCACCCCCGCGTCGTTTTTCATGCGCAATGTATAAACTGATACATTTTACTTGTAAAGCTGTTTTTGCGATCATTTCTTATGCCTTTATCTTGACAAACAGGCACCGTTTTCATATATAAAAAAGGTACAGAAAAGCAGAGCCTTTTGCCCGGGTTTTAAAGACAAGAAGCTGCCGAAGCAAAACAATCGAAGGCAGCAACAATGCCATCGCTAAAGGCGAGATGGTGGACACAGGGTTGAAATAATCGGGCGTACTGGTCCGCACACTGCGGTTCATGAGGCCGCAGCGGCCGCAGAAACCAGCCGGCGCTTGGTGCAGGCGGAACAGGCAGAGTATAGATCCGTCCTTTTTTATTGCTTCGATCAAACAACACGCTTACTAGGGGGAATAACCCATGGGAAAAGCCAAAACATGGTTAATAATATCAATATCCTTTATCTTGGTGTTCGCTGTTACGGGAGCAGGAGAGGCGAGAAACTACCAGACATGGTGCAAATCTTTCTCAACAGGCGAAAATCTTGCGTGTTCAACACATACGGATTACGGCGGAACGTATTCATACACCCCCAGCGTAGCGCCAACGATCTATAACGTGCCGGACAACACGCTTTTCAACGTCCAGTACGAGGCAGTCGGCCACGAGAAGTCTCTTTTCTCCATGTTCGTGGATTCAAACGTATCTTCCTGTATAAAAGGCGCCAACTGCAATTTTTCCAATGGCAAATGGGAAACTCATTGCGTATGGAACAACGTGGACGCCTGGGTCTGTACGATCTATCATCAAGGGGCAAAGATCAATGGGGCAAAGATCAACCAATATTGGCTCTGGACGGATTATGTAGTCACAAACTACATATACTTGGCACTTACAGGCAATAAAAACAGCCCTCCTATCATAACCGCCGTCCCGGCAATGTCCTATCCAGAAAATACAGGCTCATTGTCAAACATCGTGGATCTTTGGTTCTACACAGGAGATGACAAAACGCCAAAACAAGACCTGACTTATGCGATTGCGAGCCAATCGAATCCAGGAGTCGTCTCTTGCTCCGTTACTTCCAACCGATATATCAGCTGCTCAACACAGCCTTCTGCCAATGGTTTCACCGACATCACCTTCAGCGCAAAAGACGCAAGCGGTGCGACGACTTCCAGCACTTTCAGCATCACAATCACCCCCGCCAACCCGGCGCCTTCACCATCTGCTGCTGGAGCAAAACTCACCTTACCTTCGACACCCGCAGGAGACACAATCACTCCAGCAACTCCATCGGAAACCCAGGTAACATCGCGTTTCGGGGCTGAAAAAACGGGGATGCGGAAGGCTGGTGGGCCGGTTGTTTCAGCGCCTCCAGGCCGTTGATTGCGATTGAATATCCTGAGAGGCTGACGAGTTTCTTTTCGGGCGGGATGGGCTACCCTCTACGTCTCCAGATCGTTCTCCCGCTTGAGGATCCGGGTCACGCGGAACACCTCTTCGATCGTCGTCACTCCGGCCATAACCTTCCGGGCGCCGTCGCTTAGGAGGTTCGTCATCCCCCGCTTCATCGCCTCGTCCTGGATCTGATTCGCGTCGGAGGTCTTCAGGATCAGCCTCTTGAGCGGATCGTCCAGGATGAGGATCTCGAAGATCGCCGTCCGGCCGCGGTATCCGGTGTTCATGCAGGCGGCGCATCCCTGCCTCCGGTAGAGGGGGTGCCGGTCGAGCTGGTTCTTGCCGATCCCCAGGTTGGCGAGCGATTCGTCGTCGGGGGTATAGGCCTCCTTGCATTTCGGGCAGAGGACCCGGACCAGGCGCTGGGCAATGATCGCGATCACCGACGAGGTGACGAGGAAGGGTTCGATCCCCATGTCGATCAGGCGCGTCACGGCGCTCGCCGCGTCGTTCGTGTGGAGGGTGGAAAAGACCAGGTGGCCGGTGAGCGACGACTGGATTGCGATCTCCGCCGTCTCCCGGTCGCGGATCTCGCCGACGAGGATAACGTCCGGGTCCTGACGGACGATGGAGCGGAGCCCCTGGGCGAAGGTCAGGTCGATCTTCGGGTTGACCTGGATCTGGCCGATCCCGTCGATCTGGTACTCGATCGGGTCCTCGATCGTGATGATGTTCACCGAGGGTTGGTTGATGCTCGAAAGCACCGCGTAGAGGGTCGTCGTCTTGCCGCTCCCCGTCGGCCCCGTGACGAGGACGATCCCGTAGGGGGATTTGATCAGCCGGTTGAAGATGCCGACCTTCCGGTCGTCCATCCCGAGGTCGGAGAGCATCAGGATCGAGGAGGTCTTGTCGAGGAGCCGGAGCACCACCCGCTCCCCAAAGGCGGTCGGGATGGTGGAGACGCGGATGTCGACACTGCGGTCGGCGATCTTGATTTCGATCCGGCCGTCCTGGGGGAGTCGCTTCTCGGCGATGTTGAGATTTGCCATGATCTTCACGCGTGACACGAGCGGCGAGTGGATCTTCCGGGGGAGGCTCAGGATGTCGTAGAGGATGCCGTCGATCCGGTAGCGGACCTTGACGGTGGCCTGGTAGGGCTCGATGTGGATGTCGCTCGCCCGGTCCTTGATCGCCCCGGAGAGGAGGAGGTTCACGAGCTTGATGATCGGGGCGTCGCTCGTCTCGTCGAGGAGGTCGCCGGTCTCCTCGATCTCGGAGATGAGGCTGTCCGTTGACTCTTCGTTCATCTCCTGGAAAAACTCCTTGGCCGTGCTCCGGCTCAAGTCGTAGGCGAGGTTGATGGCGGCCTGGATCGCCTCCTGGGTCGCGAGGACCACCGGCCGCTCCGGTAGGCCGAGGAGGCGGCAGAGGTCGTCCGCCGCCTGGAAATTGGCCGGGTCGTTCACCGCCACGACGAACCCCTGCGGCGTGTCGAGCGGAACCATCTTCTGCTTTTTGAGGTACTGGATCGAAAACAGGGCGGTGAAGGCCGTGTCGATGTGGTCCGTGGGAAGCTCCTCCCAGAAGGGGAAGCCGTACTCTTCGCCGAGGGCCGCAAGCAGATCCGTCTCCGGCAGGACCTTCTTCTGGATCAGGAGATCGACCATCCCGGCGCCGTTCGCCCGGGCAAGACCCCGAATCTCCGCGAGGACTTCCGCCGGGACGCCAAGCACGACGAGCCGCGCGTCGAGGGTATTCATCCGGTCACCTTGAGCCTGTCGAAGGGGCGTCTTGCCCCCCAAAGCCGCGGGTTTGTCGAACGGTCGAAGGGCGTCCTCCGCCCTTCTCTCATCGAGGTTCTGTTCCGGCATTACGTCACGCACTCCTTAAACTCCTTACCCCTTCCGGCTACGATCGTTCTTCATGCCCGTCATTCTTTGACGTGTTCGTAAAGAGTCCCAAATCTCCCTCCCCTTGAACGAGAGGGAGAAATTACTATTTACGAGGGCATTATTTTGTCTCCTTGTTCTCCTTGTTGCGGACCGGGGCATTCTTGATCGTTCCTTCTTGAATGGTCCGCATGTAATCCATCTTTTCCTCCTGGATTTTACGGGCATCTTCCGGCTGCTCGATGATCCGGGGGGTGATGAAGACAAACAGGTTCGTTCTTGTATTTGTGGTGGACCGCGTTTTGAAGAGCCATCCCAGGAGGGGGATGTCGCCCAGGAGAGGCACCTTGCCGGTTCCCTTGCTGGAATCGTCCTGAATCATCCCGCCGATGACGACCGTCTCCCCGCTCTTGACCACGACGGTCGTTTTGGCCGTGCGCTTCAGGGTCGTCGGCGTCAGCACCTGGCTCCCCGCAGCGTCCACGGATGCGGACTGGTTGACGACCTTCGTGACGCTCTGGTCGATCTTCATCCGGATAAAACCGTCCTTGTTGATCTGGGGGGTCACCTTGAGCGTGACGCCGACGTCCTTGTAATCGTAGCTGCTGTAATTCGTCGTTCCGGTCACCCCCACCACCCCCGAGTCCTGGCGGGAGACATAGGGGATGTTCTCCCCGACGGTGATCTCCGCGTCTTCATTGTCCAGGGTCAGCAGTTGCGGCGTCGACAGGATCCGGACATCCGTATCGTTCTGGTACGCATTCAGGACGGCGCCGATATTCGGAAAGAGCAAGCCCCCGATTTTGATCCCCGCGCCGATGACGCCCAGGGAAAAACCGCTCGGCATAGAAATCGCACCGGTCGAACTGACCTGGGGAATGATGGAGGAGCCCGTAAACCCCGCCAAACCCACGCTTTGTCCGCCCAGATCCGTGACGGGCTGGATGTTCACATTCTTGAGCATGCTCCATTCGACGCCGACGTTGAAGCTCTTGTCGGCCTTCACCTCCATGATCAACCCCTCCAGATAGACCATGGCCCGGGTGATGTCCAGTTTCCGGATCACGTCCTCGATGATGAGGTAGTCCGCCGGATCGGCGGTAATAATCAGCGAATTCGTGGCCTTGTCCGCCACAATCTGGACATTCTTGGATAAGGCCGCCGTGGAGGTCGCCGCGGCGGCGGCGGTCGTGCCGGTGGCGGTTTTGGTCTGCTGGGGGATGCTCGTGAGGACCTTGGCCAGATCCTCCGCCTTGGCGTTCTGGAGATAATAGACCCGGATCGCGCCGGCCCCCTTGGGAATCTCCTTGTCCATAAGGTTCAGGAGCTCCCGAATCCGCTTCATATCGTTTTCCGCCGCCACGATAATCAGGGCGTTGCTGCGATCATCCGCCACGATCTTGATCGGGGCGATGGTCCCCCTGCCGGCCTGCTGCTGAAAGACCGTCGTCAGGGACTTGACCATGTCCACCGCCGAGGCGGACTTCAAAGGAACATAGGAAATCACCTCCCCGACCCCTTCCACGTCGAGGGCGGTCACAATCTCCTGGAGACGCTGGATGTTGGAGAGGATGTCGGTGATGATCAGCATACCCGTCGGCGGATAGGAGAGAATGATGCTCGTCTTGGAGATCAACGGGTCGAGAATCTTCTTCATCTCGTCGGGACTCGCGTGCTCGAGGGTGAGGATCTGGGTGACGATCTTGTCCTCGGACGCGACGGCCTCCCTCTTCAGCCGGAGTTCCTGGTTCTTCCCCCGGGCGTCCTGGGCAAGGATAACCTTGGTCACCTCGCCCGCCTGAACCGTGGCGAAGCCGTAAATATCGAGGACCGATTCGAACACCTTGTAAACCTCGTCCACGGAGATCTTCTTCGGGGAGATGACCGTCACCCTCCCCTTGACCTTGTCGTCGACCACGAAATTCCGGCCGGTCAGTTCGCTGACGAACTTGATGAAGACCGAGATATCGACATTGTCGAAGTCGATCGTCACATACCGGCCTGCCTGCGACGTGGTGGTGGACTGCCGGGGCTGCGGAGGCTGCGGGGGCAATGCCGGCTGAGATTGCGGCTGCTGCAGTAATGGCGGAAGGGCCGATCCCTGAACCGGAACCTGGGAAGGCGGGGGCATTGCAACGACCGACTGCTGGGCTGAACCGGGGAGAAGCGACGGAGATGCGCTCATCGTCCCGGCAGCCTTGGGTGCGGAGGCAGCCGGGAACAAGGACGGAGAGGAAGCGGATTGAGCAGACGTCGCGGGGGCGCTTCCCACGGGAGCCTGCAAACGACTGTTTTCCGGAGTTACGGCAGGGGATACCGAGGGATTGGCCCGAGGGGAGCCGGGTGTCTCGGGTTGGAGGGTCACTGCCTGGCCCGTCAACTGGCCGGCAGCAGGTTGCGTTGTTGCGGTCTTCGCCGAGGCGTCCTTCCGATCGACGGGCTGCGAGGGCGCGGTCGGCACCGGTTGGTCCTCGCCCGCAAGGCGCGCCGTCCGGCCCGTCTCCGGCGACAGGAAAACGATCACCGCAAAGACGGTGAAAATGAGTGCACATAAACGGTGCGTACTATTGCTGCCTCTGCAAAAAGTGCCACGACTACCCGCTCCTCTGGAGGGACAGAGCTGTGTCAAAGGTATCATTTGACCCCCTTCTGCCAAGACAGGACTTTTTACGAAGTCGGTAATTTTGTGTACAAACGGCATCAGTTTTTCTGCCCCTCCATGATCTTCTTGAATTCGGGGGATGCAACGACGTTTTTCAGGTCGGCATCCTTTTTCACCCAGTTTATCACATTGCCGTCGATGGTCGCGGCAACCTTCAGATACCAGAGGCTCTCGTTGAGCTCATTCGCCTGCGCGTAGAGGCAGGCCAGGTTGTAATACGGATCGACGTAATCCCTTTTCAGCACGACGGCCCGGCCGAGAACCGCGATGGCCTTTTCCCGCTTCTTCTGCGCCATGTAAACGACCCCGAGGTTGTTCAGCGCCCGGACATGGCCGGAATCGAGCGTCAGGACCTTCTGATAGAGGGCCTCCGCCCGCTTGAGATCCCCTTTGCGCTGGGCAAGCAGGGCCTCCCCATACCGGGCGTCCGCCTCTCGCACCGTCTGCGTCCCGCCGGGCGGCTGAACCGCCGCCCAAGAGTCCCCGTCCGGAACGGCCGCCTTCGGCGCGGAACTTGTCGCTGCGGCCGGAGGAGCGGCGGTTCCCGCAACAGAGGGTTGGGGCGCCTTCTTCGCGAGAGGAGGCTGATGCGGGGCCCGGACGGCAAGCAGCAGGACCGTTGAAACAAGAAGGATCAACGCCACCGCCACGAAAAGGACGACTCTCCTTTTCCGGAAGTGACCGGCTCCGCCGGGACAGTCAGCGATGATGCCGCGGAACCGCTCGTAACGATTGTCCCTTTCCCTCTGCGCCTTTCTCAGCGCTTCATTGATATAACTCATTCCCCTCCCCCGTCAAGCAATTTGACGGTTTGGCGTCGCTTCCTCACAACCGCGGCCATTTGAATCCCCCTGCGAGATATCCGTATCCGGCCAGAAGCAGGACCGCCGCCATAAGCGCGGCAACCATGATTCCGAAGACGATCCGGTTCGTCCTTCCGGGACCCGCATCCGTCAGGTATCCCGGACCGATGTCCCGGATGGCCGTCCGGACGATACGACGGTCCACGGTCCGGAGATCCTTTCCGTAGGCGACCAGCAGCGCCCGGTCGCAGATCGCGTTGATCCGCCGCGGGATGCCTCGTGACGCCCGGTAGATCCGCCCGCAGCTCCCCGGGACGAAGATCGCTTCCGTCCGTCCGCCAGCCGTGGCGATCCGGTGCTCGACATAATGCTGAACATCCTCCCGGGCAAGCGGTTTCAGATCGTAGCGGACCGTGATCCTTTCGTTCAACTGACGGAGCGAGGGAAGCGCCAGCAGCCGGAGAAGCTCCGGCTGCCCCAGAAGGATGATCTGGATCAGCTTCTCCCGGACCGTTTCCAGGTTCGATAGCATCCGGATCTGTTCCATGACGCCGTGCGGGAGGTTCTGCGCCTCGTCGATCAGCAGAACGGCGTTCTTCCCCGTGGCAAAATTCTGCACGAGAAACGCATTCAGGGCGTCGAGATACCGCTTCTTCGTCCCCCGGCCTCTCCCCATCCGGACGCCGAACTCCTGGTTGATCGTCTTGAGGAGTTCGAGATCGGAAAGCGTGGGGTTGAAGATGAGCGCCGTGGCGACGGAATCGTCCAGACTGGCGAGGAGGGAACGGCAGAGCGTCGTCTTGCCGGTGCCGATCCCGCCGGTGATGACCATGAACCCCTTTTTTTCATGGATCCCGTAAATCAGGCAGTTCAGCGCCTCCCGGTGCTGCGGGCTCAGGTAGAGGTACCGCGGATCCGGAGACAGCGTGAACGGATTTTCCTTCAGCCCGAAGAAGGCCTCGTACATATCGACGACCCATAAAAGGGGGGACGGAGCCCCTATTTCCCCTACCGGAACTGGTAATTCAGCGTCTCCTGTCTTCCCCCGCGCCGGATCGACAGAGCCATGGTCGAAGCGTTTTTAAAGGTGTTGAACAACGACATCATATCATCCGCCGTCTGGATCTTCCGGTTGTCGACCCCCTGAATGATGTCCCCGTCGACCATTCCCATCTTCTGGTAGAGACTCCCCGCCTGGATGCTGCTGATCATGAATCCGTCCGGAACCCCCGCGTTGAAGTAGGGCCGGACCTGAGCCTGGCGGAGCATGCTCCCCATGTCCTGGAGCCCCGCCCCGATCTCGCTTCGGTTGAGAACAAGGGATCCGGGCGAGACGGACGGCGCGGATGCGGACGGCGGGAGGATCGGGGCTTCTTTCGTCTCCACCATCTTGAGGGTCCTTTCCTGGCCGTCGACCAGGAGATCCACGGCGTTTCTGTTGATCCGAACCAATTTTGCACCGGCGACGACATCCCCGGCTTTCACGAGACGCTGCTTGCGCGTCCCCTTCTCCTCGATGATCGCAAAGCCGTACTTGGCTTCGCCGGCAACCGTCCCCTTGAGGTCGATGAGGAGCGCGATGTCCTGCTGTAAGGCCCCCGTCTGCTTGTCCGCAACCGCCTTGGTCGTCGTCCCGAAGAGGTTCCGCTCCGGGATCACCCGATAGGCGTCCGCCAGTTCACGAACCGCCGAAGCGGCGGCCGGTACCTTGACCTCCACCTCGGGTGCCGGCCTCATCCGGATGATCTGGAGTGTCAGGACCTTGTAGAAGATTCCCACCCCCTGGTAGAGGAAAACGGCCATCAGCGCGAGGATCACCGTCCGCCAGGAAACGAGCCCCCGGAGATCGGACAGCGAAAAATGAAAATAACGAAACCAGTCCAAGCACTCACCTTAATTCTTAACTGCTCAGGTGTTTAGGCTGAAGGCTGAAGTGTCCTAACAGTCTTCCCCCTTCATCCTATCTACCTAAGTAGTTACCTCACATGAACCTTGTCTTCGGGTTCCCCAAGGTGCCGCTGATAGCCAGCGTCACCCGCTTGTTGCCCTGCATCGGGAGCTCGATCGAGCCGTTCATGTCGATCTGGCTCTCCCGGAAATCGTCGGCAAGCAGGATATTCCCCTTCAGCGAACAGCGAAGCTTCTCCCCGTTCAGGGTCAGCCCCGTGATCTTCAGGGCGCCGTTCCGGAAACTGATCTTCGCATCGACCTTGTTGAAGTCGAGCCGGTCGAAACCGAAGAAACTCTCCAGGAGCGGGTAGGTCCCGTTCGTCAGCGTGAAATCGAGGTTTCCCGTTCCGTTATTCAGGGCCTCCGCGGCGCCGCTGAAGGAGGCCGACCCCTTCAGCGTCCCGGTGATCTGGCGGGACAGGGCGTCGCGGAGCCAGGCGCACTTCTCGATCCGGATCTCCCGGAAATTCGCCTCCGCCGAGAGCGGTCCCTGAAGGGAAAAAATGTTAGCAAAATCAATGCGTCCTCGGACCTCGCCGCCGTACCCCTCCGCCGTCAGGAGAAATGCGAGACGCCCCCGGAGCAGGGAAAGCCAACCGGGCCGGACGCTTAGGCGGTCCGCATGGAGGGTCGCCTCCGGGTGTCCCCGAAAGCCGGCCGTGACATTCTCCAGAGCGACGCCGGGAGGAATGGCCGGCTGGACCGTGTCGATCGAGAGCAGCATCCGGGGATAGCGGACGGCGGCCATCGCCTTGACGTAATCCGTCACGGTCTCCCCGGGGAAACGGAGGTAGAGGATCATAACCAGCATGGCGATACCGGCCAGGATGTAACCCGCAATGGCCCGATTCATTCTCAGTCTCATCTTTAGCGACTCCCCGGGGGCATGGGCTGATAGGTAAATACCTGGATCAGCACGCTCAGGTATTCCGGGCTCTCCTTCATCTTCCCGACGGACATCTTCCGGATCCGGACCAGATCCTCCCGGGATTCCACCAGATAGAGGAAGTCCGTCAACTGCTTCATCGTCAGCTTGTCCAGCCTCATCTCGACGGCGGTCTCCTCGTAGGCGCCCTCTGGCGCGGATTTCAGAGGATTGATGGACTTGATGTTCGTTTTCACCCCCGCATCGCCTGCCCGCTTTTCCAGATAGGAGAAAAGGGCGAAGCCCGGCGGTCGCCGCTCGATCACCCGCCGGATCTCCTCGGAGCGCTGCCGGAGGACGCCGTACTCCACACCGAGGGTCGTAAGCTCGCGGAGGGTCTTTTCGCTTCCAGCGATCGCGCCGCGCACCTTCTGCCGCGTATCGAAGTAAGGGAAGACGGCAAACTGGACGAGGAGCGCCGCCACCACGAAAACGAGGCCGGCGATCACAGTGTATTTCTGACTCTTCGTCAGTTGTTCCCAGAAACGCTTCATTTCTTCAATATCATCTTGAGATCGAACTCCACCCCGGTTCCCTGTTTCATGAGGTTTGTCGATCCGATCGTCACCGTTTTTATGTATTTCGAGTTCGCGAACATCTTCTTGACGGTATCCACGGCATCGAAATTCCGGGCCTCCCCCTTGAGGCCGACCGCATCCCCGTCCAGGGTAAGCGAAGTCACGAGAAGCTCCGGCGGCACCAGCGCTGAAATCTCCTTGAGGAGGTCGAGCGCCGTCGCCGCCGCGGTTGCATCGCCCATCCCTGCCGCGAGCTTCTTCGCCTCGGCGATCTTTCCCCGGAGCTGGACCACCGGATCGACAATCCGGGTCGTCTCCGGGTCGATCTTCCGGAATTCGGCGGTGATCTCCCTCTTCAGTTGGGCGAGGCGGAGACGGGCGCCGTAGTCGTCGAGTCCGAGTTCAATGCCGGCCAGGATCATGATGATGAGGACCGCTGCGGCCCCTTTTTTCAGACGTCCGCGGAGCTCCCCATAACCCGCCCGCGCCTCGGACTCCCGCTGACGGAAGTTGAAGCCGCTCCCCTTGCCCATCGGCCGGGCCGCCAAGGCGAGGGCCTGGTCCAGGATCGCCGGGTCCCACGACGGCCGGAGGGCGGCGGCGATCTCGAAGCCTCCGGACGCGATCAGGTCCGTACGTTCCACGGAGACGGAAAAGATCCGGGAGAGCCCCTCGGCGATTCCCGGCGTCCGGGCGCCGCCGCCGGTCAGGATGATCCGGGAGGGCGCCTCGGGGATACTTCCCTGATCGAGGAGAAAGACCTGGGTATTTTTCAGCTCGAAGAGAAACCGGTCGCGGACCTCCCGGACCGCCGCCCCCGCCGCTTCCGGGAGTTCGCCGCTTTGCTTTATTGCCTCCGCCGCGGTGGAATCGGTCCGCAGGGCCTCGGCGATCGCGCCGGTCGCCGTATCTCCGCCGAAGCGGAAATGGCGGATGTGAAAAATCCGACCCTTCCCGGCGAAAATCGCCGTCGCATTCCGGACGCCGATGTCCAAAAGAAGGGCGCACACCGGAAATCCCGGCCGCTGCAGGAGGAGCGAGACGAGGGGAACGGCATCGATGTCGATCACCGCCGTATCGCGAACATACGGGGCAAGGAGCGCCGTCCGCTCGCCGACGAGCGCGCGGTCGACGAGGGCCGCAAAGATCTCCGACGGTTCGGCCCGTCTGGTCACCGCGTAATCGATGAAGACCCCGTCGAGGGGCTGCTGGATCAACGGCTCGAGGGCGAAGGCGAGGGTCTGCCCGATCCGCTTGTCGTCCCGGAAGGGGAGCCGGACGTTCCGGAAGGAGAGCAGGCCCGGGGAAAGCGTTGTCACGCAGACCGCGCCGCGGAAGGCCTGATCCGCGAAGAGCTGCGCCAGCGCCTCCGGGACGCCCCCCGCCTCATGGATCTCGATCCGGCGGACGCCGAGGATCCGGTGTCCTCCCCGGAATCCCCGGGAGAGAATCACCGCCTTGACGCTGCCGGCGCCGATGTCGATACCGATAATTTTCTCGGCCATTGCTGACACTCTCGGAAAAGTCGAAAAACCATGAAACAGGGACGGCTTCGTAAAAAGTTCCACAGGCAAGGCGCGCGAATCCTGAGGAGTGAGGCGTACTGTATCGTACGCCGCAACGACGAAGGATGAAGCGCAACGCAGCATCCGGACTTTTTTACGATGCCGTCATCAATCCACTTTCCAGGACAGGAGTTTGACCTTTTTCCGGTCCGCCTCTCGCTTGACGACGGCGGTGATCTGCTGCGTCATTCTTCCCTGGAGGCCGACGGCCGTGATCCGGAAGGTGTCGCTCAGAACGGAGGTCAGCCCCGCGGGGATGTTCAGACCGGTCGCCCCCTGGACCCGATTGTACCAAGCGGGATCGGCGAGGTTGTTTTTCTCATCCCGGCGATACTCATCGAGCCGTTCGACTGCATCCTCCGTCATCTCCGCCGACAGCGCCCGGAGCACCGGTTTCGGGGCGGTGTTGATGTTGATCCTCCCATCGCCGAAGACGGTGAGACACAGGACCAGGCCGGGCGATTCCCCCGTGCCGTAAAACAGCTCGCGGGTCACCCCCTTTACCATTAATAATTCCTCAATGCAATCGAGAGGTGCGTTCTTCGCGGCATAGGGTTTCTCAAGACCCGCGTAGTACCCCCCCTCCGCGCCGCTCCCGGTGACCTCGTCGTCCGTGTCGATCCAATCCTTGATGGCATCGACGACTTCATCGGCCTGATCCTGGGACAGGCGGAAGTAAGGACCGGTCAGGAGGCGCAGCAGGAGGTCCCGGACAGGCGCGTTGTAACCGTTTCCGCTGACGAGACGGTTGACGGGGATTCTCCCCCCCTCGTCTTCGATCAGGAGCTTGAAGGAACCGTTGTCGAAGAGCCCCTCGGACTTGAGGGCGAGCATCTCGGTCTTCGCCCAGTCCTCCGTCAGGGCGTCAAATGGGTTCTTGTCGGCCAGGAGGAGCGCCTCGCCGGCGTAAAATCCCGATTCGGCGACATAACGCATCCGGATGCCGTCGCTCAGGTTGGCCGCCTCGTAAACCTCGGAGCGTGTGGAGCGGTTCAACTGGATCGTGACCGCCACGATGATGCTGATCATGAGCAATACAAGGATCAGGGCGACGCCCCGCTGGTTCGACTGATTTGAAATCATGGTGTAACCACCTGGTTCAGCGGCAAACGCACCCGGGTCGTGAATGGATAGGGCTGTTCCCGGTCCTTCTCGTTCACCAGGACGAGACGGATCTCGACCATCATGGGGGCCTTCTTTTTCTGCGCCTCGTCGTCCCCGCCGGCGTCCCAGGTTTCGTACTCCTTTCCCGCGCCGTCGTAGAAACGGTAGGTCAGGGTCTCAATCCGGTCGCACAGGGGAAATCCCCCGGCGGGAGCCTCCTCCTTTCCCGGATCGCGGCGGAGGGAGTCGCTCCGCAAGAGGGTGTAGCCTTCCTTCTCCGTCCCCTCCTCGACGCCATACTCGATCACGGCGATCCCGGCCGGGGCCTCCTTTTCACCGAAGGCGACGTGGGCCGAGGACCGGAAGATCAGGCGCGTGAATTCCCGGTTGCCCAGGCTGTACGGCTTCGCCAGGAAGGTGAACGCCCCTTTCCAGGGGGCGGCCGCCTCCAGGTCCCGGGTCATCCGCTCCAGGACCGTTCTCGCCATGCTGTAGAGTTCGGCGTCGGTTTCGGTCTCCCGGATGATCCGGAAGGTACCCGTGTAGGAGGCATAAACGGTCGAAAGGACGATCCCCAGGATGAGAACGGCGATCAGGATCTCGATCAGCGTAAAACCATTTTCCGATGGCCTCGCACAAATTTTCCACGGCCTGTATTTACGAACGGCCTCGTAAAAAGCTCCAGGGGCAAGGCGCGCGACTCCTGGGGAATGAGGCGTACTCTTTTGTACGCCGCAACGACGAAGAAGGAAACGCAACGCAGCATATGGACTTTTCCCGTGGCCGTTATTTCCCCTCACGGCAGCACCACCTTATAGAGGGTCAGACGATAGGTGTTGCGAACAACCATCCGGCTGTTGGTCACCGTAAGGACGATCTTTTTCAGGAGGTCGATCTCCGTCTCGCCGATCTCCACCTGCCACTGATAGTCGGGGAAATCATCCCCGAAGTCTCCACTGCCTGCGGCGACCTCCCGGGGGTCCGCCGCGTCGATCTCCGCCATCCGGCTCTGGGCCAGAAGCGAGGCCGTGGTGAGAAAACGGGAGGAGCCCGCCATCGAAATGCTCTGGGACTGGGACTGGTAAACGGCGACGAGGGCGATGGCCAGGATCGCCATCGCGATCATGACCTCTAAGAGTGTGAACCCGCCGGGGACGACGGCGATCCGCCGCGGCCGTCGGCGGGATTCCATCCGGACCGGCTCATACGCATCAGCGGCGGCCATCAACGGCGCCCCCGCATTTTTCGGCAACCGGACCGCCGGACGCGGATCAAAGACCGGCGGCACGGTCATCCTCATTGAAGATGAAATCGACATACTTCTCATAGATGCTGACCGCCTGGAGAAAAGGGTTGAAAACGAGGGTGAAGGCCCGGTCATCCTTCACCAGATGGACGACGGTGGGTTCCATGTATCCTTTGCGGAAGAAACGGATAGAGGCCTCGCCTTCCGTTTTTCGGACCTCCTCCGGATGACGGACGTCGGCGATCCGGATCCCCTCGGGGAAGCGGATCGCCCCTTTGCGGATCTCGGCCCGCTTTTCGGCGGTCGTATCGGCGCTGTAGGTCCAGAAGCCGGGCTGGTTGAGGTCGAGGTGGAGGACGTAATCCAACTGCTCGCGAACCGCCTCGTTTCGCAGTTCGCGGGCGGCGCCGACGATCTGCCGGGTCGTCGCCTTGAGGTCGTCGCTGAGCAGGGCATCCCGCACCCGCGGGACGGCGATCAGCAGCATCATCCCGATCAGCAGGACGACCACGGACAGTTCGATCAGCGTGTATCCCCGGTCAGTCACTTTCCCAACTGTTGATATCCTTGTTCTTTCCCTCCCCGCCCGCTTCGCCGTCGGCGCCGCGGGAGGCGAGGTCATAATCCCCGTGGGCGCCGGGGGAGAGATAGACAAAATCGTTGTCCCACGGATCCTTGGGGACCTTGCCCTTTTCGAGGTATCCCCCCTGACGCCAGTTCTTGAGCGGCGTTCCCACCGCCGGCGCTTCGACCAGGGCCTGGAGCCCCTGTTCCGTCGTGGGGTAGTTCCCGTTGTCGAGCTTGTAGAGCTTCAGGGCCGTTTCGAGGCTCTCGATCTGTATCAACGCCTTCGCCCGCCGCGCCTCATCCGGCCGCCCCATGATCCTGGGGACGATCAGCCCGGCCAGGATGCCGAGGATGACGATGACGACCATCAGTTCGATCAGCGTGAAACCCTTCTCGTTGTGCCTTATTTTTCTCATGCATTTCTCCTGTCTCTTCACCGGACAAGCTGGTTCATCTCGAAGATGGGGAGCAAAACCGACACGACGATGAACCCGACCACGGCCCCCATCACGAGGATCATCGCCGGCTCTAACAGGGAGGTGACAAGGATGATGTTGGCCTCCACCTCCTTCTCGTAGGCGTCGGCGACCCGGAAGAGCATCGTCTCCATGTTGCCGCTCTGCTCCCCCACGGATATCATCTCGACGGCGATGGGAGGGAAAAACCCGTTCCGGGAGAGGGGGGCGGAGAGACTCTGTCCCTCCTCGACCTCCTTGGCCGCCCGCCGGATCTCCTCCGCAACCAAGATGTTGTCCACGACGTTCCTGGCGATCTCCAGCGCCGCGAGGAGCGGCACGCTGCTCTGGAGGAGCGTCCCCAGGGTGCGGCTGAAGCGCGCCACGGCGATCTTCCGGTTCAGGCCGCCGAAGAGCGGGGCGTTGAGTTTCAGCCGGTCCCAGAGATGGCGGCCCTGTTCGGTTTTCCGGATCGCATAGCGCAAGCCGACGATGCCGGCGAACAGGATGAGCGCGATGATCCACCAGAGGGATTTCAGAAAACCGCTCACGACGATCAGAAAGACGGTGATCCCCGGCAGCGTCTGGTGCATCTCCCGGAAGATGTTCGTGATATTTGGCACGACGAAGGTGACCAGAAAGAACAGGACGCCGCTCCCGATGAAGAACATGAAGATCGGGTAGGCGAGCGCCGACCGGATTTTCGTTTTCAAGGCCTGCTGGCCTTCCTGGAAATCGGCCAGCCGATCGAGGACGAGGTTGATCGTCCCCGACGCCTCCCCCGCCCGGACCATGTTGACGTAAAAAGGGGGAAAGATCCGCGGGAAATGGGACATGCTCTGGGTCAGGCTGTTCCCCTCGTTGACCTCCTCCCGGATCTGGGCGAGCGTCGTCTTGAGAAGGGGATTCCGGATCTGGGCGACGAGCGCCGAAAGGGAAGGCACAAGCGGCAGCCCCGCCCCGAGAAGCGTCGCAAGCTGCCTCGTCATCAGGGCCAGTTCCTGGAGGCCGACCCTCCGGAAGAGATGGATCGCGCCCCCCCGCGCGGCCGTTTCCTCCCGCTTCCGGTCGGAGGCCTCGGAGAGCTCCACGGGGAAGACGTCCGTCTCGCGGAGTTTTTGCCGTGCGGCGGCGACGCTTCCGGCATCGACGATCCCCTTCCTCCTGCGGCCGCCGACATCGAGGGCTATGTATTCATAAACCGGCATGAATGATCAGATCCCTTTTCCCCGTCGTTTTGTTCTTTTCTACCACACTGCCGGTACGATTTCAAGGACGCCAATTTTTACGAGTCTTTTTTTGTCGGATCGGCGGCCTAGACCCCACGGGTAATTCAGGCACCGGCGAACGGGGCGGGATCGCCATCGGCTGGCGTTGATCCTGCCATAGCGAACATCGGTTTCCGGGGCCATCGCCAATGACGGGCTGCGCATGCTGCAAAGCACCCTTTCTAAAGCGGACCCCTCTATGCTATGAGGGGGCAGCATTGATGCAGAAAGGTGGACAAAACATGATGGAAAGCACGCAAAACGACCGCCCCGCGGACAATCCCGCCGAACGCCATATTCGGAAGATCGCCGGCGAACTGGGTATTGCGGCGGGTCAAGTCGAGTCGACGGCACGCCTTCTCGAAGCAGGAGCGACGGTACCATTCATCGCCCGCTATCGAAAGGAGGCGACGGGAACGCTGGACGAAGTCCGGATCACCAATATCCGCGATCGCCTCGCCCAACTCGCCGAGCTGGAAAAACGGCGCGAGGCGATCCTCAAATCGCTCACGGAGCGGGAGCTCCTCACCAACGAACTCGCAACGAAGATCGCCGCCGCCGAAACCCTCGCCATCTTAGAGGACCTCTACCTCCCCTTCCGTCCCAAACGCAGGACGCGGGCAGCCGTCGCCCGGGAGAAGGGGCTGGAGCCGCTTGCACAGGGAATTTTCGCCCAGGAGGAGGCGCTCGACCCGCTCGCTGCTGCGGCCGCGTTCGTCGATCCGGAAAAGGGCGTGGCCACGGCGGAGGAGGCGCTCGCCGGGGCGAGGGACATCATCGCCGAATGGGTGAACGAAAACGAACAGGCCCGCGCCCGGATGCGCGAGTTCTTTGCGGTGAAGGCCGTTTTCCAGTCCCGGGTCATCCCCGGGAGGGAGACGGAGGGAAGCCGGTACCGGAACTATTTCGACTGGGAAGAGGCGGCCGCCAAGGCGCCGTCACACCGGATCCTCGCCATGCGGCGGGGCGAGAAGGAGGAGTTCCTGACCCTCCGTGTCGTCCCTCCGGAGACGGAGGCGATTTCCCTCCTCGACGCGATGTTTGTCAAGGGAGACGGCCCGGTCGCTGAACAGGTCCGGATGGCCGTCGATGACGGCTACCGGCGGCTCCTCGCGAACGCAATGGAGACGGAGATCCGCATGGCCACGAAAAAACGGGCCGATGCGGAGGCGATCCGCGTCTTCGCCGACAACCTCCGCCAGCTCTTACTCGCCCCGCCGCTGGGTCAGAAGCGGCTCCTTGCCCTCGATCCCGGCTACCGGACGGGGTGCAAGCTCGTCTGCCTCGACGCCCAGGGAAAGCTCCTCCACCACGACGTGATCCTCCCCCACCTCTCCGAGAAGGCGCGGGGACAGGCGGCCGACACGGTCCGGGCGCTCTGCGCGCGGTTCCGGATCGAGGCGATCGCCATCGGGAACGGCACGGCGGGCCGGGAGACGGAGACCTTCCTCCGGGAAACGAACCTGCCGGAGGCGATCCAGATCGTCACGGTCAACGAGAGCGGCGCCTCGGTCTATTCCGCGTCGAAGATCGCCCGGGAGGAGTTTCCCAACGAGGACGTCAGCATCCGCGGGGCGGTTTCCATCGGCCGGCGGCTGACAGACCCCTTGGCCGAACTGGTCAAGATCGACCCAAAGGCAATCGGCGTGGGACAGTACCAGCACGACGTCGACCAGACGGAACTCAAACAGAGCCTGGACGATACTGTCATGAGCTGTGTGAACGCGGTCGGCGTCGAGTTGAACACGGCGAGCGCCGCGCTCCTCACCTACGTCTCCGGCCTCGGGCCGGCCCTGGCGGGCAAGATCGTCGCCTGGCGCGATGAGCATGGTCCTTTCCCATCGCGCGAGGCGCTCAGAGAGGTTCCCCGCCTGGGGGCGAAGGCTTTTGTCCAGGCCGCCGGCTTCCTCCGGATCCGCAACGGGGAGAATCCCCTCGACGCGAGCGCTGTCCATCCCGAAAGCTATGCGATCGTCGACCGAATGGCGGGCGACCTGATCTGCTCCATCGTGGACCTAATGCGCGACGAGGTCCTCCGGAAGCGGATCGATCCAACCCGGTACGTCACGGACGAGGTCGGACTTCCCACCCTGAACGACATCCTCGCCGAGCTGGCCCGGCCCGGCCGCGACCCCCGCGAACGGTTCGAGGCCTTCCGGTTCGCCGAAGGGATCGAGAAGATGGAGGACCTTACGCCCGGAATGAAGCTCCCGGGAATTGTGACAAACCTAACCGCCTTCGGCGCCTTCGTGGACATCGGCGTCCACCAGGACGGCCTCGTCCACTTAAGCCAGCTCGCCGACCGGTTCGTGAAGAATCCCGGAGACGTCCTGAAGGTCCGGCAGACCGTCGAAGTGACCGTCCTCGCCGTGGACCTGGAGCAAAAACGGATCTCGCTGACGCTGAAAAAGCAGCCGGGGAAGGCGGAAAATCCGAACAAGAAAGCGGATGCGAAACCCGCCGCGAAGGGCCGGCGGCGCGCTCCCGGACCGGCGCGCGCGCCGGGCGATTCTTCTCAGGCCAGACAGGGGCACGGAAAATCGCCGCAGGAAAAAACGACGCCGGGCAAGCCGCCGGAGGAAAGACCCGGAGAGGGACAACCGCAGCGGGAGAGACCCGGCCACGGCCGGCCGCAACAGGGGAAACCGCGCGACGAGAAGGTCCCCTTCAACAATCCGTTCGCCACGGTCTTCGGTAAGAAGTAGAAAAAGGGGGAACTTCTTCCGGTTTTCCCCAAAACTATAAGGGCATGAAAAAATCCCGCTGCTGGTAACACCTATAAGTCAAGGTTTTTCGCTTTGTAATTGAAGTGAGGATTACCAGTTGTACTGAAGTTTTTGATAGCGTCACATAATCTTTAGTACCGCGCCATCTGCTAACCCCTGTTCGGTATATGAGAACACAGGTTGGTCAGCCATTCCAGTGCGGGGAAGCTCTTGTTTGTCCTGCCGTCTTTGGATGTATAGACGACCTTCCCCTCCTGATTCAGGTACTGCATCCTTTCCTGGGAGAATGACGCCCGGATGATGTATCGGGCCAAGTTCTCCATAGCCGTTTCATCGTCGAGCGAGATGCGGTTGCCAGTGAAATTAAGTGCTTATCCGTAAATAATAGTTTAGTTTATTAAAGATCTTTGTTATGAATCAATACCATAGATTGACATCACCGTTAAGGAGGTTGATTTATGGCAAAGCGGATACAGTCATGGGAGGTGTCGGACGCTTTTTGGGAACGGGTCAATCCATTGATACCTCTTCCAAAACGGGATAAGGAGAAGAGTTATAAACGGATAGCAGGTGGAGGGCGAAAACCGATTCCCTATCGCCAGGTATTTGAAGGCATTGTCTATGTTCTGCGTACCGGCTGTCAATGGAAGGCTTTGCCAAAGGAGCGTTTTGGCAGTCCCAGCTCTATTCACGGATATTTCACCCGTTGGATGAAGGCAGGGTTCTTCCTGTCTCTTTGGCGTGCAGGATTGGCCGAGTATGATGAGATGGAAGGAATCTCGTGGCAATGGCAGAGCACCGACGGATCCATGATCAAAGCCCCGATGGCCAGGGAAGAGGTAGGGCGCAATCCAACAGATCGGGGGAAAAAAAGGCAGCAAGCGTCACATCCTTGTAGACGAGCATGGCGTCCCGCTATCGTTAGTCGTAACCGGAGCGAATCGTCATGACGTGACTCAACTGGGTGCAGTCCTTGATAATCGTATCGTCTTGCCGCCAGAGGAAACCAAACAAAACCTCTGTGCTGACAAGGGATATACAGGAGATCCAGCCAAAAAGATCATAGAGGCCCATGGCTATATTCCTCATGTCAAAGAACGTGGTGAAGAGATAAGCAAAGAAAGAAATACCCGGTTATCATGCTCGCCGATGGTTTTTTGAATTAACCCATTCCTGGATCAACCGGTTCCGAAAGCTTTTGGTACGTTATGAAAAGCTGTCCGGTAGTTACATCGCTCTGATACAATTAGCGTTCTCCATTATCTGCTGGAGAAAAATCAAAAGAACCAAAGTTATTTACGGATAGGCTCTAAGTTATTCTACTTGAACTGAAAATAAATCAATGCAACGGCAGCAACGCTCATCAGTATTAGCGTTATTGATCCGAGAACATTTGACCATCTCTTGTTGGTAAATTTCCCCATTACTTTTTTGTTGTTACAAATGTGCATAATTATGGCAATCATTATCGGCGCTGTTAAGCCATACAAAACAGCAGTGTAAATAAGCGCTTGTATTGGGCTCATGCCGAGAAAATCCAGAGACAATCCAACAATGACCTGCCCCCAGAACATGTACCACATTTAAAGTTAGAATTCTGCCATTTTTTTATTTCTCAATGCAGATACGCCTCTGGTGCTGGAGGGCGGTAATTCAAAGAGCT
>PLLC01000031.1 GCA_003141195.1 Syntrophaceae bacterium
GCCTCGGCGATCACCTTCTGGTCGCCCGCGGGGAAAGAGTCCCAGAGCTTCTTGCCCATCAGGACAATGTGGGGACCGTAGACGTGGCCGGTCAGGGAGACGTATTTCTGGACCTCATAGAACTTGGAGAGCCAGATGGTCGGGATGGGGTTTTCCTGGCCGTCGATCGTCTTCTGCTGAAGGGCGGTGAAGACCTCGCTGAACGGCATCGGCGTGGGGTTGGCGCCCATGGCCCGGAAGGCTTCCAGATGAATGGGGTTCTGCATGGTGCGGATCTTGAGGCCTTTGAGATCGGCCGGGCTTTTCACCTCGTGCGCGCTGTTGGTCAGTTGGCGGAAGCCGTTTTCATAGTATGCCAGCAGCTTGATCCCTTTCGGCTCCAGCGCGGCGGCCAGCTTGGCGCCGATCGGGCCGTCGAAGATGGCGTCTGCCGCTTTCGTGCTGGGCACGATGAAGGGCAAGTCGAACACGTTGAACTCCGGTACCAGGCCGGTCAGCGGCGAGGCCGAGGTGGTAACCATCTCCAGGGTTCCCATCCGCACGGCCTCGGTGGCCCGCACGTCGTCGCCCAGCTGGGAGTTGGCGTAGACCTGGACGGTGTACTTGCCGGGCAGTTTGGCGGCGAGGATCTCCCCGAATTTCTTGTTGCCCAGATAGGAGGGATGCTGCTCGTTGATGCCGTTGGAGATCTTGAGGATCTTGGATTGGGCGAGGGCCTGATTGGCCGCCAGGCCGATTACAAACGTGAGGGCGAGAACAAAAATTACAATCTTTTTCATGATCTTTCTCCTTTCGTTTATGGGGTTGCCGATGCTTGCCTATACGTGATGCGGTTTAGACATCTTAAATCCATTCAGGCCGGCCTTACTTGGGAATCAGGCCGGGCAGATACATGATCGTCCAGGGCAGGTACGTGATGATGAAAATGACGATGATGCCGATGACGATATTGGGCCAGATGGCCCGTGACATTGAGCCCATGGCGATCTTGGAGATGCCGCAGGCCACGAAGAGGACGTTGCCGACCGGCGGGGTGATCAGACCGATGCAAAGGTTTACGACCATGACCACCCCGAAATAGACCGGGTCCAGACCGTACTTGACGGCGATGGGCAGGAGCATGGGCCCCAGGATGAGCAGCGCCGGGGTCAGGTCCATGACGCAGCCGGTGATCAAAAGCAGGATGTTGACCCAGAGCATGAACAGCACCCAACTGCCGCCGGAAAGCTGGAGCAGCAGGCCGGCCAGCATCTCCGGGATCTGCGCCGTGGTGATGAAGTAAGCGGCGGCCATGGCCGCGCCGCAGACCAGCAGCACGACCGCCGTTCCCCGCACCGTGTTGACCAGGACCCTCATCATGTCCTTCAGCTTGAGTTCGCGATAGATGAAGAATGAGACGATGAAGGCGTAGACGGCCGAGACCACGGCCGCCTCGGTGGCGGTGCAGATGCCGAGCAGGATCCCGCCCAGGATGATAACCGGCAGAAACAGCGCCAAGAGGGCGTCCCAGCAGGCCTTGAAGACGCCGATCAGGCTGAACCTACCCTCGACGTGGTAGCGGGTCTTGCCCCGGGTGTGCAGGTACCAGCCGATCATCAGGCCTCCCCCCAGGATCACGCCGGGAATAATCCCGCCGATGAAGAGCCGGATCACCGAGACATTCGCGATGACGCCGAAGATGACCATGGGGATGGATGGCGGGATGATCGGGCCGATGGTTGCGGCGCCCGCGAAGAGCGCCCCCGCCTTCTCGGGGTCGTAGCCCTCCTTTTTCATCACCGGGAAGAGCATCGAACCGATGGCCGAAGCGTCGGCCACCGCCGAGCCGGAGACACCCGCAATGAGCATGCCGGCCACGACGGTCACATAGCCCAAGCCGCCGCGCACGTGGCCAAACATGGCCTTGGCCACCATGATGATGCGCTGGGCGATGCCGCCCGTGTTCATGATCTCGCCGGCCAAAAGAAAAAACGGGATGGCCATGAGCGGGAAGCTGTCGATGCCGCGGAAGATGGTCTGGACGACCAGGGGCGGCGACCAGGAGCCCATGAACCACGCGAGCACCAGTGCGGTCAGCAACAGCGCGAAGGCGATGGGTATCCCCAGCAGGATGAAGCCGAAAAGGGAGGAGAGGAAGAGAGGGATCATTGCGGCACCTCCTTCAGGGTCCGGATGTCTCCGGTGGTCTTGATCAGGGTCTGAATAAACATGAGCGCTGCGCTGACGGGTCCGACCATGTAGACCCAGCCGTAGGGGATGGGCACCGAGGAGGCCACCCACCCGCTCCGCAGCGAGTCGATCGCCATATCCCAGGCGCCCTGGAACATGATCGCCAGCACCGCCAGCATCATCATGTCGGTCAGAACCACCACCACCCGGCAGGCACGGGGAGACAAAACGAGTTGCAGCAAATCTATACTCAAGTGGTCGCCCCTGATCAGGGCGATGATGGCCCCCAAGAAGACGATCCAGATCAGGAGAAACCGTGAGACCTCCTCATACCACCCCAGGGAAAAGTCCAGGAAGTAACGGCAGACGACGTTGCCGAAGACGATCCCCGACATGGCCACCAGCAGAAGCGCCACCACATAAGATATGGTTTTGTCCATGACCCGGCTGATGACCTCAAGCCTGGATGCTTTTCCGACGGTTTCAGAGTCCATGGCGAATTCTCTCCTAAGGGTCACCGGTTGCTGCGCACCGTATTTCATTCCCCCATCCGACAGGGTGGAATGATCGGTCACTCCCAGTTCTGAATGTATTTCAAACGTGCTCCGGCTTCGTCCGGGGTGGGGGCCACCACATTGAGGGCAAGTCCCCGGCAGGGCAGGTTCTGTTTGACCAGTTCGAGGTCCTCGATGGTCAGGTCGCCCCACAGGATGACGCCGCGCGTTTGCATGATTTTGGCCAGGACCGGCAGCATCTCCTTCACGCCCGGCCCGCTGATGTCCTTGTTGACTTCGACCACCTTCAGGTTTTCGAGGGTGAGCAGCTCATCCAGGATGAAGAAGGAGCTCGGGTGCAGGTGGACGGCGGTGTGGTCATGGCCGGCCAGGATCAGGCGTGCCGAATCAAGGAAGAACTGCCGGTAGAGTTTGGGCGAGAGGATGGCCGACAGGTCGTCCTGGAACCAGATGGCAGTGCCCGGGGCCCAGACATGGTAAAATCCCAGGGCCCAACCCCCATAGAAAGGCGGGGTCAGACGGCGCTGAGCCTCGATCACGGCCAGGAAGGCCCGGGTCACCCGCTCGATGAGCCGGTGCATCGCCTGCGGGTCCGTCTTCATCAGGGCCATCACCATTTCCTTCTGCCCCAGCAAAGCGCCGAGCATGTCGGTGGGGCCGCGCATGATCGGCATACCCACCGGGTAACGGCCTCGGCTCTGCTGAACCAGGGCTGTGGTGAATTCCAGATATTTTCCCAACCAGGGATTTTGCGGATCGAAACGGACCTTCTCCAGGGCCTCCGCGGGCGAGGAGAGCCAGGGCCTTGAGGTGAAACTCTCGCGGCCGGCGCGGATGGGGCAGCCCAGGATGGCCTCCATCCAGGGGATACCGGTGAAGGGCTCGCCGGTCCAAAAGCCGTCCTGGCCGAGCTCCTCGGCCTCCCGGAACATGCGCTCATAGTCCGGGAGAAATTCGGAGACGTTCAGCATCTCCGGAGAGATCGACTTGTCCGGCTCCAGCAGAGGGAGGGCGGCGCGGAAATGGCGCGCGAAAAAGAAGTCGCCGACCCGGAAGGAGGCCAGCGGCCGGGGCTGCTTCTCCAGCGCCCAGAAGGACCGGTGCAGGGCGAGCCTTTCCTCCAGGCCCGCCCGTGCGGGCCGGTCGCCGGTTCGGGTTGCCCCGGGAGCGGCCAGCCCGGCCTCAGCCTTGAGGCGCACGATGGTCCTGTCCACGTGTTCCTGCATGATGTTTTCTGCGGCCTGCGTATCGCGGGCGCGAATGGCTTCGATGATCAGCCGATGGTAGTGCAGGCCATCCTCCATGCCCAGGGAGCTGACGATGTTCTCCATGGAGATTTCAAGAATACTGCGCAGGACGTTGTTGACCTTGATGATGACGGGATTGCCGGTGGTTTTGGCCAGAACGAGGTGGAACTCCAAGTCGGCGCGGGCGAACTCGGTAACATTGTCCCGGGCCTGGACCATTTGGTCGTAGACGGCTTCCATCTCGACCAGATCTTGGTCGGTGGCGCGTTCGGCGGCCAGGGCGGCCGTACCCTTCTCGACGATTCGCCGGTATTCGAGAACATGCAAGATGTCGATATCGTCCAGGACCAGCAGCGGGATGAGGGCATTAAAGTGGACTTGACCGCTCAACTCTCGGACAAAGGTGCCTTCGCCGTGTCGCGTTTCCAGAATCCCCAGGGAAACCAGATGCTGGATGCCTTCCCGGATGGAGACCCGGCTCACGCCCATGGTTCGGGAAAGCTCATGTTCGGAGGGAAGTTTGCTACCTGGAGGCCAGGTGCGGCGAAGAATCTGATCACGGAGCTGGCAGAAAACCTGGCCGCGGACGCTCTCTTTTTTGATGGGTTTGAGCATGTTTACCATCCAAGGTAATCGGTAATCACCCCAATTGAGGTTGTCTGATATCCTACATCAGGCCACTTGTCAAGTATTTTTCAAAGAGATTGTGCCATATTTCTTGACGCACAGTTGCCTACCCGCTATAATCAGCCCATATCAAAACAGGTTTTGACGCCTTCGAAAAAAAACCCTGCGCGGCGTCAACGTCTGATCATCCCCTGCGGCCGATCTACAGGCTCACGGCCCACAGCGCAGGGCGCGCTCGACGGCGGTTACGGCAATCCTGTCGAACCGGAAGGGCTTCTGAATGAAGCGGCCCCGGATTTTAGAGTTGGCGGCTTTCTTCGAGAACATCGGGTTTCTTCAAATCTCAGCAACGAAAATAAGGAGGCTGCAATGAATGAACGTTTGAAGATCGCGGTCAATACCGGCGGCGGGGATGCACCCGGACTCAACGCCGTCATCTATGCCGTGACGATGGCATCCTACCGCCGCGGCTGGGAGGTTTACGGCATCCATACCGGTTATAACGGCTTGCTGAATACCGATGAGATCACCCGGTTGACGCCGGAGAAAGTGGCAGGCATCGTCTCGCTGGGCGGCACGATCCTCGGCACGACGAACAAGGGGGATCCGTTCGCGATGGCGGTCAAGAACGCCGTCGGCGAGACCAAGGTTCGGGATGTCTCCGCACGGATCCTCAGCAACTTCAGGCGCCTGGGCCTGGACGTCCTGGTCGCCATCGGCGGCGACGGCTCCCTGCGTATCGCCAACCGCTTCGCCGGGATGGGGATGCCGGTGGTGGGCGTGCCCAAGACGATCGATAACGACTTGGCCAGCACGGTCATCACCTTCGGCTTCGACACGGCGGTGTCCACATCGACGGAGGCGATCGATAAACTGCACTCCACCGCCAGCGCCCATGAGCGGGTGATGGTGGTCGAGGTAATGGGACGTTATGCGGGCTGGATCGCGCTCAACAGCGGCATCTCCGGGTCGGCGGACGTGATTCTGATCCCCGAGATTCCCTTCAGGATCGACAGCGTCTGTGAAAAGATCATGGACAACGAGCTGCATGGAAAACGCCACGGCATTGTCGTCGTTGCGGAAGGGGCCAAGGCCGAAGGCAGTGAGATGGTCCACAAGGGCGGGGGCGAGGAAGGGCGCCAGGAGGTGATGCTGGGCGGCATCGGCGAGTGGGTGGCCCGGGAAATCCATCAGCGGATCGGTAAGGACACGCGCTCCCTGGTGTTGGGACACCTGCAGCGCGGCGGTTCTCCGACCACGTTCGACCGCCTCGTGGCCCTGCGTTTCGGCGCCGCGGCCGTTCGCGTCATCGCGGAGGGCCGACGCAACGTGATGGTGGCCCTGCGGCCGCCCGACATGGTGGCCGTGCCGCTGGCGGAGGCCGTCGAGAAGATGAAATCGGTGCCCCTGGATTCCGACTCGATCCTCACCGCCCGCGATATGGGGATCAGTTTCGGCGATGGTTGAGGGCGGCCCCAACCGCGCTTTCAGCCGGCGGCTTCACCGATCACAATTGGCCGAAAATTTACATACGACAAAGGTTTCCGCAAAAAGCCCTTCGTCAGGCTTGACAGGCAAGACCGTTTCCCTCTATACTTCAATTCAAATGAGGAGGATGCCCATGGATTTCAAAACCCTTTTAATGAACCGGCGCTCCATCCGGGATTTTCAGGACAGAGAAGTGCCGTTAACGGTTGTGCAGGAAATTCTTCAGGATACCTGCCTGGCGCCGACGGCGAGCAACGGACAGCCCTGTCGTTTCATCATCATCCGGGATCGGGGGGTGATGAAGCGGCTTTCCGATGAGAGCAGGCGCAATCTCCTTGCCGATCTCGCCGGGAATCCCGATGCGCCGATGAAGATGTATGAAGCGGCGCTGCGGGACGATGCATTCAATGTCTTTTACAATGCCCCCTGTCTCATTTACATCACCGGTCCCCAGGAGGTCCCGTCGCTGGAGGTGGACTCCGCCCTGACGGCGGCCTACCTCATGTTTTCGGCCGCTTCCCGGGGGCTCGGAACCTGCTGGATCGGGCTGGGCGCCCATATCCGCGGCCATGAAATCCTGCGGGAAACAGGTGTTCCCGAAGGCTGCCGGATTGTGGCGCCGATCATTCTCGGTTATCCGACGGCCATTCCGCCGGCCTCGGAGAGACACACGCCTGATATCGTCCGGGTGATCTGACCGTATCCGCATGGTCTGCGGGAGGTCCCGGAATGACCGATTTTCCCAAGGCGGTCCCGCGATCGGGCGTTCGTGGGGGTCGGTAAAGTCGCTTGCCGCCGGATCAGGGCGGGCGGTCCACAGGGTGAAACATTTTCATCAGAACACAAAAAGGGAGGTGCTCCATGGAGACAAGATCGCGGATCCGCTTCAACCCGGCAACCAGGGAAATCGAGATCGAAGGGTCGGAAGAGTTCGTCAGGATCTATTTCGGCAAGGTGCAGAAGCTGCTTTTGGCGCCCGTCGGCGGCAAGGAGGAAAAACCGAAACCCCCAAGGGCCCGTCCGGCGGGGAAGCCGAAAAAGATGAAGAAAAAAACCGGCCCAAAGAAGGTCCCGAAGAAGGTTCCGAAGGAAACCCTCCTGGACTCGGTCGTCAGGCTCATCCGCGGCAGCGAAGAGGGGATCACGACGGCGGTGCTAAAGGAAAAGACTGGGCTCGCCGAGAGTCAGATCTGGAGCATCGTTTACCGGGCCGAGAAACAGGGAAAAATCAAGAAGACAAAACGGGGGATCTACATGGCGGCATAACCCGCCGGGAGCGCCTCCAGCCGGATGCGGCGGCTCTGATTTCCCTTCTCCGACCGTCGTGGCCGGCGCCAGGATTGACGGCTTCGTAAAAAGTCCGGATNNATGCTGCGTTGCGCTTCGTCCTTCGTTATTGCGGCGTACGCCGAAGTACGCCTCATTCCTCAGGATTCGTGCGCCTTGCCTGCGGCCTTTTTACGAAGCCGTCCCATTTTCATGACTTTTAAGACTTTTTATGAAGCCGCCAGGACTCAATGTTCTGAAAACAGGGCGAGGTCGTTCACCATCACGCCGTCTACATAACCCGACGCCCGGAACGCTTTCAGGGTTTCCCGGTCCTTTACGACCCACGGATAGACCTGGATGCCGCGGGATTTCGCCCACCGGAGCTGGCCCGCTTTGACGGCATCCGCTCTTGGGTGGACGGAAAAGACGCCGAGAGCCCGGACTTCGTCCGCGAAGCGGATCCAGACCGAATCGTAGAGCATGCCGGTCCGGACAGAACCGGCGATTCGTTTCATCTCGGCGAGCGCGTAATGGTCGAAGGAGGAGACGATGACGCGGTCCGTAAAGCGCGTCTCCTGAAGCAGATCGGCTAGTTTTCTCTCGATCCCCTCGTTCCGGACGGGGCCGTTCTTGATCTCGATATTGAGCATCACCCGGTTTCCGGCCCAGCCGATCACCTCATCGAGCGTCGGGATCCCTACAAAGCCGGGCTCCGCCATCCGGTTGTTGTAATTGTACCGCTTCAGCTCCGCGAGGGAGAGGTCCGCCACAGCGCCCGTTCCGTTTGATGTGCGGTCGATCCTCTCGTCGTGGATGACCACGAGCCGCCCGTCCTGCGAGAGGTGCACGTCGAGCTCGATCATGTCCGCGCCGGTCGCGATGGCCTTTTCGAACGCCAGAAACGTATTTTCCGGATATCTCGCCGAATATCCCCGATGCGCGATTTTCAGAAATGAATCCATCGCTTCCTCCCTTCACAATTTCTCCATTGGAAGTATACACGAAATTCGGCTATAGACAACGGCCGGAATCGCCTTCCGACCCACGCCGGTCAGCCGACTCCTTCTCGTCCTCCCGGCCGGCGGCGGCTTCTGCGGGTCCGATCTGTCGAAGGTCAAGGAGGAGGAGACGCGGGCAGCGGAGAATGGGGACGTAAAAAGGGGTTGCATTCTTACCGATAATTTTTTATCTATAACCGAGTGAAAAAGCGTCGGGTGGGAAAGAAGGCTGGCGCGGACCATTTCCCGGGCTCCAAAAACACGATACTATTGCAACAGGTCGATCAGGCGGCATCTCTCTTCAATTCACGGAGGAAACGGACCATGGGCGAGGGGATATCGGATCACACCAGATTTGTCGTCGATCTGCGGCGACAGATGTGGATGGCCGGCGTGGAGGAGGAACTCCGCCGGCTCATCTGGCAGATTGCGGTAACGGGGAAATACATCTCCGCCAAGATCCATGAATCGAACCGGAAATTCGCCGGTTTCAAGAACCTCTACGGGGAGGAACAGCTCTCGCTCGACCGGAGCGCCGACGAGATCATGAAGAACCAGCTCCAGTTTTCCGGCTTCGTCCGGGAATACGCCTCGGAGGAGCAGGACGCCGTCGTCCTGCTCGGCAAAGGCCGGGAAAAATACTTCGTCACGGCGGATCCGCTGGACGGCTCTTCCCTGGTCGACACCAACCTCGCCATCGGGACGATCATCGGCATCCATAAGGAGTCGATCTTCGCGCGGGGAAGGGAGTCGATGGTGGCGGCCCTCTATATCACCTACGGGCCGCTCATCACGATGGTCTACTCCGCAGGCAAAGGGGCCCATGAGTTCGTCCTGAACCGGGAGGGGGAGTACGTTCTCTCCCAGGAGCACGTCATGCTCGAGGAGCGCGGCTCCATCTACAGCCCCGGGGGTCTCCGGAAGGATTGCACCGAAAGTCATCTGAAGTTTCTCGAATATCTCGAGGCGGAGGGGTACAAGCTCCGCTACAGCGGCGGATTCGTGCCGGACATCAACCAGGTTCTGATCAAGCGGGGAGGGATCTTCACCTATCCCGCACTGAAGAGGAGCCCCCGCGGGAAGCTGCGGCTGCTGTTTGAGCTTCAGCCGATGGCCTTCATCGTCGAGCAGGCCGGGGGGATTGCCACGGACGGCAAGGAGGCGATCCTCTCCCTGCGGGTGGACGACCTGGAACAGCGCTGTCCGATCTATATCGGAAGCCGGTTCGAGGTGGAAAAGGCCATGGAATTTCTGGCGGCCGAATCATAAAGAATCGGAGACGGCCCGTGAACCCGGGCCTTTTCCATGCGTGAGCGAGGTGAGGCGATGATCTGCAATAATACGGATATGCTGAAGAAGGCGGTGGAGGGGGTTCTGACGTTCGATGGGAACGACGTCCGGGTGGTGGATGAGAAACGTCTCCGGGAAGAGCGGATCGACGATCTGATTCGGACGGCAGTATTCGCCCCCGAGGAGGAGACGCGGGCGGCCGCCCGCTGGCTGATCCGCCGGGCCGGAGCGGCGGTGGGCATCCGTTCCGCCTCGATTCAGGGGCTTTACGAGGCGATGGGACGGGGAGAGGTTTCCGGTTTTACGGTGCCGGCCATCAACATTCGCGCCTTGACGTACGATACGGCCCAGGCCGTCTTCCGGACCGCTCAGGCTTCCGGGGCCGGGGCAATGATTTTCGAGATCGCGCGGTCGGAGATCGATTACACCCGCCAGCGGCCGGCGGAGTACACCTGCGCGGTGACGGCGGCGGCTCTGAAGACGGGATACCGGGGCCCCCTTTTCCTCCAGGGCGACCACTTCCAGGTGGGGGCGAAGAAATACGCGAAGGATCCGGAGGGCGAGGTCAAGGCCGTCAAAGACCTGATCTGGGAGGCCATCGACGCGGGCTTCTACAACATTGATATCGACACCTCGACCCTCGTCAATCTTACGGAAGCGACCGTGAGGCAGCAGCAGAGACTCAACTACGGCCTGGCCGCGGAAATGACGACGATGATCCGGGATCTGGAACCTGCAGGAGTCACCATCTCCGTCGGCGGGGAGATCGGCGAGGTTGGAGGGAAAAACAGTACGGTTGAGGAGCTCTACGCCTTCATGGAGGGATATCTGGAAACCCTTCGAAAGAGCGGAACGGGATTGAAGGGGATCAGCAAGATCAGCGTCCAGACGGGGACGACCCACGGCGGCATCCCCCTGGCCGACGGGAGCGTCGCCAAGGTCAAGCTCGACTTTGACACGCTCGAGAAGCTCTCCGCTGCGGCACGCAAGGAATACGGATTGGCCGGCGCGGTCCAGCACGGCGCCTCCACGCTGCCGGACGAGGCGTTCGACCGGTTCCCTGCGACGGGGACGGCGGAGGTCCACTTGGCAACGGGATTCCAGAACATCGTCTATGACAGCCCGAATTTTCCGCCCGCGCTCCGCGGGCAGATCTACGACTACCTGAAACGGGAAGCGGCTTCCGAGCGGAAGGAAGGCGATACGGAGGAGCAGTTCTTCTACAAGACCCGGAAGAAAGGGATCGGCCCCTTCAAACGGGAGATGTGGGATCTCCCGGAGACGATCCGGACGGCGCTTGGTGGAGAATTAGAGGCGCAATTCGCCCTCCTCTTCCGGAAGCTCAACGTTGGCAACACCATCGAGACCGTGAACCGCTGCGTGACGCCCGTGGACGTCCCGCTACCGCCGCCGGCCGGCCTGGCGTAATCTCTATAATTATCAGCGGATCTTAGGAAAAAGGGGACAGATATATT
>PLLC01000077.1 GCA_003141195.1 Syntrophaceae bacterium
ATGAAGGGCGGATTGGCGAGGATCACATCGGAGTATTCGTTCCACCGGTCCTGGCTGGTCAGCGTGTCGTACTCGTAAATGTGAGGGTCGGCAAAACCGTGCAGGTACAGGTTCACCAGCGACAGGCGCACCATGTCGGGCGAGATGTCGTAGCCCGCGAAGTTCTGCGCGAGGCGACCCTTTTCGTCCGGCGTCAGGGTGCTGTTGCCCTTGGCGTCGGTGTTGGCCTTGAGAATGTGCTTATAGGACGAGATCAGGAACCCGGCGGTGCCGCAGGCCGTGTCACGCACGGTCTCGTTCTTCTTCGGATCGATGATTTCGACCATGAAATCGATGATATGGCGCGGGGTGCGGAACTGTCCGGCGTCTCCCTGGGAACCGAGGACAGAGAGGAGATACTCGAAGGCGTCACCGAGCCGTTCGCTATGGTCGTAGGTAAATTCGTTGATGATCTTGAGGAAGGCGCGCAGGGTCTCCGGGTCGCGGTAGGGCAGATAGGCGTTCTTGAAGATGTCGCGGAAGAGCAGCGGGATGCCGGGGTTCTCCGGCATCTTGGCGATGGCTTCGGCGTAGAGGCTCAGGATCTCATGGCCGCCCAAGCCGGAGCGCATGAGTTTGGCCCAGCCGTAGCGGGCAAACTCATTGGCGAAGAACTTGCGCTTCCCGCCGAACTCCTCGCTCTCGGCGTCCATGTCGTCCATGAACTTGTAGATCAGGGCGATGGTGATCTGCTCTACCTGGCTCTTGGGATCGGGGACTTTACCGACGAGAATGTCGCGGGCGGTGTCGATGCGGCGTTTGGTGACGGTGTCTAACATTTGACTCCTTTATCCATGGTCTCTTTCCTCACACCCTTTTTTTAAACTGGTCGAATTCGACGGGTTTAAACCCGGTTATATTGCTCATAGTCTTCCCTCAGGCGGCGAACTGGTTCAAGGAGACGTAGTCCTTGACGTATTCAGGAATGAGCGTGCGGTACTTCGCCGGCACGGCGCGGAAGTCGTGGGTGGAAAAAACCGGGTTGGTAGCCAGATCGGTGAAATGCTTGTTTTCGATGATGTGGCGCACCTGGCCGCTGGTGACGTAGGCTTTGAAGTAGGTTTTGATGGCCGGGATGGCCTCGGCCTCTTCGGGTTTGGTATCGGCGACGAACTTGGCAAACTCCTCTTCCAGCAGTTCGTCCTTGGACTTGAAGCGCGGGATGAGGCCGAAGATTTTCTCCAGGATCTCCCGCAGGGTCAGGCGGCGGTCCACGGCGGCGGCTTTGCGAAGTTTGTCGAGGGTGTAGTACTCCTCGGGTTTGTCGAAGACTTCGCGGTTCACGTAGTCGATGACGCGATCCCATTGTCCTGACTCGACGGCTTTCGCGATGGTTTCGTTCTCGCGCACGGTGTCCTCGAATTTCTCGAAGAACATCCGGTCGATCTTCATGCCGTCCAGGCCGATGGTCTCTTCCTTGATCATCGAGAGGATGTCCGCGCCGAGGTGCTCGTAGGCGCCGCCAACCACCACCGGGCCTGTGCTTCCGCCGTCATCGCGGCCCTTGACCTGGGGAAGGGGAAGTTTCAGCACCTCATCGTAGTTGAATTTTTCCTCGAAGTACTCGCAGTTGGCGAAGAAGTCGAAGAGCTTGAAGGCTTTCTTCTGCGGCTCCTTCACGCTGTCTTTGATGTTGTCGTCGAAAAGCTGTTCAAGGAAGTTATGCTTGCGGGTACCGCGCCCCTTGATCTGGATGAAGTCGGTCGGCGAGAAAATCGGCCGAAACAGACCGAGATTGAGGATGTCGGTGCAATCGTAGCCGGTGGTCATCATGCCCACGGTGACGCAGACACGGGCCTTGCTGGTCTTGTAAGCGGGCAGGAAGTTGGCCGAACCGAGCAGGTTGTTGTTGGCAAAGTTGATGGTGAAGAGCTGGGCATCGGGAATCTGCGAGGTGACCTGCACGGCGAAGTCGGACTGGTACTTTCCGGGGAACATGCGGTCGGCCATCTGGTTGAGGATCTGCGCCAGTTTGGCCGCGTGGTTCTGGCTGACGGCGAAGATGATGGACTTGCCGATCTCCCCGCTGACCGGATCGCGCAGGGTGTTTTCCAGAAAGGTCTTGCAGAATAGCTGGTTGGTGGCATCGGCAAAGAAGCGCTTCTCGAACTCGCTTTGCTTGAAGGCCTCCTGCTGGTCTTCGCCAGCATCGTCGGTGAAGGAGGCGACGAAGCCCTTTTCGGAAAGCAGTTCGGTGGTGATTTCGGTGCGGGCATCCACCACCGTGGGGTTGATCAGGTAACCATCTTTCACGCCTTCGAGCAGCGAGTAGCGGTAGGTGGGCTGGCTGTTCTCGCAGCCGAAGGTGCGGTAGGTGTCCAGCAACAGTCGGCGCTCGGCTTCGCGCGGGTCGCGGGTGGAAGGATTGGTTTTGTCAAACCGCCTGAGGTAGTCACGGGGCGTGGCGGTGAGGCCGAGCTTGTAGCCGATGAAGTAGTCGAAGACGGCACGGGCATTGCCGCCGATGGAGCGGTGGGCTTCGTCGGAGATGACCAGGTCGAAATCGGTCGGTGAGAAGAGCCGCTGGTACTTGTTGTTGAAGAGCAGCGACTGCACTGTGGTCACAACGATTTCCGCCCGCCGCCAGTCGTCGCGGTTCTCCTTGTAGATGACTGTCTTGAAATCGGCGGACAGGGCCAACAGTGGGGAGTTCGCTTTCTTGCCGGCCTGATCCTCCAGTTCGAGGCGATCCACCAGAAACAGCACGCGCTTGGCATTGCTGGAGCGGAGAAACAGTTTGATTACAGCGGCGGCGACAAGAGTCTTGCCGGTGCCGGTGGCCATCTCGAAGAGGAAGCGGTCTTTGCCCTCCTTCACGGCCCGTTGCAGGGTGTGGATGGCCTTCAGTTGATATGGCCTAAGAAACCGCAGGTTATTGGCTCTGATATAGCCGGGACGCTCCCCCTCGTTGCGCCACGCCGCTTCGGATTGGTAGTTCGGGCGCTGGGTCAGCACGATGTAGTCGTCGCCGACCTGGTCCTCGATGAGACGCTGCGGGTTGGGTGTGACCTGCTGGTAGCCGATCACCGAGTCGGGGGTCGGAAAGGACGTGATAACGTAGGGGTTGCCGCGCTCCAGATCCCAGAAGTAGTGCAGGTTGCCGTTGGAGAGGATGACGAAGCGGCAGTTCTGGGACTTGGCGTATTTGCGGGCCTGCTCCTTGCCGACGAGCGGGTTCTTGTCCTCCGATTTGGCCTCAAGGACAATGAGCGGGAAGCTTTTGGTGTCGAGCAGCAGGAAGTCGATGAAGCCCTTGCTCGTCTTCTCGAAGTTCTCGCCAAGTGCTTCCAGATCGGATGACTTGATCGTCACGCTGGGCTCAAGGCGGATGTTGGCGGGCGCGCTCCCTTCCGGAAAGAAACGCCAGCCTGCCGTTTCAAGCAGCTTGTTGATCTTGATACGGGCTGTGGCTTCTTTATTTGCCATTCGGTTCCTCAGTCTCACCAAGGTCGTTCAAGCGTCATAACACCTGGATCAGCCAGAGGCCTTCTTTATGGCCGATTGGCTGCATCCGGTCGTTATGGGTTGAATATTGCCCCTGTCTGTTTTGTCAGTGCCTGACAACACTTTCCTCCTGGAACGGGTACGAACTAAGTCGTCGCACCCTGAAGCTTGACGAAGTCTCTGCTGTCGCCGGGCTCGAACTTTCTGAGCATGTCGTCATCATCAAATTCGACAAAGAAATAGTACTCTGTGGCCTGCTCAACTACACCCCTGCCAAATGCATCATGGACAACTACATCGCCAGACTTTAGGTCTAGCAAGGGCTCGGCATCCTTCTTCGAGGCCGGTGCCGACAGGTCTATCTTGGCCTTGGCATCATAGTATAGAGCCATGCGTTCTTCTCGTTTCCTGAGACGCGCCTTCTGCCGCATATCTCTTAACTCGTCGGCTACCGTTTCAGCTTTTCTCGACGTCCACTCGTCATCGTCATGGAATCTAAAAACAACGGATGCACTATTCTTGTACCGTTCTCTGACTGGAGGCAACGAGAACCACTTGCCGTACAGCCGTCCCGAGGTTTCATGAAATAGAACCAGTAGCAGCGGTATTGCCAGGGCATCGTAATAATCGCATTTCTCTCGTCCAAGACGTACAGTCAGGGATTTATTCAACGCCTTGCTGGCAGTGGCTTTTAGCTGAACGAAGAAGATATCCCCGATGGCCGTGCCGTCAAATGAGAATACTTCGACTACTCCATCTATTCCATAATCTGGATTCACTGTGCGATAGACCCATGATGGCGGCAACGCCGCTTCAAAGGCAATTCGTGATTTGCTTTCAAGCTGATGTTGAATGGGTCGATTTGACATTGTCTTTACCTACTCAGTAAACCCATAACAAGTTATTCTAAAGTTGCTGGATATCTCCACCTTTTATGTGCTTTTGCGTATATCATGTTTTTAAAAAGCTCATACAGAAAAAGCAGATTCCTTCTAATGGCTTTCTACGACTTTTCGAATGGTTTAGCCATGCCGGATGCAGAATCCCCGCAACTTCACTTCTGGATCGGCCACTCGCCCCGTTCCGTGAGAACGTCGCGGTAGACCGCCAATGCTTCGTTGACGGCGGGCATTCCGGCGTAGGTCGCTACCTGAAAGAAGAGCTCGGTCAGCTTCTTCGGGTCGCACCCCACGTTGAGGGCTGCGTTCACGTGGAGTTTCAGCTCGTCACCGGAGCGTGTTGCCGCCAGGACCGCGCAGGCGACCATCTGCCTTTCCTGAGGGGTCAGGACGGTGCGAGAGTATAGGTTCCCCGTGATGAAGCGGGAAAAATCATTGGCCAACTCCCGGTCGAACGCCTTCCATGTCCGGTAGGGGGGATCCATTTTGACGCCGCCGCCGAAGAGCCTCTTCGCGGTTTCCTGTGTCTTCAGATCGATCTCGTCTGCCATGATGCACTCCTCATTGATGTTTTCATTTGACCAGAAAGACGCCCCGTTCCCGGTCCTGGAAATAGATCCGGTTGTGTTTCCCCCGGTTTGTTTTCTCGTAGAACATCTCCCCGTGGCTCCGGCATTCGGGGCAGCAGCGTCCGGGAAGGATGACTGCGAATATCCGGTTTCCCGTATCGGCGACCGATTCGATCATGACCAGTCCGCCGCAGTCGTCGCAGACGCGGACCGTTTCCTCCTGCTGCTCACTGATGCCGTCCGTGTCGTAATAGATGCATTTCTTCCGCTTCACGTAACGGGCCGCGCCGACCAGTTTTGCCTTCATTTCATGCCGCCCCTTCCAGAGGTTCATGACTTTTGCCGCCTCCTCTTCAATGGTCCGCGAAATGTCGGCGGACTGCCGCAGGGCGACCGGGTCATAGTCCGGTTCGCGGACATGGCTGTAATCGAGACCGGCCATCGCCAGGATGATTCCGACATTGACATAGGGGAGGGCTTTTTCGATGGAATAACCCCCCTCTAAAACGGCGATATCCGGGGCGAGTCTTTCATTCAGCAGGGCATACCCCTGAGCGGAGAAACGCATGTTCGTGATCGGATCGGTGTAGTGGTTGTCCTGACCGGCGGAGTTGATGATGAGATCCGGCTTGAATTCGTCCAGGATCGGCAGGATCACCCGGTCGAGGACCATGAGGAACCCCTCATCCGAGGTCTGCGGGGGGAGCGGGATGTTGACGGTCGCCCCGAGGGCGTTCGGCCCGCCGAACTCGTCGCGGGAACCGGTCCCCGGATAGAGGGTCCGGCCGTCCTGGTGAATGGAGATGCACAGGGTGTCCGGATCGTTCCAGTAGATGTCCTGGGTGCCGTCGCCGTGGTGGCAGTCCGTGTCCACGACGGCGATCCGTTTCGGGCCGTAACGATGCCGGATGTATTCAATCATGATCGCTTCGATGTTCACATTGCAGAAGCCGCGGGCGCCGTGGACGACGAGCATCGCGTGGTGGCCCGGCGGCCGGACCAGGGCGAAGGCGTTGTCCACTTCGCCGGTGAGAACCTTGTCCGCTGCGGTGATGGCGCCGCCCGCCGAGATGAGGTGCGATTCCGTGACTACGCTGCCCGCATCCGGGACGCAGATGTGCGCCCGGTTGATATCCTCCGCCGTTGCGATCCCAGGTTTGTATTCGCGGATGTTGTCAAAGTCGAGGAGCCCTTCCTCGAAGACCTGATCCTGGGTGTAGAGGAGACGTTCCTCCCGCTCAGGGTGGTTCGGCGAGATGGCCCAGTCGAAGGCGGGGAAAAAGATCAGACCGGTTCGCTTTTGCGGTTTCAACGGCATAGGGCGTCCCCCCGTTTGAGGTCGGCTATACAGCCCGGCTTGATCTGGACCTTGACCCGGATATTCTTTCCTGTCGTATAACATTCCCGGACCATGTTGAATTCCTGGGCTTCGACCACCTCGATCTCCAGGTCCTCTTCGGCGGCACCCATCTTCAAAACCTTTTTCCGGAGCTTTTCGCTGCCGATGCGGACAACCTCCTCCATCGTAAAACCGGGCGGGATGGCTGTCTGAAGGCCCTCTTCGCAGATGGTCAGGGTCCGTTGTTCGGTGTCGGCGAGGAGAGTCATCTCCGCCGTCGTCCGGGCCAGGGCGGCTCCGATGGCGTTGGCCACCTCGGCATGGACGGGGACATGGGCCTCGCAGTCGAGTAGCCCGCCCAGTTCCGGCGCCAGGAGGCCGGCGGGTCCTCCCACCACGTAGAGGCGCCGGGGATTCAGCCTTTTCCCATCCAGCATCTCATGGATCGTATAAACAGGCTGGTTGTTGATCTCCTCGACGAAATCCCGGACATGACCTGCGATCTGCAGGCAGGTTTCGCGAAAGATCGCCCGGGCAGCCTCGCCGATCGGGCACTGAAGGGCGTCGGCAAGGGGGATGATTGCGGCCGCGGCCTTATCCGGGTCGCCGATGCCGGTCATCCCGAGAACGATCATGGCATCCGTCGGCGTCGGAAAAGGGCCTCCGAAGGCGGCCGCAGGTCCGTCCCGCTCCGGTCCGACAGAGAGCCTTCCTTCCCGAAGACGGACGACGCTGTCGCCGCCGACGCCGATCGACCGGGTTCTCAGCCCCCGGATCAGGGTTTTGTGACCTTCGATGGTGACGCCGAAGGGCTCGAAAAGGGGGACCCCGTCGGCAAAGACGGCGATATCCGTCGTCGTGCCGCCGATATCGAGGGCGATGGCGTCGCTGTTGCAGCCGGTCGTCGTCAGGATCCCCATGATGCTGGCCGCGGGGCCGGAAAGGATCGTCTGAACGGGAAAATCCACGGATTGTGAGATGTCGAAGGTTCCGCCGTCCGCCTTCAGGATATAGATCGGTACGTTGATGCCCCGCGCGTGGACGAAATGAAGGACCTCCTTGACGAATCTATGATAGAGGTCCCATATTGCCTCGTTAAGATAGGTTGTTGCGATCCGCCGGGGAAAGTTGAGATGCCCCGACATTCGGTGGCCCAGAGAGACGTGGCGGAATTTATCGCGGACAATCTCCCGGAGTTCGATTTCCTGCCGGGGATTGCGCGTGGAAAATTTACCGACGATGCCGACATGAAGGATCCCTTCGGAGCGGAAACGGTCCCGCATGCGGGCCGCCTCTATCCGATCGATGCCGACGATTTCCATGCCGCGGTGATTGATGTAGCCGGACATGAAACAGGTATCCTGCCGGACGTCATACAGGGCTGGCGGAAGGCCGGGACCGCTGACGAGCAGCATTCCCACCCGGTCGACCTTGTTCTGGACGATGGCATTGGTGGAGATGGTGGTGCTGAGGACAACCCTTTCCAGTTGATGGACGGTGGATTCATCGACCAGCGCCTTCGTAACGGAGAGGAGGGAGGTCACAAGATTCCGTTCGTCCGTAAGAACCTTGGCCTTTTTCAAAACCGCGAAGTGATCGATCAGAACCGCATCCGTATGTGTGCCACCCACATCAATACCCAGGATCATGACGCCGCCTCGCCCTTGGAGTGCAACGCCTTATATAATGAGAAAATTGTCTTGACAAGGCAAAAAAAGGGTGTATGTTCCCGTTCGACGTCGGCGATGCGTCCGCGAACCGGTGTCAGAGTAAAATCTGTGAAAGGAGGTGACGTGTTGATGAAAAAGGTATCTGCTATCATTCTTTCCCTGCTTTTCTTTGTGACATTATCTTTTGCAGTGGTTGGCTGCAAGAAGGCAGAGGAGCAAAAACCTGCTGAGACCGCGGCCCCCGCGCCTGCAGCGACACCCGCTCCGGCTCCTGAGGCAACTCCGGCAGCCCCGGCAGCTCCGGCTACGAAGTAGGATCGGAAACAGCGTAAAAGAAAAACGGCTTGGCATGCAGATGCACGGCCGTTTTTTTTATTTGAAAAGACCTTCGATTTCACGTCCAAATTTATTTTGACACTAACGGGCGAGTTGTTGTATGCTTCAGCATAATGAAAGAATGAAAAGGAGGTCATGCCATGTGCAAGAGAAGTGATTTTATTGGCGGTTTGATTATCGGCGGTCTGGTTGGTGCGGTGATCGGCATCCTGTACGCGCCGAAAAGCGGTAAAGAAACCCGAGAGGAGATCGGCAGGAAGACCGACGAACTCCTGTCCAAGGCGAAAGAGGAGTTCGACCATGCCGTCGAAAAGAGCCGAAAGGCGTACGAAGCGGCTGTAGGGCGGTTGAAGGCGCTGGAGGAGACGGCGAAGGAGAAGGTGGAAGAGGCGGAAGAGATGGTGGACGAGTTGGCCGGCCGCGGGAAGGAAACGCTTCAGGAGGGAAGGAGCCGGATCAAGAAGGCCGTTGAGGCGGGTGTAGAGGCGTTCCGGGAGGAACAGGACAAGGCCGTCTGAACGCGGATGTTGATGGAGAGAACCTATGACGAAGATGGAGATCATCCTGATCATATTGGGTGTGGTTTTTCTGCTGTATGCCGGATTTTCCATTCCTTGTCTGCTTCAGATCCAGCGAACGGCAAGGGGCATGGCCGAGACCCTTGAGATCCTCAATCGTGACCTCCCCGTGATCATGAGAAATCTGGAGGAGATCACGACCAACATCAACCGGACGACGACCACCGTCCACCGTCAGGTCGCTGAACTCTCTTTGACCTTGAGGCGGGTTCAGGGGATCGTGGGCGTTTTTCTCGGTGTGGGGGAGGTTCTCCGGCGCCGTGTGAGTTTCCCCTTTTCACGAACGTTCCGGACCTCACTGGCGGTAGCCCGGGGGGTCCGGGTGTTTATCGATTGCCTGGTGGGGAGATGTCCGGAGGAAAGGGTCGGCAGGGCTTCACTGCCGCGCTGATCCGTCAAGGGGGATCTCAGGCTTTCGGCGCACGGAAGATGTGATATGGCCCGTGTAACGTATGGAAACAGGGGGGGGAGGGTGCTGGTCCGGACGGTTCAGGAAAAGGCCGGACCTGTTAGGACAGCCGAAGAGGTTGTCCGGGAGATCAAAGCGGCGCAACCGTCGGGCGGGGAGGAGTACCGGGAGAGGTCGCTGGCCATTCACGGCCTGATCTGCGGCCGTTGCGGACGGGATTTTGACGCCGCGCACCGCCACCTCCTGACGGTGCATCACAAGGACGGCAACCACCGCAACAACCCGCCGGACGGAAGCAACTGGGAAAATCTCTGCGCCTACTGCCATGAGGATGTCCACAGCCGGGGACTCCTCGGGGATTATCTGGAGGGGACAACAGCATCGCGCGAGCCGGCCGTCGTCTATAGGGACGAAGCCGCTGCGGGAGGTATGGGCACCCTTGCTGAAAAACTTCAAAAGGCCCTGGAAAAGAAAAAATCCCCAAAGTGATCCGGGGCCGTCATTCCCTCTCAAAGTCCGGACAAACGACTTTTCGTAAACAATGGATAGACCGATCAATCCATTCGTGATTAGAAAGCCTCAGTGAATATATTTCGTGCCCGCCACGCCAGGACGTCTCTCGCGCAGCTCTCTTTGGAAACGCGGCCTGCCGCCGTATGAGAGACAAATCATGATGCATCATAAATATGGAGGAACTGAGATGGGGAAGCTGTTGTGGAAGCCTTCCGAGGAGCGCGTCAGGAACAGCAATATGTACCGCTTCATGTCGTTCGTCAACAAGAGACATCAGCAGACCTTCACGGATTATGAAGGTCTCTACGCCTGGTCGGTGAACCATATCTCCGAATTCTGGGCCGCGGTCTGGGATTTCGTCGGGATCAAGGCCTCGCGAGGCTATGATCAGGTGATCGACGACGAACGGAAAATGCCCGGGGCGAAGTGGTTTCCGGGCGCCCGTCTGAACTTTGCGGAAAACCTTCTACGTTTCCGTGATGATTCCGTGGCCCTCATCTTCAAGGGTGAGGATCATCCGACGGTCAAGATGACCTATGCCCAACTCTACGACGAGGTGGCGAGACTCGCGAAGAGTCTGAAGGCGTGCGGCGTCGGCCCCGGCGACCGTGTCGCCGGCTTCCTGCCGAATATGCCCGAGGCCGTGACGGCGATGCTCGCCGCGACCAGTCTGGGGGCGGTGTGGTCCTCCTGCTCTCCCGATTTCGGGATCAAGGGCGTCCTGGACCGTTTCGGGCAGATCAAACCAAAGGTTCTCTTCGTGGCCAATGGTTACTTCTTTAAGGGGAAGAACCTTGATTCCATCTCCCGCGTGGCGGAGATCATCCGGGACCTCCCCTCTATCGAGAAGGTCGTCGTCGTCCCCTATACGGAAAGCGAGCCGGACATCAGCGGCCTCCGGGACGCCGTCCATTATAAAGACTTCCGGGCGCCGGAAAGCGGCCTTTCCATCCACTTTGAGCAGCTCCCCTTCGACCACCCGCTCTACATCATGTTTACCTCGGGGACCACCGGACTGCCCAAGTGCATGGTCCAGAGCGCCGGCGGGATCCTGATCCACCACTTAAAAGAGCTGGTCCTCCATACAAACCTCACGCGCGAGGATACGATCTTCTATTTCACCACCTGCGGGTGGATGATGTGGAACTGGCTCGTCAGTTCGCTCGCCGTGGGCGCGAAACTCCTCCTCTTCGACGGGAACCCCTTCTATCCGCGTCCGGGTGTCCTGTGGCGCACCGCCCAGGACGAGGGGATCACGGTCTTCGGAACCAGCGCCGGTTATATTTCCGCGCTGATGAACGAGGGGGTCCGGCCGGGAAAGGAGTATGACCTTTCCGCCCTTAAATCCATTCTCTCGACAGGGTCGCCCCTCTCCGAGGATGGGTTCGAGTTCATCTACCGGGAGATCAAGGCCGATCTTCAGCTCGCTTCCATCTCCGGCGGCTCGGATATCAACGGCTGCTTTGCCCTGGGAAATCCTATGGGGCCGGTCTATTCCGGGGAACTCCAGTGCCGGGGGCTCGCCATGAAGGTCGAGGCCTTCGACGAGAACGGCAAGCCGGTCATCAACCGGCAAGGCGAGCTAGTCTGCACGGCGCCTTCCCCCTCGATGCCCATCTACTTCTGGGACGATCCGGGATATAAAAAATACAGGGCCGCCTATTTCGAGGTCTATCCGAATGTCTGGCGGCACGGGGATTACATCCTCATCAATGAGCGAGGCGGTGTCGTGATCTACGGCCGGTCTGACGCCACGCTGAACCCGGGCGGCGTCCGGATCGGGACGGCGGAAATCTATCGTCAGGTCGAGAATATCGAGGGGATTCAGGACAGCATCGTCGTGGGGCAGAACTGGAAGAACGACGTCCGCGTCATCCTCTTCGTCAAGATGGCGCCGGGAAAGGAGCTGACTGACGAGCTCCGGGACCGGATCCGCAAGACGATCCGCGTGAACGCATCTCCGCGCCACGTCCCGGCCAAGATCATCGCCGTGCCGGACATCCCCTATACCCTGAACATGAAGAAGGTCGAGCTTTCGGTGAAGAAGGTTATCGAAGGGCAGGCTGTCCAGAACAAGGACGCCCTAAAAAATCCGGAGTCCCTCGACTACTATGCGGGCATCCGGGAACTGCAGGAGGAATGAGGATTTAAACAAACGAGAGGGGCGGCTTCGGGCCGCCCTTTTTCATTTGAGGAGAACGTGGAGGTTGTCCCGTTCCGTAACCATCTTGTCGCCCACGGAGGTTCCGCAGTAAACGCAGGTGTAGTCGAATTTGTCCCCGTTCGAAAGGACGAGGAGGAGGCGCTTCCGCACCGGGACGGCCCGCCGGCATTTGGGGCAGAAGAGCTCCGTGGCTTCAAAATCCTTGTATTGTTCCTGTTTCATCCCTCATCCCTTTCCGGAATTCTCTTCGCATCCTCCAGCCAGACGGCGGCCTCGCTGTCGCTTGGCGCCCGGTAATCCCCCCGTGGCGAGAGGGATCCCCCCGAACCGACCTTGGGGCCGTTGGGGATGCAGGAGCGCTTGAACTGGCTGATCTGGAAGAACCGGTAGAGATAGATCTCCAGCCAGTGACGGATCTCGCCGATCGTGTAGGCGTTTCTCTTCGCCTCGGGGACATCCGGCCAGTGTCCCTGCGTTCGGTCCCGCCAGGCGCAATAGGCCATAAAGGCGATCTTGGTCGGCAGGTAGCCGAAGCGGATTGTATAGAAATTGTTGAAATCCTGAAGTTCGTAAGGGCCGACGATCGCTTCCGTCCTCTGGGAGGGCTGGACCCCCGCATCGCCCGGGATCAGCTCGGGGCTGATCTCCGTTTCCAGAATGTCGATAAGAATCGCGGAAGCCTCGGGGGAGAATTGCACGGACCGCGCGACCCAGCGGATCAGGTGCTGAATCAGGGTCTTGGGGACACTGGCGTTTACATTGTAGTGGGACATGTGGTCGCCCACGCCGTAGGTGCACCATCCGAGGGCGAGTTCGCTCAAGTCGCCCGTTCCGATCACGAGGGCGTTTCTCCGATTGGCGATGCGGAAAAGGTGAGAGGTCCTCTCCCCGGCCTGGATGTTTTCAAAGGTGATATCATAAACCGTTTTCCCCTCCGCACAGGGGTGACCGATGTCCTTGAGCATCTGCGTGCAGCTCGGACGGATGTCGATCTCGTTGGCCTCCACCCCGAGCGCCTTCATCAGGCAGAGGGCGTTGCGGTAGGTTTTATCGGACGTCGCGAAACCGGGCATCGTGTAGGCCAAGACATGGGAACGGGGCAGCTTGAGCATGTCCATCGTCCGGGCGGCGACGATCAGGGCGTGCGTGGAGTCGAGCCCTCCGGAAACGCCGATGACGACCTTGCCGATTTTCGAAGATTTCAGACGCTGGGCGAGGCCCTGAACCTGGATGTTGTAAGCCTCGTAGCAGCGTTGATCCCGCTTGGCGGGGTCCGTCGGGATGTAGGGAAAGCGCGCGTATTCGCGATCGAGGAGGAGGCGCCCCTCGACGGGGTCCAGATTCATCTCGATCCGGCGGAACTTGAGGAGAGTCTCCCTGTGTGTGAAGGCGTTCCGGCCGAAGGTCGTCTGGCGCATGCGGTCCTGGACGAGACGGTCCAGGTCGAGATCGGCAAGGATAAGTTGGGACCGCTCCAAGAAGCGTTCCGATTCCGCGAGGAGGCTGCCGTTTTCACAGATCATGGCGTGGCCGTCCCAGGCAAGGTCCGTCGTCGATTCCCCGGGGCCGGCGGCGGCGTAGAGATAGGCGGCGATGCAGCGGGCGGACTGGTTGGCCGTCAGGCTCTGCCGGTATTCCGCTTTCCCGATAGTCGCGTTGGAGGCAGAAAGGTTTCCGATGACGGTCGCCCCGGCCAGGGCGGCGAAGCAGGAGGGGGGAATAGGGACCCAGACGTCTTCGCACATCTCTAAAAAGAAGCGGAAATGGCGGATGTTGCCGACCTCGAACAGCAGATCGGCGCCGAAGGGGATCTCCTCCTGGCCGCAGAGGCGGACGGTTTTCGTTAGTGCCTCTTCCGAAGGGCTGAACTGGCGGCCCTCGTAGAACTCCCGGTAATTGGGGAGATAAGATTTAACGGCGATCCCGACGATCCGTTCGCGATAGAGAACGATTCCGCAATTGAACAGCCGGGAGTTGAACCGCAGGGGGGCGCCGACGACGAGGATCAAGTTGAGCGAAGCCGTCTCGCGGGAGATCCGCTCGATCGCGCGGATGACCCCCTGGAGGAGCGCTTCCTGCTGGAAGAGGTCATCGTTGGAATAGGCCGAAAGCCCCAGTTCCGGAAAGAGGGCGAAAACGGCCTTCCTCTCGGCAGCCTCGCGGGCGAGGCGGATGGTCTCCCCCGCGTTGAATCCGGTATCGGCCACTTTGACCGTCGGGGTACAGACGGCGACACGGATGAATCCGTGGCGGTAAAGATTGAAAAACTGACCCGTTCCTTCGTTTTCCATGGCTATTCCTTCTCCACGCAGGCGTAGGCGCTGTGGTTGTGGATGCTTTCAAAATTCTCCGCCTCCACCTTGTACCAGGTGAAGTTGGGATCCCCTCCGAGCCGCTCCGCCACGTTCCGGACGACGTCTTCGACGAACATCGGGTTGTCGTAAGCCCGTTCCGTGACGTATTTTTCATCGACGCGCTTCAACAGCGAATAGACCTCGCCGCTGGCCGACTCTTCGATCATTCTGATAACGTCCTCGATCCAGAAGAATTTGCGGAACCGGACCATGACGGTGACGATGCTCCGCTGGTTGTGGGCGCCAGCCCGGCTGATCTCCCGGGAACAGGGGCAGACGGTCGTGACCGGGACCTCCATGCCCACGATGAAATCCATCCCCCTGCTGTCGCTCGTCCCCAGAAACCGGCAGCGGTATTCCATCAGACTCTTCGCGCCGGACCGGGGGGCGGTCTTCTCGATGAAGTATGGGAATTCGATTTCAATATGCGCCGCTTCCGCATGCAATTTTTCGCGGATCTTTTCCAGGATGCTGTGGAACGTCCGGATGTTCACCTGCTCCCGGATTTCGTTGAGGACCTCGACGAAGCGGCTCATGTGCGTCCCCTTGAAGCGGCGGAGGAGGTTCACATACATGTTGATCGTGGCGTTGACCGGCTGCGTCCCGCGGGCGCGGTCCAGGACGACGATGGGGTATTTGAGCCCCTTGACGCCGACCCTCTGGATATCGATATTCCGTTCGTCTTTCAGGTTCTGGATGTCGATCATAGGCTGTAGGAGACGCGGGCGTTCTCCGATTCCCAGACGGTCACGCGGGTCAGGGGGACCTTCGCCTGTCTCGCCTTTTCGCCGATCCGCTCGTAGAGAAAGCGCGCAATCCGTTCGGAAGAGGGATTCATGCCTTTGAAACATTCGAGTTCGTTCAGATATTTGTGGTCGAGCCCATCGAGGATCTCGTCGGTCCAGCGCTTCAGGAGACGGAAATCGATCAGGAGGCCTTCGTCGTTGAGGGCATCGGCGGCGGCCGACACCTCGACGATGAAATTGTGTCCGTGGAGCTCTTCACACTTGCCGCCGATCTCCCGGAGCAGATGGGCGGCGGAAAAGGATTTCCGGATGGTGACTTCGTACATAGGACCTTCCTCCGCTGTTATGACTGCACTATATCACAAAACGATCCCGATGCCTATCCGGGAAAATGAATACGGTCTAAGGCAGATGGTAGAGGCGATAGGGTCCCTCCTGCCAGACGCTGCGCAGGTATCTTTCCTGAAAATCCAGAAAGATACTTTTCTCTTCCGCCGAAAGGGGGCTCGGTTCGCCGAGGAGGTAGGTTTCGTCATAGAGAATATGAGTGAATCCAATTGTTTTCATGCGGCTGCGGACGCTCTCCGCGGAGGATTCCTCCCGGAGGATCTTCTGGAGGGTGTGGGCCTCGAACATGGAATCCGCATAACAGTCGCGGTCGCACAGAAAGGTGTAATTTTTCATATAGAGGAGAAATACCCGGGCATCCGGCGGGAGATTCCGATTGACGAAACGGTACATCCGGTAGGGCGGGAGCGTTCGCGTGAGAAAATCGTCGCGGGATTCAATACCGGCGGCGGCGCGCAGGGGGCTGATCTTCATGAAATCCCGGACGATGTGATATCCGTTGAAGGCAAGGCTTACGGCGACGAGGCAGAGGAGCAGGACGAAGATCCGTTTCCGGCACCGATAGCGGGTCAGAATCGCCCCGGTCACGATCGCAAGGACGGCAAACAGCGGAATCAGGTAACGGATCTGCTGGGCGGAAGAGGCCCAGAAGAGGAAGGTCAACAGAACATAAATCAGAAGCACCCGGACCGGTGTTTCCCAGTGGCGAAGCCCGGCAAGGAAAGGAAGGGTCAGAAGAAAGATCGGTCCGAGAATGCCGTCAAACTGTGGGCTGTCCATCTTCGCCCGGAGGCTCAGGTTCCAGGGGAGGAGGAGATAGTCCAGGAGATTTCTGCCCATGCCGAGGTTTTGAATGAAGAGGTCGTAGAGGCGCGCCTGGTCGCCGTCCCACCCCCGGCCGCCGAATATCCCATAGAAAAACGGATAGAAGGGGTTTCCCGTCATGAGCCAGCTTTTCAGATAGAAGGGGCTTCCTGCGATGAGGGCCGCTGCAACATACAGCGCAAGCAGGCGGAGGGTCTGAAGGGTTTCCGTCTTCCGGCGGGAGGCGCACCAGAGGATGCCGAGGCAGCCGAGCGGTGTTGCGAGGAGGGCCGTGTATTTGCAGGCGGCTGCTGAGCCGGAAAAGAGGCCGCAGAGGATCAGCCAGGCGCTGAGCCTGTCCTCGGACCAGCGGAAAAATGAATAAATCGCGGCCAGCGTTAAGAAGGTGACGAAAAGGTCGTTGTAGGCGGCATGAGAAATGGCGAAGACGGAGGGGATCGAGACGAAGATCAGCATGCTGAGGCTGGGAAATTGTTGATTCTGCAGAACATGGCGGGCAAAGAGGCCGATTCCGAGGAGGGTTCCGCAGAGGAGGGCATAATTCATCGCCTTGGCGAGGATGTCGTTCTGGAGGAAAAGGGCCAGAAGATAGTGCATCTCGCCCAGCATCGGATAGCCGGCGAAGGCGTTCCCGGGGATGAAGTAGAAGCCGTGATGAAGGAGATAGAGTTTCGGGACGGCGAGGTGATAGATCAGCGCGTCCTTGCCGTTCTCCGGTGTCAGGGTCAACACAAAACCTGCGAGAAGGAGGATACCGAGGAGAAGCAAGGCCGAGAGCTCCCAAACGGAACGCCCGGACGGCGCTGCCGGAGCGGTCCGGATGGGGCGCAACCACCCCGCCACGGAAAACAACGCCAGGGATATCAGCAGAAGACCAATGCCGGAGGCAGCAAGAGAACCTGTAACGCCGAGGAGAAAAACGGCGTAACCGGTGATGACGAGACCAATTCCGGCCGAGAGGAAAAGCCCTTCACCCCGGGAGGCGAAGCGGATGGCGGCTGCGTTCAGACAGAGCCGTCCGACGCCCGTTGTGATCAGACACCAACCGGCCAGGAAAAGGATCGTTACTCCCTGTTGAACAAGTGTCGTTCGCATGGTTTCCTTTGGGCATGACGAAAATGGGTGAAAATTATTATCATGGAGGCAGTCCAGCGTAAAGCGGAATCGGGGCGGATATGGAAAAATTACGAAGAAACCCGTGAAAATGAAGGAAAGCGATCAAGAAAAAAGACAAGCGGTAGATCTTTCAACCCGATTCACTTTGATAAGCATCATGAATGACATGATATATTATATTCTGATCCTGTAATCTACCAGATCAGTAATCATGGTATGATCATTGCTAATATAATGGAAAAAGGTATGGATCAGAATCAAGACAACGATTGGAAAAGGGGGTGGTTGCGGAAAGAGTCCAGTGATTTCATGATCAGGATATCATCCAATATCGTAAATTCAAACAACCAAACATAAAGGAGAATGAAAATGATTCAAGTATTTTACAAGAGGAACAAAAAGGGGTTTACGTTGATCGAACTCATGATCGTTATCGCGATCATCGGCATCCTGGCGGCCATCGCCATCCCACAGTTCAGCGCTTACAAGGCGAAGGGCCACAACATAGCGGCCAAAGCGGACCTCAAGAACGCCTACACGGCGGCGCAGGCCTATTTCACCGACTACCCGGCAGCCACTGTCACCCTTGCAGCTCTGACGGCTGCCCCTACTGGCGGCTATGTCCCCACGGTCGGCGTACAGGTCGTGGTCGGAGACGGCACGCAAACCGGTCTCTCCATGACGGCGGTCAACACCCTTTCCTCTTCGCCCACCACTTACACCATTTATCCTGCCGGCGCTATTTCACCCTAACTCGATGTAGAATTAGAGGTTACGGGGCGGGGTGATCCCCCGCCCTTTTTTGTATGCGAACCATCAGGGACCGGTAGAGGAGGATGTGTTTGAAGATCGGGATATCGATCGCGGATACTGCAAGATTAAAGATCCTCATCGGCATCGGTTTGTCGATTCTGGTTCTCGTCTGCTACCGGGGCGTGGTGGAGAATGATTTTATCCGTTTTGATGATCCTCAGTATGTGATGGAGAATCCTCGGGTGCAGCGGGGCTTGAGCGGGGAGGCGGTGGTCTGGGCGTTCACGACCACCTCCCATGTGAGCAACTGGCACCCGCTGACCTGGCTTTCGTTGCTGCTGGATCGGGAGTTGTTCGGAATGAACCCCGCCGGATACCACTGGACGAGCGTCCTTCTCCATCTGTTCGGCGGGCTGTTGCTGTTCGCCGCTTTGAACCGGATGACGGCCTCGCTGTGGCAGAGCGGCCTGGTGGCCGCACTGTTTTTGATCCATCCGCTCCATGTGGAATCCGTGGCCTGGGTAGCGGAGCGGAAGGATGTCCTGAGCGGTCTGTTCTGGATGACGGGGCTCTGGTGTTACGCGAGGTATGCGGAGCGTCCCGGTCTCGTCCGCTATCTCTGGGTGGTTTTATCTTTTGTGTGCGGCCTGTTGTCGAAGCCGATGGCGGTGACCTTTCCGTTTGTCCTCCTGCTGCTGGACTGGTGGCCGCTCGGGCGGGCGGCCGGCGGGAAAGCGAGCTGGATCCGTCTGGTGTGGGAGAAGACGCCCCTGTTTCTTCTTTCCGCGGCCGGAAGCGTCATCACTTTCCTCGTCCAGAGAAAGGACCATGCTGTAGTCCCCCTTTCGGCAATCTCTCTCGATGATCGTCTGGCCAATGCCGTGATGTCCTATGCGGCCTATCTTGGGAAAACGCTCTGGCCCGCGGGGCTTTCCATCTTCTATCCGTACCATGGTCCTCCGCCCCTCGGGCACTTGCTTTCCGCCGTTGCTCTGATCATCCTGATCACGGGCATCTCGGTCCTTCTCTCGAACCGCCGGCCCTATCTGCTTGTCGGCTGGCTCTGGTATCTGGGGACGCTGGTTCCGGTCATCGGCCTTGTGCAGGTGGGTTCACAGGCGATCGCGGACCGCTATACCTACCTGCCGCTGGTTGGCGTCTTCATCATGGCGGCGTGGGGCGCCAGGGATCTCCTGGGCGGCAGTCGGGGGCGAAGGGCGATCCGGGGTTTCGTCTCGGCAGCGGTAATGGTCATCCTTGTCATCCTGGTCGTCCTGACACAGATTCAGGTCGGTCACTGGAAAGACAACTCCACCCTGTTCAGACATGCCCTCCGGAATACGGAGAGGAACTTCATGGCGCACCAAATCCTGGCCGAGGGGATGGCAAAAGCGGGGGATCTGGCGGGCGCAGAGAAGCACCATCGTGAAGCGATCCGGATCAAGCCGGCTTTCAAGCAGGCGTACAACGGCCTCGGTTATCTCCAGATGATCAGGGGCAAACAAGACGAGGCGGGCACCCTGCTCGAAAAGGCGCTCCAGATCGATCCGACCTATGTCCAGGCCATGAAGAATCTCGGGGATGTCCGAATGCGTCAGGGGAGGATCGAGAAGGCCATTCCCCTTTATCGGAAGGCCCTGGAGCATGAAGAAGAGGATCCGGAACTGCTCAACAACTACGGCGTCGCCCTGTACTTCAAAGGAGAGAAGGAAGAGGCGGTCCTTAAAATTCGTGCGGCCCTTCGTCTGAAACCGGATTATGCCGAGGCGCGGGACAATCTGCGAAAGATTCTTGAGAGCGGGGAGGCCATCGAATCGAAGGAAGAACAGGGCAGGTTGCAGACAGAGTGAGGTCAGAAGGGTTTCTTCCGCAATCCTGTCTCTTGAAAGAAGGTAGGTAAGGGACCATCCCCGTGTATCATCGCGAACGGCCAGTTGATTGAAGAACGGATGAAATGACGAAAAAAGCAACCATTCTAAGCGAAAAATACCATGGCATCATGGTTGTCCTTCTTCTGACGGCGATTGTCCTGGCCCTTTACTGGCCGGTCACCGGCTACGAGTTCATTGCCATGGACGACAATATGTATGTGGTCGAGAATCCGGATATTCAGAAGGGGCTCTCCCGACAGGGGATCTCCTGGGCGATGACCACCCTCTACACGACGAACTGGCACCCGCTGACCTGGCTTTCCCTGATGGCCGACTACGAACGCTACGGGCTGAACGCCGCCGGTTACCATGTCAGCAGCCTCCTTCTGCACATCCTCAATACCCTCCTTCTGTTCCTCGTGTTGCGGCGTATGACCGGCGAAACCTGGAAATGCCTCACCGTTGCGGCCCTTTTCGGGGTCCATCCCCTGAACATCGAATCCGTGGCCTGGATCGCGGAGCGGAAGAACCTTCTCAGCACCTTTTTCTGGTTTCTGACCATGTTCGCCTATGTCCGCTATGTGGAAAGACCGGAATGGTTGCGCTATCTTCAGGCCCTGTTTCTTTTCACTCTGGGTTTGATGGCCAAGCCGATGCTGGTGACCCTGCCCTTTGTCCTTTTGCTACTCGATTACTGGCCGCTCCGGCGGTTCCCGGAGGTTAACCGTGATTTTACGGAGGACTTCCCGGAATCGGCGAGCGGGCGATGCACCCTGCCGGGCCTCCTGAAAGAGAAGATTCCGTTTTTCCTCCTCTCCCTTCTTTCGGTCCTGATCACCCTGTATGCAGCGAAAATCGGGGGGGCAGTCAAATCCATCGCGGACTTTCCGCTCTCCCGACGCATCGCAAATGCACTCATCGCATACACATCCTATCTGGAGAAGATGATCTGGCCGGTGGACCTGGCCATTTTTTACCCTTATCCGACGAGTCGACCGGTGTGGAAATTCGCCGTGGCCCTCCTCTCCCTAACCGCGGTCACGGTCTTCGTCGCGTTCAAACGGAAAAAACATCCTTATCTGGCGGTGGGGTGGCTCTGGTATATAATCACACTGCTCCCGGTCATCGGGATCGTCCAGGTGGGCTTTCAGTCCATGGCCAACCGTTACACATACGTTCCGCTGGTCGGAATCTTCATCCTCATCGCCTGGGGGGTACCCGAACTCCTTAGAACGCAAATCCGCCGCTGGTGTCTGCCCGCTGCGGCGGTAGCTTTCATCATGATCCTTTCGTTCTCCACATGGGCGCAATTGCCCCATTGGCGGAACAGCGAGACGGCATTCCGACACGCCATTTGGGTGACCGAGGACAATTTCATCGCCCATACCGGAATGGGAGATGTCTGGCTGAGTCGGGGTGATTTTCAGAGGGCACGGCTCAATTACCGTGAATCTCTTCGGATCAAGCCGGGTTATGCTGAGGCCCACAACAATCTTGCCATCATCCTGATGAAAGAGGGGAAGTGGGAGGAGGCGGCCGAAGGATTCAGGGAGGCCCTGAAACACAAGCCGGACCTGGTGGAGGCGCACAACAACCTCGGCGCTGCCATGATTTATCAGGAAAAATTCCAGGAGGCCGCCGCTCATTTCACCAGGGCACTGGAGTTGAAACCCGGTTATGCTGTGGCGAAAGAAAATCTCGCAAAACTGGTCAAGGACGGGAAGGTTGGAATCCATGAATGAAACCTGAGCGATTCAGATCCATCGATCGCAAAGAGCTGCTCATCATGCTCCACCTGTATCACAGGAATAAACGAATCTCGCTTTCGCGTAATTGGGACAGCATCATGTTGAGACCTTTACATAACCCCGGTTTGCCATCCCGNNATCCCGTTTCTCCGGGAGGCCGTTCGGATCAAACCATTTCATGCAAAGGCGCACAACAATCTCGGCGCGGCCCTGGCGCAGACCGACAATCTGCAAGTGGCCATCTTTCATTTTTCGGAGGCGTTGAAAATAAAACTGGATTATACGGACGCCCGTCACAACCTGATCCGGGCAAGATCGGAACGGGAAAGCCGTTCCCGCAAGATGAATCCGAATCCGGCGGGAGTGATTTCTGTGCGGGAGAGGTATGTCGATCCGGCGCTTGATCGGGGTCCGGGCGACCAAGCGGGAAGGTGAGAATGAAGGAGCGGATCGGGATCCTTGAAAAAAACCGGCACGTACTCGCAGGGCTGGCTCTGGCGGCACTGGTGCTCGCACTTTACTGGCCTGTGGCCGGTTACGATTTCATTTCCCTCGACGACAACCTCTACGTCGTCGAAAATGCGAACCTTCAGAAGGGAATCAGCCTGACGGGTTTCGCCTGGGCGATGAGTACGTTCCATACCACGAACTGGCATCCGCTGACGTGGCTTTCATACATGGCGGATTACGAACTGTTCGGGTTGAATCCCGCTGGCTATCACCTCGGCAACCTGATTCTGCATCTGCTCAATACCCTTTTGCTGTTGCTCCTTTTGCAGCGGATGACCGGCGAGGTATGGAAGGGCGCCGCGGTGGCGGCCCTGTTTGCCGTCCACCCGCTGAATATCGAATCCGTGGTCTGGATCGCGGAGCGGAAAAATCTCCTCAGCACCCTCTTTTGGATCCTGACCATCCTGGCCTACGTCCGCTATGTTGAGAACCCGGGATGGGGGCGGTACTGGCCGGTCTTTCTGTTATTTGCCCTCGGCCTGACGGCAAAACCGATGCTGGTCACGCTGCCTTTCGTTTTTCTGCTCCTCGATTACTGGCCGCTGCAGCGCTTTTCCTGGTCTGATCGGAATCGGTCGGGGGCCATTCCGGATCGCACAAACCGATGGAAACTTTTGACCCGCCTGCTGCTGGAAAAGGCGCCGCTGATCCTCCTGTCGCTTCTGTCGGCGTGGGTTACCTTTCATGCGGCCCGGAGCGGCGGCGCCGTCAAGGCCATCACCGTTTTCCCGTTTACCGGCCGAATTGAAAATGCTATCATTTCCTATGCGATGTATCTGTTCAAGATGGTCTGGCCGGTGGATCTGGCCATTTTCTATCCTTATCCGGCCGGCCGTCCTCTCTGGCAGGTCGGTCTGTCCATTCTGTTTCTGACCGCCGTGACCGCTTTTGTATGCATAAAGGGGCGGACGCACCATTACCTGATCACCGGTTGGTTCTGGTATGGGATCACGCTGCTTCCGGTCATCGGGCTCGTCCAAGTAGGGTTCCAATCGATGGCGAATCGCTACGCTTACATCTCTCTGATCGGAATATTTGTCATCGTCACCTGGGGGGTACCGGATCTCCTGAAACGATTTTCCGGGCGGCGGTATCTTCCGGCAGTATCGGTTGCGATGATTCTCACATTTACCTTCTGCACGAAGTCGGCGCTACCAAACTGGAAAAACAGCGAAGCGGTGTTTCAACAGGCGCTGAAGGTGACAAAGAACAACCATATCGCCGAGCTCGGCATGGGGAATGTCTGGTTTGGTCGGGGGGATCTGCGCAAGGCGGGGTCCCATTACCTGGAGGCGCTACGATTGAAGCCGGATTATGCGGAGGCCCATAACAATCTCGGCATGGTCCTGATGCGGGAAGGCAAAGGAGATGAAGCGGAGGTCCAGTATCGGGAGGCGATAAAGGATGATCCGACCTTTGAGAAGGCGTATAACAATCTCGGGGTGCTTCTGGCAACCAAGGGAAAACTGGAGGAAGCCAAGACCTGCTTTTTGCGGGCACTGGAATTGAATCCAAACTATCCGGACGCTAAAGGCAACCTGACGGTGCTCATCAAACAGGATGGAAAGGCTCAGGAGGGGGCTCATCCTGAGTCCTGAAATCGATTTCTTCGCTACGAAAGGGTGGTCGGGAAGATAAATGATCAAACCCGATTTTCTATCCCGCTTTTTTCCGGAGATCATGATCGCATTCGCCCTGAGCCTTCTGGTTGCCGGATCCTATTGGCCGGTTGGCGACTACGGTTTCATCAATTACGACGATCCGCTCTATGTAACTCATAATGAGCATGTGAAGATGGGATTCACCGCAGAAAGTCTGGTCTGGGCCTTTCAAGATTTCGGGAGCACCAACTGGCACCCCCTGACCTGGTTGTCGCACATGACGGATTGGGCGCTTTTTCGGGACAACGCCGGCGGGCACCACGGGACGAACGTTGTTTTGCACGCCATGAATGCTATCCTCCTGTTTGTGTTCCTTCGCCTCATGACGGGGGCACTCTGGCGGAGCGCCTGCGTGGCCGCCCTCTTCGCCCTTCATCCGCTCAATGTGGAATCCGTGGCCTGGGTGGCGGAACGGAAGAATCTCCTGAGCGGGTTTTTCGGTCTCTGGACCCTCCTGTTCTACGCGCTCTATATCCGCAAGCCGGGATGGAAGCGATATCTGCCTGTTTTCGGGGCTTGTGCCCTGGGACTGACGGCCAAGCCCATGCTGGTAACCCTGCCGTTTCTGTTGATCCTGCTCGATTTCTGGCCCGGGAGACGTATCCCGGGAAGGGCGGCGACGGGGGCGTCTTCCCCAATTCCGGGAAAGGCGCCGTACCCCATCCGGCCGGTTTCCCTTTGCAGGCTGCTGACGGAAAAGATCCCCCTGATCGTCCTCTCCGTCGCATCGATCGTCGTGACCCTCCTGGCGGCGGAAAGGGGAGGCGCCCTGAAAACCTTGGACCATTTTCCCCTGACCGTTCGCCTGGGCAATGCGCTTTACGCCTATGCGGCTTACCTCGGTAAAATCTTCCTGCCGCGCGATCTGGCGGTCTTTTATCCGCGTCCGGGGAGCCTTTCCCTCTGGCAGACGGCCGGGGCGGGACTGCTGATCGCCGCCGTGACGGCGCTGGTTCTGAGATGGTATCGGGAACGTCCCTATCTGCCGGTCGGATGGTTCTGGTTTCTGGGGACCCTGGTACCGGTGATTGGTTTGGTGCAGGTGGGTTTACAGGCGATGGCGGACCGCTACGCCTATTTCCCTCTGATCGGTCTTCTGATCCTTGTGGTCTGGGGGGTGACGGATCTCGGCAAGGGGAGGGCAGCGGGGAAAACCGCCCTGATCGGATCGATGGTTATCCTTCTCTTGTTCTCCTTCCTCTTGACCAGGCAGCAACTCCGGCACTGGCAGAGCAGCCGCCTCCTGTTTGAGCACGCCCTTGCCGTTACCGCCGCGAATCTGGTAACGCACAGCAATCTGGCCCATGCGCTGTTCGGGGAAGGGGATTGGAAAGGGGCGGAAGCGCACTACCGGGCGGCCATCCGGTCCGACTCTAAATATGCGAATGCGTACGCCAATCTTGGCGCAGTTCTGGCCCGGCAAGGGAGGATCGATGAGGCCGTCGGCGAATACCGGAAGGCTCTGGCCCTCAATCCCCGCCATGCAGACGCCCATTATCATCTCGGATTGGCGATGGAAAAGCAGGCAAGGTTCTCGGATGCCGATCGACATTACGAGGCGGCGCAGCGGGAGAAACCGGATCATGTCGACGCCGTTCGGCAACGGGGGATGCTGGCGATGAAGGCGGGCGATTATGAGAAGGCGGCGGCCTTTTTTCAAGCGGCCCTGCGAATCCACCCAGATGATCCAGGTTTGAAGACGGCCCTGTTACAGGCTGTTGAACACAGGGATGCTCCTCAAAAAGTTCTTGATCGAAAAGAGGATTAAGGGTATCAAACCGCCATGTTCAAGAATAAGAAAATCATTGTTGTTATGCCGGCCTACAATGCGGCCAAAACGCTTCAGAAGACCTACGACGAGGTCATGGAACAGGGGATCGTCGATCTGGTTATTCTCGTGGATGACGCGAGCCGGGACGAAACCTCAGCTATCGCCTCCGGCTTGCCCCATACGAAGGTGTTTGTCCATGAACGGAACAAAGGTTACGGCGGCAATCAGAAGACCTGCTACCGGATGGCCCTGGAGGCGGGGGCGGATATCGTGATCATGGTCCATCCCGACTATCAGTACACGCCCAAGCTGATTCCGGCAATGGCCGCGATGATCGGAAACGACCTCTATCCCTGCGTACTCGGATCGCGGATTCTGGGAGGATACGCCCTGAAGGGGGGCATGCCGGTCTGGAAGTATATCGCCAATCGCTTTCTCACCCTGGTTGAAAACATCCTCTTGGGTGCGAAGCTTTCCGAGTACCATACCGGATACCGCGCCTTCTCAAAGGATTTGCTGGAGAACCTCTCCCTCGACGGCAATTCGGACGATTACCTCTTCGACAACCAGATGCTGGCGCAGATTATCTGGCAGGGTTACACGATCGCCGAGGTGAGCTGCCCGACGAAATACTTCACGGAGGCCTCCTCGATTAACCTCCGGCGCAGCATCCGCTACGGCTTGGGCTGTCTCTGGACGGCGCTGACCTTTCGCCTGGCCAGAATGGGGATCATCCATTCCAGACTGTTTCCGGTGAACCCGTGACTCCGTCAAGCGGCAACCGATTTGAAGATTTCTTTGCGGATGACGCCTACGTATTGCTGAAGAACCATCTTTACAACTATCTTCTGCGACGGCGTGCCGTGCGGAAATACCTGCAATCGGAGATGGGGGAGCTGATCCTGGAGGTCGGAAGCGGTCTGTCGCCGATGACGGAGGCTTCGGACCGGATTGTCTATTCCGAACTCTCATTCCCTGCCCTCCGGACGCTGAAAAGCTGGCGGGGGAAGGGTGTTTATGTCGTGGCCGACGCCACGCATCTCCCCTTCAAGGCGGGTTCATTTTCGCAGGTGATCTGCTCGGAGGTCCTGGAACACCTGCCGGAGGATCGCCCGGCACTGCGCGAGATCGCGTCGGTCATGAAACCGAGAGGCTCGCTGATCCTGACTTTTCCCCACCGCCGCTCTTATTTTGCCGGTGACGACCGTTTCGTGAACCATTTCCGCCGTTACGAACTGGACGAAATGCAAGCGAACATGAAGGAAGCTGGACTAAAAACGGTAGAGATTCAAAAGGTTCTCGGACCGCTGGAAAAGATGACTATGCTCTCGGTCATCTCCCTGATCTCTGTATTCGACCGTTTCCGAAAGGGAAACCGGGACGACAAACCCGGGCAAAGGGCGGCATCATCGGGATTTCTCGTCACCCTCTTCGGCTGGCTCAATCGCCTCTACTGTGTGCCGGTCTGGTTGGATGCCCGTCTCGCACCGAGATGCCTTTCGTCGGTCCTCCTCATCCGTGCGGTCAGGCAGCCCTGACCGGGGATGATCGGTTACGTGCGCAGGAGATACGGGTATTCAAATTCCTGAAATATAGCGGGAGGTGTGCAGGGGTGAGAAAGGATCACTGGGCGGGTGCGGTCACAAACTTCATGAGTCGGCGTGCCTGTCTGATTAGTTTTATTGTTGCTGTCATTGTGACCCTTAGCCTCTCGGCGGGAATGCTCCGCCTCTGGGCGGATCCCGGTTTCAATCTGCTTGTAAACGAAGGTGGAGCGGAATGGATACGGTTTCCAAAACCGTTCCACTTGGCGATCTACTGGTCGGAAAGTTTGTCGACAAGCTTCCGCTGCCGTCTGGACGTCCGGAGGACCCCCGAAAAAGCCGTACTGACCTTCCGTGCCATGAAAAAGGCTATTGTTTATCTGGATGGGCGGCTCATTTTCCGTACGTCAGAAGATCTGCAGAGATGGAAAGAACCTCATCGCCTGGATCTGGGGCCATGGCTTGAGACAGGCAAGCACGAACTGCGGATCGATGTGTCAAATTTGAACGGTCATCCGGCGCTCCTGGCCTACTGTAAATCCTTGGGTATTTTCAGCGGCGAATCTTGGGAGGCGAGCAGCGACAGTCGGGAATGGATGCCGGCGCTTCCCGTGGATCAGATATCACACCTGCCCATTTCCAGGCAATTCCCCCGGTCCGATCAGGCCATCCGATCGCTGTTCCCTCTCTTTTTCTCGGTCTTTGCCTTGTTCTTCTTCTGGAGCCTCCGGTCGGATGATCCTTTGTCGCCATCATGGTTCACAAAGGCCCATCTCTCCGCAGGCGCCGTCCGATGGCTGGTCCTCGGGGCGTGGATAGTCATGGCCGTCAACAATTTCTGGAAACTTCCACTGGAGATGGGGATGGATGCCAACGGACATCTTCAGTATATCCGTTACCTGTTCGAAAATGGGCGCATACCGCTGGCCACGGAAGGATGGCAGATGTTTCAGTCACCCTTCTATTACCTTCTGGCGGCCGCCGTTTACCAGTCTTTCCTCTCTCTTTTCAGCGCGGAAACCGTCATCCGCATCCTGAAGCTCCTGTCATTTCTGTGCGGGATGGTCCAGGTCGAGATCTGCTATCGTACACTCAGGAATGCCTACCCGGGAAAGGAATCGCTGCAGGTGATCGGGACCCTTCTGGGCGGACTGCTTCCCATGAACCTCTACATGTCGCAATCCCTGGGAAATGAACCCCTCGTTGGTTGTTTGATCGCCCTGATCATTCTGCTTGCCTGTCTGGTTTCTTCGGGAGTCCGGGGAGCAACCCGGGAAACTGCAATCCTTATGGGTTTTATACTTGGGCTCGCCCTGCTGACTAAGGTGACGGCCATTTTAATCGTTCCGCCACTCCTTTTCTTTGTTTCCGTTGAGATTATGAAGAGGAGCGACTCTCCAGGCGAAGGTATCCGGTCGGTGGCGCGCTTCGTGATCATAGCTCTCTGTATCGCGATGACCGTCGCCGGATGGTATTACCTGAGAAACCGGATCGAGATGGGCAGGTTTTTCGTCGGCGGATGGGATGCAATTCGGGATATCGTCTGGTGGCAGGATCCGGGATACAGAACCTTACGGCAATGTTACATTTTCGGTGAATCCATCTCTTATCCGGTTTTTTCCTCAATCTACGGATTCTGGGACGCCATTTATTCCTCTTTCTGGGCGGACGGCTACATGAGCGCATACGATCGTCCTCCCTGGAACTACGGATTCATGCTGAGCGGCGCCTTGCTGTCGCTTTTGCCCTCGACGGCCATTCTGATCGGTTTTGTCGTGACCGGGCGTGTAAAATGCGGACCACTTTCCCGAATGCTGCGGTTTTCTGTGTGCAGTATTGCCTTCTATCTGGCGGCTATTTTTTATCTGTTCCTGACCGTACCCTTTCTAAGTTCCGCAAAGGCGACCTACGCCCTCGGACTGATCCCATGCTTCGCCCTGATCGGCACGGCCGGATTTGAGATCCTGACGAGGAAACGGTTCCTCAGGGCGGCCGTGTATGGTCTTTTCGCCTGCTGGGCGGTCGGTTCATATGTGTCCTACTTTATAATATGAGCTCAGAAGATGGAACCTGCGATCAATGTGGATCTCAAAACATAACCATTCAGAATCACGTTCTATTTTAATGCTTACCCCCGCAACAAAATATTTCCGGGCGACCTCTGATTTTTCTTGACAGCGGAAAAATAATAAGATAGGACTATCTCCGTGACCAGCGGTCATATACTGACCGAAGTTCAGAATCTGATTGCGGGTCACGGTTCATTCATAGAAGAACCGCAGGGGTTGTGCCCTGTAAAGTGTTTTTCAGTTCGTCTCCTACCTTATCGTCTTGCGGATGGGTTGTTGCGGATGGTGATCGAAATCCGGTTGGGATTGCGGGCACGGTCATGCGGCGCAGGACGGTTCAATTGCTCAGAAGGGCTCAGATCTTGGGACTGGAAGAAAGAAGAAAACGGGAACGTGAGAATCGGAAGACGGCCATCCTGAAGGCGGCCCGGAGGCTTTTTTTCGAGAAGGGTTTCAAGACGGTCACCGTCGAGAGCATCGCCAAGAAGGCAGAACTGAGCAAAGGGTCGATTTACCTCTATTACAACAGCAAGGAAGAGATTTACGCCCATATCCTTCTGAGCGATATCGACAAGTTTCACGATCGCATCTCCGATCTTCTTCAAAACCCCACGAGCGCGTCCGAGGTGCTCATCCGGCTTGCAAACATTTACGTGGATTTCTTTCTGAATGATCGGGAATTGTTTAGAATTCTGATGACCTTCATGCTCCATACCACCGACATGAATCTGCCGGAGGATCTCAATAGCCACATCATCAAAACCACCAACAAAACCATCAATATCATCGAACAGGTTTTCAAATACGGCATCGAGCAGGGTGAGTTTCCCGCGACGCTCAACCTCCGTCAGAGCCGGAATGCCATCTGGGGGATGCTGAACGGAGTCATTTCGCTCCATCTATTTACCGGCATCGAGGCCAAACGGGCAGAGGTGATTCAAGGCACCATCAAGGCAGGCCTTGACATCTACATCCGCGGCATCCAAACCAATCTCCCGGCGCGGTGAGATGTCTCGAAGAGATTTTTAAGGAACATCGATCTTTTATTGCGGTAACATCATTTCCGGGCGAAGTGAGATGCCACGGAATGATTTTTATTCTGCAACGAATGGTCTTTGATCGACGGCAACGGACGAACGGTCCTAATGATTTTAAAATGGTTTTGGACGTAAAAAATAGGAAAGGGGGTTTAAGGTATGAGCAATTTGTTGGTGAATCAGAGAGATCAGGAGTTCCTTCTTTTTGAACAACTGGGTATTGAAAAGTTGTTCCAGACGGAAACGTTCAAGGATTTTTCCAAGGAGGACGCCTTGATGATGCTCAAGGAGGCGGAGAAGATGGCCCTCAACGTGATCCTTCCGACCTATGCCGCGGGCGATAAGGAAGGGTGCACGTTGAAGGACGGAAAGGTCTCCGTTCCGAAGTGTTATCACGATCCCTACAAGAAGTATGTCGAGGCGGGCTGGCTTTGCCCCACACAGCCAACCGATGTCGGCGGTCAGGGGATGCCGGTCAGCATGGCCACGGCCGCCTTGGAACAGTGTTACGCCGCCAATTTCGCCTTCCTGATGTATCCGGGACTGACCCACGGGGCTGCCGCCCTGATCCGGCATTTCGGGACGGAAGAGCAGAAGAACACATACATGTACAAGATGTTTGCCGGTCAGTGGACGGGAACGATGTGTCTCACGGAGCCGGGTGCGGGGAGCGACGTCGGGGCGCTGAAGTCGACGGCGAAAAGGCTTCCCGACGGGACCTTCAGCATCACCGGGACGAAGTGTTTCATCTCCTGCGGGGATCACGATCTGACCGAAAACATCATCCATCCGGTCCTGGCCCGCATCGAAGGCGATCCTCCCGGCACAGGCGGCATCTCCATCTTCATCGTTCCCAAGTACCGTGTCAACCCGGACGGCAGCGTAGGGGAGCTCAACGACGTCCATACCGGGAACATCGAGCACAAAATGGGGATCAAGGGATCGGCCACCTGCACCCTGAATTTCGGCGACGAGGGCAAGTGCGTCGGTGAACTCCTCGGCAAGGAGCGCGAGGGGATGAAGGTCATGTTCTTAATGATGAACGAGGCGCGTCTCGAAGTTGGCATGCAGGGGCTCGGTCATGCCTCTGCAGCACTCGAACACGCGATCGGCTACGCGAAGGAGAGGATTCAGAGCGTTCCGGTATGGGAAATGAAGAATCCCGATGCAAAGGCGGTTCCGATCATCCAGCATCCCGACGTCCGGAGGGATCTCCTCTGGATGAAGGCCCATGTGGAAGGGATCCGGGCGCTGAACTATTTCACGGCCTACTGTATGGATATGGCGAAAGCCAATCCGGCGGAAAAGGAAAAGTGGCAGGGGTTCGTGGAACTGCTGACGCCAGTCTGCAAGGCCTATTCGTCCGACAAGGCGATGGAGATCTGCTCCAAGGCGATCGATGTTTACGGTGGTTACGGGTACTGCCAGGAATACCCGGTGGAACAGTACATGCGGGATTGCAAGATCGCCAGCATCTATGAGGGAACCAACGGCATTCAGGCCCTCGACCTGGTCGGCCGGAAGCTTGGCCAGAGAAAAGGGATGAATGTCATGAGCATGTTCGGGGAGATCGGCGCGACCGTGGCCAAGGCCAAGGGCATTGACGAATTGAAGGTTTATGCGGTCCGTCTGGAAGAGGCCTATAACGCCCTTGTCGATATGACCATGACGCTGGCCCAGCTCGGCAAGAGCTCCAGCTTTATCATCCCCATCCTGAACGCCTCTTCCTATCTTGACATTTTCGGAGATGTCCTGGTCGGTCATTTTCTCCTTCAGTCGGCAGCCCTCTCCACGGAAAAACTGAAGGCGATCTATCAAGAGAAGGGGGTGGAGGAATCCAAGGGCAAAAAGCGGGCGCTGATTCATGAGAATGCCGATGTCGCCTATTACACGGGCAAGGTTGCAACGGCGAAGTTCTTTGCCGTGGAGGTCCTCTGCACGGTGAAGGCGCGGTGCGAAGCGATCAAATCGGAGGAGAAGATCCCCATCGAGATGGCGGACGAATCCTTTACCTGTTAGTCAATTAGTAGCGTTTAAAGGCAGAAGGGTGTGGCGGGCGGCGATTGGATCTGCGGACATAAATCGGCCGCCCGTTCACAGACCAAAAAAGGAGGAAAATTATGGCATACGAAATCAAGAAAGCAGCCGTTCTGGGTGCAGGGGTCATGGGCGCCACCATTGCCGCCCATTTGACCAATGCGGGGATCGAATGCGTCCTGCTGGATATCATTCCTTTTGAGCTGACCGAGGCGGACAAGGCGCAGGGGTTGACGGAAAAAAGTCCTGCCTGGCGGAACCGGTTCGCGGCGAACGGGCTGGCCGGTGTCGTAAAGTCAAAACCGGCCGGATTCTTCACCAAAAAGAACGCCTCGATGATTAAGACCGGCAATTTTGAGGACAATCTGGGCTGGCTTGCCGGCGTCGACTGGGTCATCGAGGTCGTCATCGAGAATCTGAAGATCAAACAGGAACTGTTTGCGAAGGTTGAAAAGGTCGTCAGGCCGGATTGCATCGTCACCACAAACACCTCCGGGATTCCCATCAAGGACATCACGGCCAAGTTCGGTCCGAAACTGAAGGAACATTTTCTCGGGACCCACTTCTTCAATCCGCCCCGCTACATGAAGCTCCTGGAGATCATTCCCGGCCAGCAAACGAAGCCGGATGTCGTCGCATACATGACCCGGTTCTGCGAGCAGGTGCTTGGGAAGGGGATCGTCATCTGCAAGGATGTCCCCAATTTTGTCGGCAACCGCATCGGTTCCTTCGACATTTCTAACGCCATCCGTCTCACAGTGGACAAGAATCTGAAGATCGACGAGGCGGACGCCATCATCGGCAAGGCCTTGGGACGTACGGGAATGGCCATCTTCGGAACGCTGGATCTGGTCGGCCTCGACACCGCCCATCACGTCTCGTCAAACCTCTACGCTGCGGTGCCGGACGATGAGATGCGGGAGATATTTGCTCCCAGCGAATTGATGAACAAGATGATGGAACTCAAGTGGCTCGGCAACAAGACCAAGCAGGGGTTCTACAAGAAGACAAAGGACGCGAAGGGCAAGAAGGCCAAGCTCATGCTCGATTACCACACAATGGAGTATGTCCCGGCCGGCAAGCCCAAATTCGCGACCGTCTCCGACGCGAAGAAGAAAAGCGATGACGGGGTCGCCGCAACGATCAAGGTGATGTTCAACGGGACGGACATCGCCGGAGAGATCACCCGGGAGTACCTCTGCAATAACTTCATTTACGCCGCAAACCGCGTCCCGGAGATCTGCGACAACATCATCGGCATCGACAACGCTATGAAGTGGGGCTACAACCACCAGCTTGGGCCCTTCGAAACATGGGATGCGATCGGCGTCCGCGAGGCCGTCGAGGTAATGAAGAAGCTGAAGCTGAAGATCCCAAAGAAGATCGAAGAGATGCTGAAGAAGGGGTGCGAGACCTTTTATGAAAAAAAGGAAGACGGTCTCTACTTCTACGATTTCGAGAAGAAGGGGTACGTGAAGTTAGAGCCGAATCCCCGGATCATTCTTTTGCCCGATCTGAAGGCGCAGAACAAGCTCATCAGGAAAAATGGCAGCGCATCGCTCATCGACATCGGGGACGGCGTGGCCTGTCTCGAATTCCACACGAAGATGAACGCCGTCGACGACGGAATGATCGAGATGATCTTCGCCGCTTGCGACATCGTGGAGAAGGACTTCGTTGGGATGGTCGTTGGAAGCCACGCAACGAACTTTTCGGTCGGGGCGAATATCTTCAAGGTCCTCCTGGCCATTCAAAAGGGGGACTGGGACATTCTCGAGACGCTTGTGGCAGACTTGCAGAATGCGAACATGAGGATGAAATACCTTTCGAAACCGGTGGTGAGTGCGCCGGCAGGTCTTGCCCTCGGTGGCGGCTGCGAGATGGCCATGCATGCGGCAAAGTGCCAGCCCTGCGGGGAGACCTACATAGGCCTCGTCGAAGTCGGCGTGGGGGTGATCCCGGCCGGCGGCGGCTGCAAGGAGTTGATGGTCCGGGTGACGGAAGGCCTTCCCGACGGCGTGATCGATGCGGGTCTGAACCTGCAGCACGTTTACACCAAGGCCTTTGAAAACATCGCGATGGCCAAGGTATCGACGAGCGCCGTCGAGGGGATGGAACTTGGCTACATCCGGAAGACGGAGAACATCAGTCTGGGCCGTGATCAGCAGCTCTGGGACGCCAAACAGGTTGCCCTGGGACTCGCGAAATTCTACCGGAAACCCAGACCGGTCATGATCCCGGTCATGGGCGAAAATTTCCGCGGCATGACCGACGCGATTCTCTACAACATGCGTCAAGGGAACTTTGCCTCGGACTACGATGTCCATGTTTCCCGGAAGGTGGCCCATATCCTCTCCGGCGGGGACTGCGCGGAGGGGACACTGGTCACGGAAGAGGAGATCCTTGCCTTGGAAAAGGAAGCGTTCCTGAGCCTCTGCGGAGAAAAGAAGACGCAGGACAGGATCATGCACATGCTCAATACCGGAAAACCATTGCGCAACTAAACAGGGGCGGAGGCCTGAGGCCGGCTTGTGAGAGATATCGCAAGCCGGCCTCAGGCCGATGGCCATTGAAAAGGAGGAATACGATGAGCGATGCTGTTATTATCGAAGCGGTCAGGAGTCCAGGCGGTCGTTACAAGCGCGGCGGTCTTGCCGGTACCCGGGGGGATGAGATCGGGATCCAGGTCATGAAGGGTCTTCTGGCCCGGGTTCCCGCGCTGAAGCCCGAGGACGTGGATGACGTGATTGTCGGCTGTTCCTTTCCGGAGGCAGAGCAAGGGATGAATTACGGCCGGGTCATCGCCATGGGCGCCGGTCTGCCGATCACGACGTCGGGAATGACGATCAACCGTTTCTGTTCTTCCGGCCTGCAGTCCATTGCGGACGCCACCGCGAAGATCCGGGCCGGGTGGTCCGAGGTGATGATCGCCGGGGGGTGCGAGACGATGTCCCACATCCCGATGGGTGGAAGCATCTTCCGTCCCAGCCCGGAATGGGCATTCGACGGGACGATGCCGAACGTTTACGTTGACATGGGGATCACGGCCGAAAATGTGGCCGCCAATTACAACATCTCCCGGGAAGACATGGACAAATTCGGCCTCGAAAGCAACCGCAGGGCCTATGAGGCGATCAAGGCGGGTAAGTTCAAGGAAGAGATCATCCCGATTTCGGCGTACAAATACAAGGTGCTTCAGAACGGAAAGCGTGTCCGGGAAAAGGTCGTCTTCGATACGGACGATGGCGTGAGATGGCCCTCAAAACTTGAGGTTATGGCCAAACTGAAATCGCCCTTCAAGCAGGGGGGCACGGTGACGGCTGCCAGCTCCTCCCAGATGACGGACGGCGCCGCTTTCTGCCTGCTGATGACGGTGGAAAAGGCGAAGGCGATCGGCGTCAAGCCGCTTGCAAGACTGGCCTACTTTGCCGTGGCCGGCTGCAAGGCGGAGGAGATGGGCGTCGGACCGGCCTACGCCATCCCGAAAGTCCTCAAGATGGCGGGACTGACGACCAAGGATATCGACGTCTACGAGATCAATGAGGCCTTTGCCTCCCAGGCCCTCTATTCGATCCGTGTGGTCGGAATCGAGGACAGGCTGAATGCGGGCGATATCAACCCCAACGGCGGCGCCATCGCCCTCGGTCATCCCCTCGGATGCACGGGCGCCAAACTGACCGCCCAGCTCCTCCATGAGCTGAAACGGCGGAAGGCGAAAAGAGGAATCGTTTCGATGTGCATCGGTGGCGGTATGGGTGCAGCGGGAATCTATGAGATGCTGTAGAAATGTGCTGAATCTGACCTCCTGTGGAAGCGGAATCTGAACCTCTTGTGCTGATACTGATGTTCCTTTTGAAGTTGCGCTAACCATTGTCCTGCAAGCCGTAAGCCGAAGTTGGAAAAGCCATGGTCTTATGATCATGGCTTTTTCTTTTTTATCTTGCTTGACGGCCTCGTAGAAAGTCCGAAATCTTCCTCCTTTTGATTGCGTCCTTTAGGGTAAAGGGGAGGGGGGAGAATACATTTTCGCGGCAGTTTTCTTGACTATGCTGGAAAAATCAACCAGCCAAATATTGCATCCGGTCTTTACAAGACCGGACCACCGGTTTAAGATGCAATCCAGATTGTCATCCGGAGGAAGGACGATGAGGGCAGGATTTATTCAGTTTACGCCGGTTCTCGGCGATATCGAGCAAAACATCCTGAAAATCTGCAAGCTTGTGGACAGAACCGATGCAGACCTGGTCGTCCTTCCGGAGTTGTGCAATACCGGTTATCATTTTACCTCGCGACAGGAGATCGAGACGCTTGCCGAAAGGATCCCTTACGGAAAAACCACGGAGGCTCTCTACCAGATGGCGAAGGCCAAAGGGGTGTATATTGTTGCCGGGTTGATCGAAAAATCCGGAGACCAGTGCTACAACGCATCGGTTCTGATCGGTCCGGCCGGATATATTGCGACGTACCGGAAGATCCATCTATTTTTTGAGGAGACCCTCTGGTTCGATCCGGGGGACCGGGAACCTGCCGTTCACGACATTGGCATCTGCCGCGTGGGGCTGATGATCTGCTTCGACTGGATCTTCCCGGAAACGGCGCGGGTCCTGGCCCTCAAGGGCGCGGATGTGATCTGCCACTGTGCGAATCTCGTCCTTCCTTACTGTCAGGAGGCGATGGTCACCCGGTGCCTGGAAAACCGCTTTTTTGCCGTCACGGCAAACCGGACCGGGACGGAAACCCAGAGGGGAAAGTCGCTTCACTTTACGGGGAAAAGTCAGATTACGGGTCCGGACGGATCGATCCTCTGCCGGGGAGGGGAGGCGTCTGAGGAGAGCGGCGTTGTCGAGATTGATCCAACCCTCGCGCGGAACAAGGCGATCAACCCGTACAACGACGTCTTCGGCAGCAGAAGGATCGAATATTACGAGGAACTGATGAAACAGCGGCCACGGTGATTTTTCGCTTGAAAACGGGATTTCTTTAGGATATACGATAGCCCGCTTGGGCGGTTAACTCAGCGGGAGAGTGCTACCTTCACACGGTAGAAGTCACTGGTTCAATCCCAGTACCGCCTACCATGAAAATCAAGGGGTTATGGTTCATGCCGTGACCACTTTTTTTTGGTTGTGACCCCATCGTGAACAGCCGGCCGATGGTCTATTCGGAGAGCGTGATCTTCAGGGTGCCTCCCCGGCCGAGGATGTCGTGAAGGTGGATGTAGCCCTTCAGGCGGGTCGCTTCGTCGGTCACGACAAGGGTGGTGATCTCCTCTCGCTGCATATATTCGATGGCCTGCGCGACGGAGATCTCTTCCCGAATTGTTTTGGGAGAGCGGGTCATAAAGGGATCGATTTTCTGATCCAGGAAATTCTTCTCACGACGGACAAGCCGCCGGACATCCCCGTCGGTCAGGATGCCGAGAAGGGTCTCCATCTGATCCACAACAAGGACGAAACCCTTGTTTTTTTCGTCCATTTCCCGGATCGCCTCCAGAATGAGCGTCCCTTCATAGACACGCGGGATCTGCATTCCACTGATCATGACATCGCGGACCTTGGCCCGGAGTCTGGCGCTGAGGCTTCCGCCGGGATGAAATTTGAAAAAATCCTTTTCCTGGAAATTCTTCCGATGGATCAGCGCGACGGCAAGGGCGTCCCCCATCGCCAAGGCGGCCGTGGAGCTCGATGTTGGTGCGAGACCGAAGGGACAGGCCTCTCTGTCCACCCCGACATCGATCACGATGTCACAGGCCCGTGCCAGCGTCGAGGTGAGGCTTCCGGTGAAGGCGATTCGCGGTACGTCGATGACGCGGATGCTGTCGACGATCATGTTCAGTTCGGCGGTTTCACCGCTGTGGGAGATGGCGAGCAGGACATCGTCTTTGGTCACGATCCCCAGATCCCCGTGGAGACCCTCGACGGGGTGGAGGAAAAGGGCCTGCGTCCCCGTGCTGGTCAGCGTCGCCACGATCTTCCTTCCGATGAGACCCGATTTGCCGAGCCCGGCAACGATCACGCGTCCCTTGCAGCGGTAGATCAGTTCGACCGCCTGAGAAAATTCCTCTCCCACCCGGTCGATGAGGTGAAGGATGCTTTCCGCTTCGAGCCGAAGCACTTCCTTTGCCTGTAGGATGGACTCGTCCTTTTCCATGATGTGACCTCTTTAAGCCGATTTGAACCAGCGATATCTTTTGGATTGCGTTCACTCTTTATGTGGGGGGAGGCTATCAGAAATCGCCGACCATGACAAGACGGATTTTATTACTCCGGCGATTAAACAAATCCCGTTACGGACCGGATCCGGCATCCAGTCCAATGCTGGATTCCCTTTTTTTTGGGAATGACGACTTCGACAAATATTCTTTCCGGAGTAATAATGAGCATCGGCATTGACACACATTCGGCCATTCCCTATAATCAATCCGGAAACTTTTATCATTCTCAAGCTCCAGCATCCACAGTTCCCAAGCTTCAGCTTTGGAACGATAACCTTGTGTGTAGGAGATTGCTTCGCTTGCAATGACGGGTAATGCGACTTTTTTACGAGAACGTCAAAGATCATCGGATAGAAGTTGATTTTGCGGGGGTGTAAGGCGGCAGGGATGAGAAACCATTGGCACAGGTATGCGGGAGGGGCAGCGATTCTCCTCTTCGGCGTCCTTTTGATCTTTCGCCTGGGTATTCCGGAGAAACTTCTTTCCGGGGGCGGGGAGACGGTTACTCCGATTCAGGCGGGCGTTCCCGTCGGGGAAGCCTGGATGAATATCACCCAAGGCGGCCGGAAGATCGGCTACGCGCAGCGGACCTACGCCAGAACGGAAGACGGGTTTCGCTTTTCCGAAAATATCTTCATGCGGATCAATACGATGGGAATTGTCCAGCCCCTGACGGTCCGAACGATGGCGGAGCTGAAACCCGACCGGACGCTCTCTAACTTTCAATTCGACCTGGGGTCGAACCTTTTCAAGTTCACGGCCCGGGGTGCGGTAGCAGGGAAGAAACTGACCGTTCGCATCGGCGGGCCGGGCGAGGAAAAGCTCAGCGTCATCGCACTTCCGGATCAGCCCTATCTGGGCGGGGCCATCCTGGAATCAGTGGAGGCGGCGGGACTCAAGACGGGGGAGGGGAAGACGTTTCCGGTCTTCGATCCGGCGTCCCTCGGGCAGAGGCCGGTGCGTGTGACCCTCCTTGGTGAAGAACCCCTGACGATCATGGGAAAAAGCCGGCAGGCCAGGAAACTGTCGGTGGATTTCATGGGGATGAAACAAATTGCCTGGGTCGACCCGGAAGGCTCGGTGCTCCGGGAGGAGGGGATACTGGGAATCGCCCTGGAGAGGGTCACGCGGGAGGAGGCATTGGCGGGCCTTGAAGGCGCGGTCAGTGCGGATCTGACGGAGATCGCCTCCATCCCCTCATCGAAACCCATTGAGGATGCCGCGGCCTTGAAGGTCCTGAAGATCCGCGTTGAGGGTCTTCCGGAGGGTTCTTTCTTTCTCGACGGCGGCCGTCAGGGCTATCGGAACGGTGTGCTCACGATCCGGCGCGAATCTCCTCCCGATCCTTCAGTCCGTGCGAGAGCCGCTGCCGAGGACCTCGCGGCGTTTCTCAAACCCACCCCCTTTATTCAATCGGATCACCCGAAGATCCGGCAGAAAGTGGCCGAAATCATCGCCCCTGGCGATATGCCGGATGTGAAGGCGAGAAAAATAGTGGCCTGGGTCTACGGGAACCTGGAGAAACGACCTGTCCTTTCCGTTCCGAACGCGCTGGAGACACTGGAAAACCGCGTCGGGGACTGCAACGAACACGCGGTCCTGCTGGCGGCTTTTGCACGGGCCGCCGGGCTGCCCGCTGAGGTGGAGACGGGGGTGGTGTATCTGCGCGGCCGTTTCTTTTATCATGCGTGGAATGTCCTTTACCTCCAGGACCGGGGCGGTTGGGTGACGGCCGACGCCGTCCTGGGACAGATGCCGGCGGACGTGACTCACATCCGTTTCGTCCGCGGCGAAGCCGACCGTCAGCTCGATCTGGTGGGGCTGATCGGCCGCTTGAAGCTGGAGATTCTGGAGATGGAACGATGATCGAATTGACCGACCTGACCAAACAGTACGGAAGCACCCTGGCCGTGGACCACCTGGACCTCCGCGTGGCGAAGGGGGAGATCTTCGGTTTCATCGGACCCAATGGGGCGGGAAAGACGACGACGATCCGGATGATGGCGGGCGTGCTGGGGCCGACGGAGGGGACGGTCCGGATCGACGGGATCGCGATGGAGGCGAATCCGGAGGCGGCCAAGCGGATTATCGGTTTCATCCCCGACCGGCCCTTCCTCTACGAGAAGCTGACCGGCATGGAATTCATGCGTTTTGTCGCCGATCTCTACGGTTTCGGAGATGGGCTCTTCCGTCAGAAGGCCGAGAGGTTCCTGATCCAGTTTTCCCTCTACGATTGGGCCGATCACCTGATCGAGGCTTACTCCCACGGGATGAAACAGCGGTTGATCATCGCCTCGGCCCTGCTGCACGAGCCAAGGGTGATCATCGTGGATGAACCCATGGTCGGTCTCGATCCGGCCGGGATCCGGATGGTCAAGGATCTCTTCCGGGAGCTGGCCTGCAAGGGAACGACGATCTTCATGTCCACCCATACCCTGGAAATCGCCGAAGACCTCTGCGACCGGATCGGTGTCATCCATCGCGGGCGGCTGGTGGCGCTGGGAACCACCGGCGATCTGCGGGGAACGGCCCTTCTCCAGGAGGGCGATCTGGAGGAGGTCTTCCTTAGGCTGACCGGGAAGGAGACGCCGTGAAGGACGACATCGTAAAAAGTCCGGATGCTGCATTGCGCTTCATACCTCGTCGTTGCGGCTGGTTCCGGGGACACGTTCCGATCCCTTTGGGCTTCCGGAACATGTCCCCGACGCCTCACTCCTCGGGATTCGCGCGCCTTGCCTGCGAGCTTTTTACGAAGCCGTCCCATTTTCGAGACCTTGATGACTTTGTTTGGGATCACCATGAATGAGCTCATCGATTTGCTTAGGCCCCGATTCCTCTCCTTCAAAAACGTCGGCGACTCCCGGAGCTCCGGAAACCGACGGATCCGGTATCTTCTTTTCGCTGCGATCGGTCTTGCCTTCTGGGTCGGGGCCTTCCTCATGTTCTACCGGGTTCTGACCTATTTTCAGGGGATTGAGGAGTTTGGCGACGTCCTCGCCCGGAAGCTCCTCTCGATGGTTCTGTTGACCTTTTTCTCGCTCCTCGTCTTCAGCGGCATCGTCGCCTCGCTCTCGAAGCTCTACCTCAGCCGGGATCTGCTGCTGGTCCATTCACTGCCGGTCTCGGGAGGGAAGATCTTTCTGGCGCGCTGGCTGGAAAGCACGATCGACAGCTCGTGGATGGTGATCCTCTTCAGTCTGCCCGTCTTTCTCTCCTATGGGATCGTCTACAAGGCGGGGCCTTTTTTCTATATGACGGCGGGGATGGCGCTCATCCCGCTCTGTCTGATCGCCTCCGCGATCAGCGCGCTCGTGGTCGTCATCGCCGCCGTCCTTCTTCCGGCAGGGCGGATCCGGACGGTCTTCGTCTTCTTTGGTCTGCTTCTGATCGTTGCGCTCATCGCCGCCTTCCGTCTCATGCGGCCGGAAAGGCTGGTCAATCCGGAGACCTTTGCCACCCTGCTTCTCTATCTGCGGGAGATGGGGACGCCCGGCTCACCGTTTCTTCCGACGACCTGGGCCTCCGACAGCCTCAATGCGGCGCTTTCGGGTCTCAAGGGTGAGGCCCTCTTCCATCTCTCCCTCGCCTGGAGCTGCGCGGCGGCGCTCGCCATCGTCGCGACCTGGGTGGCGGGGGCGTTCTATTTCAAGGGTTACACGAAGGCGCAGACCACGGCGGAGAAGCTCTTTCCGCACAAGAATGGCCTGCGGGGGACACGCTATCCATTTTTCGAGAAGATCTCCGGACCGGCATGGGCGTTCACCGTCAAGGAGTTCCGGACCTTCTTCCGGGATCAGACCCAGTGGCCGCAGCTTTTTCTGATCGCGGCGCTGATTGCGATCTACCTCTACAACTTTTCGGTTCTGCCGCTGGGACAATCGAAAATCCGGACGATCTACCTCCAGAACATCTTTTCTTTCCTGAACATGGGGCTGGCCGCCTTCGTCCTGACGGCGATCGCTGCCCGGTTCGTCTATCCGGCGGTCAGTTTCGAGGGCGACGCCTTCTGGATCGTCCGGGCGGCGCCGATCTCACTCAAGACCTTCCTCTGGGTGAAATTTGCGGTCTATGGTCTTCCGCTGCTGATCCTCGCGGAGATCCTGACCGTGAGTTCCAATATCCTGCTCCAAGTCACGCCGTTCATGATGGCGCTGTCCGTCGTCACGGTCTTCCTGATGACGCCGGGCGTGGTGGCGCTGGGAGTGGGTCTCGGCGCGGCCTATCCCGACTTCCAGTCCGAAAACCCGGCCCAGGCGGTCACCAGCTTCGGGGGGCTGCTCTTCATGCTGCTCGCGGCCGGGTTCATCGCGGCGGTGGTCGTTCTCGAGGCGGGACCGGTCTATCAGGTCTTCATGGCGGACTTCCATGGGCGGAGCCTGTCCGGCCTGCAGTGGATCTGGCTGATCGTCTCGTTCGCCCTCGTCCTGCTCCTCTGCATCCTCGCCGTGCTCCTTCCCATGCGTCTCGGCGAACGGCGTCTCCGGGGTTAGCCCTTTTTACCTTCTGATCAGTCGCCTTTTCTCTCAGGGCGCCGCTGCCCGGCTGACATGCGCGATCTTTTTTTACGTCCGGTTTCTTGCCAAAACGACGGTGAAAATGAAAAGATTCTCGGTGTATTAATGTCCCGTTCGGGGATGGTTGAAATCCCTCGCCTTTAGGCGAAGAAAAGTTTATAAGCTGTCGCTATGCGACGTTATCAGTTAGGAGCTCATACCAAGACGGACCTTAAAGTTCACGTGGTCTGGATAGCTAAATACCGGAAACGGGTATTGACGGGCCAAGTAGCGATACGAACCCGTGACATTTTTCGGCAAATTGCTATGGAGCATGAAGTTGACATAATAACAGGCAAGGTGTCGAGTGATCATGTACATATGTTTTTGTCCTACCGTCCAGCTCAAGATATCAGCAAGATAATGCAATGGCTCAAAGGCATAAGCTCACGGATTTTGCTTTCAGAGTTTCCACATCTGAAGAAGCAATTTTGGGGCAGGCATCTATGGGGTCGCGGATACCTTGCCGTAAGTTCCGGTAATATAACGGATGAGCTGATACAACAATATATTCAAGAGCAAGAGGGCGAATCGATTGCGGATGACAGTCGATTTGAAATCGACCCCTCGTAAAACCCCTCGACTTATAGTCGAGGGTCGTTTAGTTTATGAAAATATATTGTTAAATCACTTTAATGCACTAAAGTGGTGTCGCGATGCGAAATTTCGAGTGGTTGAAAAAGGACTACCCAAGAACAGATCGAGCCCGTGAATGAGCGCGCGTGTATGGTATAGAGTGGGGCTTTGGTCTGTGCAAGGTTCCTCAAGGTAGGTTTTCTGCACACAACACTTTCAATATCTTCTTCTCAATGTGTTCTTTGAGCCGTTCCTCAGTGATATCGCAGTATGTGGTCTCTCTGTCGCCGACTGCGTACCTCATACTTGCATCATAGGCTGAAATGATGGAAGTGCCTGAACCTACGAATGGATCTACAAGTAGGCCGTTCTTCTCTCCGCTTATTTGTACTACTCTGTTCGTAAGCTCCAAAGGTAGTTCGTTCTCGGGTCGTTTCTTGTATTTGGCATGTCTCACTGGACTTAGGTCTTCCCAGATATCGCTTAGGTTAATGCCCGATTCGATGTAGCGCTTGTATCCTCCGTAATCCTTTACAAACTGACCGCAACTTCGGCACGTTGCGGCTGGCACTTTTGGGCGGTTAAACGTCTTGGGCACTCCTTTTGTGAAGTAGAGGAGTGCGTAATGAGCTGGATAGAGATGGTTTCCACGCACGAATCCGTTCTTCATAGAGACTGCTATCCAGTGCCTAAAGGTCATTTCGCCGTGTAGGATGGCACCGAGTCTCATCGCCCATTGTGGAAGGTGGTACAGGTATAGAGCGCCTCCAGGACTGAGTATTCTTACGGATTCTCTTAGTACGCTTTGCATGAACTGTTCGTACTCTGACTCACTGTTTCTGTCGGCCTTGCCCCCACGGGATCCGTATTTCTTCCCGAGGTTGAATGGTGGGTCTAGGAAGACGATGTCGGCACACTCGTTCCGCAGACTGCCCAGAAGGTCGAGGGCATCACACCGTACAAGGTATCCTCTACCTAGTTTGCGTGCATTCTTTGGCTTTCTTGATCGCCAATATGAGCGGTTTGATGCCATTCTTGAGCAGTATCCTAACAGTATGATTCTGTTTCGATTTGACCTCTGTCCGTAACAACTCCTGCACCGGATAATATATCCTTCAGTGCGGCGCGGTAGAGCGCATCGGGTGTTGCAGATCCATCTGAGCTCCAAGTGAACCTGACTATCCAGGTGACCATCGGGGCGCATCCCGCTTGACCATAGCTAAGGTTTCGTTCTGTTGAGACATTCCATCCTTCGTTGTGAACTAATTTAGCTATCATCTTGGGAACCATCACCATGATGATTTTCTGTTGCCCTGTTCGATCAAGAGTGGAGAAGTCGATAGGGGAGCAGCCTGTTACCTGAGTGACGAGTTCTTCTCCCAAGAATTCTCTACAGCCTTTGGCGAAATCAGGCTCCCGGCGCAGGTTTTCTGCGAGGAAACTCTTGGTCCACGTGTTCACTTCTTCCAGCCAGACCACTTCTCCATGGAGTGTCAGGCAAAGGGTCCAGTCATAACGGGGTGATCTGGCGTGAAGTTGGCAGAGCTTTCTGATCCAGGATAACACGGGGAAGGTCACTTCCCCATTGCAGGTGGCTCCTCTGAGGGGGTTGTTGAGATCAAGGTTAACAATGTGGGCCCTGCAGTACTTTTCGTCGTCACCTTGAGGCCAAGAAAAGATGCCGTCGCCACGTATGAGGTCTCGGAATTCTGCTCGCTTTATCTTGAGGCCTGGCAGCTTCTTTTGAAGCTCCAGGATTGCCTGATTGTTTCTTTCTACCGCCACCACCTTGTGCTGGTCATTCTCCTTAATTGACCCTACCTCTGTCAAGGAGAGGAGGCCCTCGTCTATCAGTAGCTGTATGTCGCGGGCTTCGGCACCACTGAGTGTGAGATACCAGGGAACATCTGTGCCCGGATACTCCTTGGCTACCTCCTTTACTGCTTCCAGCCATAGAGACCGGATTGCATTTTTCTCTATGCGCACTTCAGACATTGCCTTATCAACGGGGCGTTTTCGTCGATTCACTTTTTAATCCGATCCGTTAGCCGACTTAGAAACTTGTCGAGTTGCTCTGGTTCAAGGATTTCTTCTGCTATTTCAACCACGATCCGGTATAGCTGATCCACGGTGAATTTCCTCAATATGGACTTCTGATTCGTCTTCCATCGTGTGGTGTCTGACCAGGCGTTCTTCATATTGTTGGCCGCTTTCGGGGAGATACTGGCGACCTCCTTCTCGGCTACTTCGATGATCTTCCGAGCGACGTCCTTTGCCTTCCCAACATTTCTTTCCTGGTTCCTCGTTCCATAGATCTCTGAACGTACTTGCTTGATTAGATTTGCGATGTGATTGTGAAGCGCTTTCTGGAGTTCGACGTATGCTGGATGTGAAATGCGTAACGTGCGTCTATCGATGTTCATGGCTTCTTCAAGTCGATCATCAGCCATGATTTCACCAGAGATCCATGACTGGAACAGAGGCCCAATGCTGGATGTAAAGTTCAGAAAGCTTGAGTCATATTCACCCACAGCCGCATTTCGGATTCTGATGAGAACACCTTGTAACTCCTGGGGTTTTATTGCACTATCTTGGGCATAGAAGTATCCGCGTGCAGATACGTGCTCGCCTTTAAAGTTGAACCTGCTGATCAGGTTATTGGTGGAATGGTTATACACAATCGGCTTCCTGATTTCGCTCCCATCGATGTGCACTCTGAAATTCAGAGATGAGGCTTCCTTCACAACATCTCTGACCTTGGGTCTCAAGTTTTCTGGTATCCACTCTTTGTAGTATTGGACGGGAACGTTCAACCCAATTTCTAGGATATTTTTTGAATATGCGTCGAATTCGTTCCACGTCTTGATGTCTTTTTCCGTAAGAATCTTCGCTGTCGATTCTGCTGATAGACCGTAAAGAGCCTTCTTGCCTGATACGAATTCATTGTCAGCGACACCAGCGAGTATGACTTGTGCTTCTCCGCGGATGTTTGTTAGGAAGATCTGCGTGAAGTGACTTTCCTGGTCGGTCTTTGATACAGTTCCTTGATAGTCTCCTTTTGCGACTTCGCCTTGGTTACGTCTGCGTTCTTCGATGTCCTTCCTCATCAGATCGAAGCGGATGGAGACCTCAAGGAGCTCTGTACTGCCTTTCTTGGTGGATCGGATTTCCATGACATCGCAGATCTCATTTGCTGCGATGAATCCGATGCCAATTTTACCGATCTTTGGCCGTCCAGACTCGGTTTCGTCTGACTCTTGCCGTTTGTAAGACTCACTGATTCGTTTGAAATGCTTCTCGAAATCAGCTCTGTCCATCCCGCAACCATTATCTTCGATGATGATCCGGTCTGCATCGGGCTTTACGAATACGTTCACTTCGGTGGCATCAGCGTCATACGAATTGTTGATAAGTTCTTTGAGGCAGGCTGCTGGTGATTTATATAACCCCGAACTCAGATAGTCTACGATACGAGATGCCACTACAATCTCGCCCGTGAACTCGTTCTGGTTCTCGCCTTGGAGCTGCTTCTGATCGGCCATAAGGATTCCCTACCCAGCGTGAATCAGCAATGTAATGTATGGATTATGGCAAAAGAAAAAGTCTAACACCACAATCAGCCGGAGCCAAAAGTTCCCCATAATGTTCCCAACACTGCAACATTTTCCGTATAAAGCACCAACAAAACAAGTGTCTTTCTCTCTGTAACCATAGATATATCAAGCTGTCCCATCAAACAGACGATGTTATTTTTGCGTCATATACGGGTCGCATAAAATTCTTCGCGGTGACTTCAAAACGCCCGGAATTTTTTATAGATTACGTGACGAAAGCTACACCTTCCTATAAGGTTTGTCAAATTAAGGAAGTTGTCTTTAGCAAAAACACCACCCGATGCGGACCCGCATGTCGAATGGTGAGGGGGCTGGGGGAGCGCCGGCATGCCGATGATGTGCCTGCTTCACCATCATCCGGAGTTCTTGTTCCCCCGGAGGGTTGCCAGCGCAGCGGCGACTTCTTTCCCCTTTTTTCTCTTTGCCATCCGTCACTTCCTGTCTTTGATCAGATTCACGACCACTTTGGTCAGAATGTCCTTCTGGTTCGGACTGCTTTCTGCAATCATCAGCGTGATGGCGACCAGCGCGTTGTCGGCGATATGTCGGGAACCGTCGGCGCGGTAAAGGATGCCGTTCTTCTCCATGAACCAGAGAAACAGGGCGGCGCCAATGCGCTTGTTTCCGTCCACGAAACTGTGGTTCTTGACGAGAAAATAGAGAAGATGTGCGGCCTTTTCCTCCAGGCTCGGATACAGGTCTTTGCCGTCGAAGGATTGCATTACCGCGCCAAGTGATCCCCGCAGGCTCTGATCCTTTTCCCTTCCGAAAAGATCCGATCCGCCGAATTTGTGGCGAAGCTCCCCGGTGACGGCCATCGCCTCATTATAGTCAATGCCTCTGGCTTCCCCCGGCTTCAGGCGGGCAACGGAAACCCGCTGGTGATCGTAATCATCCAGCAAATCGAGGGCGAAGGCGTAGTCCGTCACCACTTGGAGGAGAGCCCGGGCCTGGTCCGACGTCACGTCGTACCGCTCCAGAACCTGCCCGATCAACTTCAACGACTGCTTGAGTTCTTTCAGGCGTTTTGTATTTACGGAATATCCCTTGACCAGGTGATCCCGCAGCACTTGGGTTGCCCAGATGCGGAACTGCGTGCCGCGTTTGGAATTTACCCGGTAACCGACGGAAAGGATTACGTCGAGGTTGAAATACTCGACCTGACGTTCGACGGTACGCCCGCCTTCATCCTGAACTGTTGCAAAAAATGCAACAGTTGACCCGCGGTCGAGTTCACCTTCACGGAACACATTGTTCAGGTGCCTGGAAATAACGGACTTGTCGCGCTCGAATACAGCGGTGATCTGGTTGAGGCTTAGCCAAAGGGAATCCTGTTCCAAACGCACCTCAAGGCAGCCTCCTCCCTCCCCGGTTTGGTAGATGACGATCTCACCCCTGCCGCCGTCGATGGTCTGGGTCTCTCCCCTGTGTTCCTTTTCTCTTTTTGTCATTTCACAACTCCCCACTGAACGCCCGACGCAACAGAGCCGCCGGCAGGGCATTGATGGTTGCCAGTTCTTCTTGCAGTGGCGCGCGGGTCTTCTCGACTGAAGCCATCTGCACCCGCAACACCTCCGCGATGCGTTGGCCGTTGGACGTGAAGATGAATTGGACGTTATGCCGTCGGCATTCGCCATAGCCTTTGGCTTGATCAAGGCCGTGACCGGGCGGGAGGTTTTCCTTCTTGGCCTCGATGAGGGCCAGGGCGACGGGCTGGGTGTCGACGTTCACCTTGACCCGAAGAACGTAGTCGATCTTGCCCCGCGAGCGCCGCCGAGCCTTGCCGTTGATGATTTCGATCGTGCCTGCGGTCTCTTCCCGCCGAATGAGATCCTCGGTCCAGCCGCATTTGTGAATGGCCGGGTCGATCAATTTGGCTCTCGTATCGGCTTCGTTCAGGGGCATCGATCCTCCCGCGTCATGTGCAGAATTATTTTTCCATTTGGGCTCATCAGGCGTCCACCGGACTGCAAATCCCAAGGCTGCCATGATGAAACCGTGTTGCCGTAATGATTGCTCGCATATTTATCATAATTATTGAGAAGATGCCCATCAATTATTGCTGTTTGAAATCAAGCATGATCATTGACGCCTTCCGGATCGTCCGGGCGGCGCCGATCTCGCTCAAGATATTCTTCACTCATGGCGCCGCTGCCCGGCAACATGCCCCGTGATCTCTTTTTACCTCCGGTTTCCTGCCGAAACGGCGGAGACCTTTATTTCTACTGACTCGCTACAGGCTCATGGAAAAAACCTTCCGGCGACCCAGAAGAGGGCCATTCCGATGACCACCGTTCCGGCCAACGAACGGGTCTTCCAGGCAAAGATCAATGTGGGGATGGAAACCAGCAGGGCCGGTTGAAAGACGGTCAGATGCCGGGGTTCTCCGGTCGTCACCAGCGCGGGCAGAATCAGGGCGCTCAGGACAGCGGCGGGAATGAAATCCAGCCACTGTCGCAGCCACTCCGGCAGGCGGCGGCGGGATAGAAAAATCAGGGGAACCCAGCGTGGCAGATAGGTCACGATTCCCATGCCCAGCACCAGCAACAGATAGTCCGTCTTCACGATTCCTCCGCGCCTTCTCTTCCCTTGCCACATCCCTTCCGCAGAAAGACGCCGAGCGTCGCGGCGGTCACCGACGCCATCACAATATAGGCACTGCCCGGAAAGAGCAGTGAGAAGGCAATGGCCAGAAATCCCGAGAGGACGGCGACCAGGACATAAAGGCCGCCTCGGATCTGCAAGACCAGCAGGCAGATGAACATGGCGGGCAGCGCGTAATCGATCCCGAAGGCCCCGGCGGGAATGAATTGTCCGCCATAGCCCCCGATGATAGTACTGACGATCCAGGCCAGGTTGGCGGTTTGATTTAACGCCAGCGCCCTCCGCCAGTCCCAGTTCCCGTTCCGGAAGCGGGTCATGTTGAGGGCGAAACTTTCATCGGTCACCCCGTAAGCATACAGGGAAAGCCTGCCAACGCCCAGACGTTGGAGATAAACGGCCAGGGATGA